>JANPJE010000454.1:0-41976 GCA_031425355.1 Spirosoma sp. | reverse complement strand
ATATTCACCGCTTCGGAGTGACCGCCGATAGTTGGAATGCGAACCGTTGTGGCCGTAACCTGAATGGAGTCATCGCCCATTATTTTTTTGGTTTCGTTAACCATCTTCATCTCCTCTTTCGTATAGCCGTTGTCGAGGAATACGTCGATGTGGGGTAGTACGTTCAGGTCGATCTGATGCGGATATACTTTCTCAACGGTCTGATTACCTGCCCGTTCGGCGAAAAGCTGATCAACGGCGGCTTTGCCTGTTCCGGTTACAGACTGGTACGTAGAAACTACCACGCGCTTCACTTTATACCGGTCGTGCAGGGGTTTCAGAGCCACAACCATTTGAATGGTCGAGCAGTTTGGATTGGCAATAATTTTGTCTTCCGGCGTCAACGTATCGGCGTTGATTTCGGGAACGACTAATTTTTTAGTCGGGTCCATGCGCCAGGCCGATGAGTTGTCGACAACCGTAATTCCGGCTTCGGCAAACTTGGGAGCAAGAGCCAGCGACGTACTGCCACCAGCTGAGAAAATGGCGATGGCGGGTTTGGCGGCAATGGCATCTTCAAAACTGACAACCGTGTAGGGTTTACCCTTAAACTCGACCTGTTTACCAACCGACCGCTCGGAAGCAACGGGAATGAGTTCGGACACGGGGAAGTTGCGTTCCGCCAATACCTTCAGGATTTCGCTACCAACTAACCCGGTAGCCCCAACGACTGCAATTTTCATTTTTGTGATGCGGGCAGAAACCCGCTTTTGATTGGTTAATAAATGCGGATGAAACCGCTTGACTACTTTTCCGCAAAAATACGGCAAAAGTTTGACGCACAGTCAATCTACTCCGAAAAAAGCCAACGGTTCGTGGGTGTAACGCACGCATCCAATCGAATGTCCGTTGGTTCGGTATTCTCGATTTGCTCAATCGGTTCGAACAGCGACAACCCTATTTTCAGGCAATCAGGACGACATTGGGCCAGAAAACGGTCGTAATAGCCACCGCCATAGCCAACACGATGCCCTGTCCGGTCGAAGATTAGTAGAGGGATAAGAACCAGGTCAATTTGATCACTTTCAATGGGTATCTGGCCGGTGTTGACGGGTTCGGGAATGCCCCATTTGTTCTCAACCAAGGGCGTATACTGGTCGAGACGATAGTGTGTAAGTGAATTGCCAACAGGGTCTGTTATCGAAACGACAACCTGAATCGTCGGAAATTTTTGCCACACTAAATGGATAATCGGCCACGTATTGACTTCATTCTGATGCTGTATCGGCAGAAATATATGAACAATATTGATTTTTTCGAGGTGATTTTCTTTCTCCAAAAAGTCAACCAAAGACTGAGCAATTAACTGACTAAAATGCTGTATGTCTGTTGCTGACAGGGCTTTTCGTTTGGTCAGAAATTGTTGACGTAATTCGGCTTTGGTCATAGCACATTCTAACCGACAGGGACGGCCATGTTATTCTAAGCAAAGTTGCATCCGGTAGTCGAAGGGGTCAAAAGCGGACAGCATTTTTTGCAGAAACTGGCGGTCGTTCAGGTAGAACGACAGGAAATTTTCGCTGCGTTCCTGTAATCCACCGTTCGGAAATAGCTCATTCTTAACGGCCAAAAGCTGCCGGATACCCGTCTCCTGATTCCGTTCTTCGGCCCGGCGCATTTTCTTTTCGAGCCTCGCAACAGCATTGGCAAACCGCTTTGTTTCAGCCAAAACCGCCTTTTCGAGCGTGGGATCGACCATTTGTGCTTTATGCAGAATGGCGTCCAACGCTTTATTTACCGTCTTGTTCTCATTGTCGAACTTGAGCGTATGGCGTGTATGGTTGTCGATATATTCGCGTTTGAGGGTGAGCGTATCCTTAAAAAGTTCTTCGGGTGTAAGCCCCAGTTTGCAGATACGTTTTGCACTTACCGCCGGAACGTACATCGCGAAATTGCGCGGCATCAGAATTGGAAAGGGCGTCTGGAAATACTCGAAAACCGGCTTTAACTGCAACCAGTACGGCACTTCCGACGGACCACCGATATAGGCCAGATTAGGGAGAATCATTTCTTGATACAACGGCCGCAGCACCACATTAGGACTGAACCTTTCGGGGTGTTGGTCCAGTATACTCAGTATCTCGCTTTCCGAAAATTTCAATTGCGTGTGCAGCACCCGATACGTACCGTCTTCCTTCCGTTCAATACGCTCCCGAAGTTGGTCGTCCAAGTAAAACAGATTAATGTCGCGGGGGGTGATAACGGTTTTGTAGCCCAATTCTTCCAACTGCGCAGTCTGTTTTTGCACCATCTCGCCCGCCTGTTGATGAACAAGTTCGTCGCGCATAACGGGAGAGAAAACGCGTTTCAGTGCCGCGTCGTCAGCGTCTAAGCAAACTAAACCTTCGGCACCGAAGAGTTCATTGATATAATACCGGGTAGCATCGGCCAACGTATCATGTTTCAGATAAGCGGCTTCAAAAAGGGTCAGTTTTTCAGGAATCTGAGCGAAGAGGGTTTTTAATTCCTGCGGATTTATGCGGCCAACGGCCCCGCGCTGCTCGGTCTGCCAGGCATAATTTCGGCCCAATAGAGAAAAATGATTGATTTCAGCGAAGTCATGGTCTTCGGTTGCCATCCAGTAAACCGGCACGAAATTGTAATCTGGGTAGGCTTTTTTTAATTGCCGGGCCAGGTTTATCGTCGTGATAAGTTTGTAGATAATGTAGAGCGGCCCCGTAAAAATGTTGAGCTGATGGCCCGTTGTCACGGTAAACGTGTTAGACTGGCGCAGTACCGCAAAATCGGGTTTCGTCGAAATTTCCTTATACTGCCGCTCAAGCGTATCTGCCAAAACCTGCCGGTTTGCCTGATCAAACGTCTTTTCATTTATTTGCCCGGCAAAGGCGGTAACATCCGGGAAGCGATTATAGAACGGCGTCAGACTGTCTTTTTTGCTGATGTAATCGAGGAAGAGTGGCGAAAACTGGCCGGTTGAGGTAAGCGGCAGGTACTGACAGTTCATTCGGGACGGGTTGCGTTTACCGGTTTTTAACAACGAAAAAACCCGCAAGGTTCGGGACTTGCGCCACGATGTATCTGCGGGTTTATAGAAAGTCAGGAAACAACATCACCGTATAAATCAAACTCTTCGGCCCGGTCAATCCGTACGTTGGCGAAATCACCAAGACGAACGTATTGACTTGCTGGAACCAGTACTTCGTTGTCTACTTCGGGAGAGTCAGCTTCGGTGCGGCCAACAAAATAGCCGCCCTCTTTCCGGTCGAACAGCACCTTATACGTCTGCCCAATTTTTAACTGGTTCAACTCCTGCGAGATGCCCTGCTGTACATCCATCAATTCATCGGCGCGTTCCTGCTTTATATCCGCCGGAATGTCATCAGGCATCGAGTGCGCGTGCGTATTTTCTTCGTGCGAGTAGGTAAACACGCCCAAACGGTCAAAGCGCGACCGTTCGACAAAGTCATACGTCTCCTGAAATATGGCTTCCGTTTCGCCAGGATGGCCGACAATTAACGTAGTGCGGAGCGTGATGCCCGGAACCCGTTCGCGAATCGTTTCAATCAGAGCTTCGGTTTTCTCCCGCGTAATACCCCGGCGCATGAGTTTCAATAATTCAGTGGAGCCGGTTTGAAGAGGCATATCCAAGTATTTGCAGACGTTAGACCGGTTTCGCATCACGTCCAGCACGTCGAGCGGAAAGCCCGACGGATACGCGTACTGCAACCGAATCCACTCAATACCTTCCACATCGGCGAGCCGGTCGATGAGTTCGGCGAGGTTGCGTTTTTTATAGATATCCAGCCCGTAATACGTCAGATCCTGAGCAATTAGAATTAGTTCTTTCGTGCCGCGTCGTGCCAGCGATCGTGCTTCGGTGACCAACTCATCCATCGGACGTGATACGTGACTCCCGCGCATGAGCGGAATAGCGCAGAACGAGCAGGGACGGTCGCAACCTTCAGCAATTTTGAGGTAGGCGTAGTGAGCGGGTGTTGTCAGCAGGCGTTCGCCAACGAGTTCATGCTTGTAGTCGGCGCGGAGAGTTTTCAGCAATCGGGGCAGTTCGTTAGTGCCAAACCACGCATCGACGGTTGGCATCTCAACTTCGAGTTCATCTTTATAACGATGTGACAGGCAACCCGTTACGTACACTTTATCGACTATGCCCGCATCTTTGGCATCCACGTATCGAAGAATGGTGTTGATGGATTCTTCTTTCGCATTGTCGATAAAGCCGCACGTATTGATAACCACAATATTCGCGTCGTCTTTCTTCGATTCATGCGTCACGGCCATACCGTTGCCCCTGAGTTGCGTAAACAACACCTCCGAATCCACAAGGTTCTTCGAGCAGCCGAGCGTGACGATATTAATTTTATTGGTACGTATTCCTTTGGTTTTCATTTGGTAACGCGGATGGAAACCCGCTGTAGATTATAAATTGCGGATATACCGCGTACTGGCAAACCGACTGCTTTACTCAAAATACAGCCTCGTGCGTAATCTCAACGCTTACTGTAGACCGGCGGTTCTTCTGGACGCTGACCGGGAAAATATCGTTTTTACTGTCGAACAGATTCGCGTACAACCCTTTCGGTTCTCGCACAACCACTGAGTATTGCCCCACCGGGAGACGTGCACAAAACTTGCCGTCTTTACCCGATTTCACAGACATAACCGGTTTTTTATCGCCAACGGAGTTGATAAACCCATTCTCGTCAGTCTCAATCTCGCTCATGTTCAGCACGGGGTAGATGAGTACTTCGCGCTCGGTGGGCGAACCGCCAGACTTGGTTTGTGGAGAGTCGGGGCTGGGCATCTGGTTGCCCCGTTTCACCAGAACAGTCCCGCAAATTCCCTGAAAAACGACGGGCTTAGCCGCTTTTCGGCGACTTTGTTTCTGGGCATAGGCCGTTAGCGATAGGCTGAGAAGTAGGGCCACTAAGACAGGAAGACTACGCATCACTTTTTGAAAAACGAATCGACAAATTCCATCTTGTTGAACGTCTGCAAATCATCAATCTTCTCGCCAACGCCAATGTACTTGACCGGAATTTTGAACTGATCGGAGATGCCAATGACAACGCCACCTTTCGCTGTTCCGTCCAATTTAGTGATTGCCAGCGCGGTAACTTCTGTCGCTTTCGTAAATTCTGTTGCCTGAATAAACGCGTTTTGCCCAGTCGATCCATCCAGAACTAACAGTACTTCGTGGGGTGCGTCGGGTGTGAACTTTTGCATAACCCGCTTTATTTTGGTCAACTCGTTCATCAGGTTGATCTTCGTATGCAATCGTCCTGCCGTGTCGATAATCACTACGTCGGCGTTGATTTCAGTGGCTCTTTTTACAGCATCGAAGGCAACCGCCGAGGGGTCTGTGTTCATGCCATGCGAAATAACCGGTACGCCCACACGGTCGCCCCAGAGTTTGAGCTGGTCCACGGCAGCCGCCCGGAACGTATCGCCCGCGCCGAGTACAACCTTTTTACCCCGTTTGTGGAATTGGGCGGCTAATTTGCCAATGGTTGTCGTTTTGCCAACACCGTTGACACCCACGACCATAATTACATAAGGTTTTATGCCAATAGGCAACGAAAAATCGTCGCGGTCTGGCTGGTCCGCCGATGCGGTTCCGGAGACATCAATAGTTTTGTTATCAGAGAGTAGGGCAGCAATTTCTTCGCGGAGAATACGGTCGAGTTCGTCGGTGCCCACATATTTGTCTCGGGCTACGCGTTCTTCGATTCGCCGGATAATTTTGACCGTTGTTTCAACGCCTACATCGGAAGAGATCAGAACATTTTCGACCTCATCCAGTACCTCTTCGTCAACGGTCGATTTGCCAACGACTGCCCGTCCCAGCTTAGAGAAAAAACTGTCTTTTGTTTTCTCTAACCCCTTGTCGAGCGTTTCTTTCTTTTCTTTCGAGAATAAGCCGAATAAAGCCATTGTATAATCAGGGGTCGTTAGCCCTTAGTAACTCCAGCGTCAATATACTAACGACTACCCACTAACGGCGATTTAAATAAAAAAAGTCCCACAGAGCTTCTAAGGGCTGTGGGACGAATGTCTTTATGCAGAGTTGACAGTTTGGGAAACTTAGCTTTTCAGCGCAGCCTGTACTTCGTCAACCGGAACCATTTCTTCTTTGAAGGTATACGCGCCGGTTTTTGGCGATTTCACGGCTTTGATAATCTTGGCGAATGCCTTGCCGTTGTCCTTCGTTTTCAGGGTTGCAACTACCTTTTTTGCCATTGGTTAGTCTGTCGTTTACAGTGTACAGCTCACGGCTCGTATGTGTCGGTAGCGAAAAACTACGAACTACGAACCACAAACTATAGACCTATTTGATTTCTTTGTGCAGCGTTACTTTTCTAAGGAACGGATTGTATTTCTTCCGCTCAATACGAGTCGGCGTGTTCTTCCGGTTTTTCGT
Organism: Spirosoma sp.; assembly: GCA_031425355.1. Taxonomy (GTDB): domain Bacteria; phylum Bacteroidota; class Bacteroidia; order Cytophagales; family Spirosomataceae; genus Spirosoma. Next base: position 35,537 of record JANPJE010000454.1, on the reverse strand, counting down.
CGTAATGTACCGGGACATACCGGGAACACCGCTGTCTTTCTGCTCGGTGCATTCCAGAATGACCTGGATTCTATTGGCGCCTTTCTTTGCCATCGCTAAAGTTCGTTTTCTCTATAAGGAGCGCAAAGGTACGAAACCTATCTCACTTGACCAACAGATTATTAAGAAAAAGTATAAGCCAGTCGCACAGATTATTTAGAGCGAGTTTAGCAATAAAAGACAGCACGTGTTTGTCTTTCGACCGATGCCTTTCGACCTTTGATGTTGTTATGCCTACGCAAACCATACAATACGAATATGCCCCCGGTCATTTCCGGGCGTCGGAACCGAGTGTTTACCGGCCCGAAATGCTCAATGAGGGCGAGATGATTCTGAACATGGGACCGCAGCACCCATCGACGCATGGCGTGTTGCGGTTTGAAGTCGTTACGGATGGCGAAATTGTTGTGGATGTTGTGCCGCATCTGGGCTATCTACACCGCTGTTTTGAGAAACACGCCCAGTCACTGCCCTTCAACCAGACGATTCCGTTCGTGGACCGGCTCGATTATTTAGCCGCGATGAACAGCGAACATGCCTTTGTAATGGGTGTGGAGCGGATGCTGGGTATTGAGAACGATATTCCGAAGCGAACCGAATATATCCGTGTGCTGGTGGCCGAACTGAATCGTATTGCCGCCCATTTCGTCGGAATAGGCACCTACGCGCTCGACATTGGTGCCTATACGCCGTTTTTGTGGCTCATGCGCGACCGGGAGCACATCCAGCGGTTGCTTGAATGGGTCAGTGGGGCGCGTATGTTGTACAATTATATTTGGGTAGGCGGGTTGTTTTACGACCTTCCTGTAGGCTTTGAAGAGCGATGCCGGGAGTATATTGCTTATCTCAAACCCAAACTGGTTGAGCTGAATCAGATCGTTATCGAAAACGAAATCTTTATCAAACGAACGGCCAATGTAGGCGTACTGCCATTAACCGTCGCGATTAATTATGGCTGCACCGGCCCCATGCTACGTGGGTCGGGACTGCGTTATGATCTTCGCCGGGTAGATGGCTACTCGGTTTATCCTGAACTGGATTTTGATATTCCCATCGGTGAAGGAAAAATGGGAGCCGTTGGCGATTGTTGGGACCGGAACAATGTTCGGGTGCTGGAGTGCCACGAGTCGATACGTATCATTGAGCAGTGCCTCGATCAGCTTTTGGGCGATCACAAACGCACCCGCGACTATGACCCGCAAGCCGTTGTACCGAAGAAAATAAGACCGAAAGCAATGGATTTTTACGCCCGCGCCGAAAGTGCCAAAGGTGAATTGGGATTCTTTTTCCGCACTGATGGAAAGTCCGACGTACCGGTGCGCTGCAAAGCCCGGTCTTGCTGCTTTCATAACCTTTCGGTCATCAGCGAAATCAGCCGGGGAGCCATGCTGGCTGATCTGGTGGCAATTATCGGGTCAATTGATGTGGTGATGGGAGAGGTAGATCGGTAGATCGTAATGGGTAAAAACAGCAAAACGCTGTTCGGGACAATTACGCGAGCACGAAAATATCCTGCGTGTTCCTGCCCAATCCATCATAATCCAAGCCGTAGCCCAGTACAAACCGGTTTTCAATCTCAAAACCGACGTACTGCAAATCGAGTGGCTTTTTCAGCGCGGCTGGTTTAAACAGCAAGGTTGCAATGGCGATTGATGATGGTTCTTTTGCCTGAAGCTGATTGCATACTTCACAGATTGTCAGGCCGGTATCAACAATGTCTTCAACAATAATCAAGTCACGGCCCGCAATCTCATCATTCAACCCCAGAATCTCTTTAAGCTGCCCGCTCGACTCGGTGGCGGTATAGGAAGCGACCCGGATAAACGTAATTTCGCAGGGAATGGTCAGGTGTTTTACCAGGTCGGCTGCGAATACAAACGCTCCATTCAATACCACAACAATCAACGGTCGTTTGTCGGCATATTCCTGATTGATCTCGTCTGCCAACTCCTGAATTCGTGCCTGAATGGCATCAGCCTTAATAAATGGGACGAACGTTTTATCCTTTATAGTCAGCATATTGATGTCGGCGGAATCTCAAAGATACGCGGATAGGCAGGAAGTGAACGAAATTTCACCAAAAAATAAGTGCTGGCAAACGGACCGATGCCCGATTACGTTCTTACTAAAGAACTGGTTCAGCCGCCATTGGCTGGATGAAGTCAATATTGAATAAACACGGGTACAACTCTAACTCTAATTTTAGCGAATGAAGACATTAACGTTGACGGTATGGCTGATGGGGCTGGCAATTTTGGCTCAGGCCCAACTTTACGACCCGTCGGCTTTTGACAAGAAATACGATGGTCTACTGAAACACCCCGGCGTTCAGATTGAGTCGGCGGAGGCTATCAACCAGATGTATAATTATAAGTTCTACGACGCCGACAGGGAGTTCCGCTGGTTGCGGCTGCGATACCCAAAGCACCCAATGCCTTATTTCATGATGGGCCTGGCCGAATGGTGGAAAATTGTACCTAACACCGACGTAACAGATTACGATACGCCTTGCTTGGCCTACATGGATACAACGATTGCGCTGGCCGAAAAACTGTATGAGGATAGCGAAAATAAGCTTGAACCGTCGTTTTTTCTGGCGGCTGCCTATGCCTTCAAAGGACGGTTGTATTCCGAACGGAAAAAGTGGGCGAAAGCAACCGTCGCTGGTAAAAACGCGCTTAAGTACTTTGAAAAATGCAAAGGCAATGCCGATTTCAGCCCCGAGCTGTTGTTTGGCGACGGCATGTATAATTATTACGCCCAGTGGATTCCGGAGAATTACCCGTTGTTGAAGCCCATTTTGATGTTTTTCCCAAAAGGAAACAAGCTAAATGGTATCAAGGAATTAGAAAAAACGGCGAACTCGGCCTTCTATACCCGTGTGGAGGCCCGCTATTTTCTGGTTCAGATTTATAGCATGGAGAATCAGTATGATAAAGCGTATGAAATGTCGAAATACATGAATGAGCAATATCCTGACAATCCGTTCTTCGAGCGATATTATGCCCGGTCGGCGTTTGTAACCGGTCGTCTGGCCGAAGCGGAACGACTGTCGAAGGATATTTTAGCAAAAGTTGATCGTACTCAGTCGGGCTATGAAGGTGTTAGCGGACGTACGGCGGCTTATATCCTGGCTTACGTTAATCACCTGTTTTACAAGAACATACCAGAGGCCAAAATGTACTATCAGAAGTCGATTGACTTTGCTAAGCAGACCAAAGCGACAAACGCGGGGTACTATTGGTCGTCGGTGCTGGGGCTGGCCAAAATTGCGACGGATGAGAAAAATTACGACGTAGCGCAGGCGTATTTCAAAGAAGTAATCGACAAAGCCGAACGAAAATCCAGCCAGTATAAAGAAGCGAAGAAAGCCATGGACGAAGCCAAAAAGTCGCGTCGGCAGGAACGGCGGAAGCAGAAATAATGATGAATTATAAATGATGAATCATTAATGTCAGGACGCCTGAAGTCCTCATAATTCACCATTTATAATTCATCATTCATCACGGAATTGGAAGTACTTTACTTTCTTTAAAAGTAGACATGATTACCATCGTTTGTGTGCTGGCAACCTCGTCGATTTCGTTAATAACATCAAGCATCAAGCCCTGATACGACGAAATATCTTTGGCAATTACTTTCAACAGAAAATCACCCGAGCCGGTAATGTGGTGACACTCAATGATTTCAGGAATTTCGTTGACTTTGTCAACAAACGACATGGTGGTTTCTTTCTTGTGACCTACCAGCGTAACCATCACGAATGTTGTAACGCCAAGACCGATTTTTTCACGGTTTAGCTGCGCGTGGTAACTCTGAATAATGCCCGACATTTCGAGTTTCTTTACGCGTTCGAGCGTGGGAGCGGGCGAGAGACCAATTTCTTTGGAAAGCTGAGCGTTGGTGATTTTGGCGTTGGCTTGCAGAATTTCTAAAACGTTTCGATCTATCTGATCTAATTTCTGGCTCGACATAAATAATGCAGTCTGTTAAAACTTGATTACAAGACGGCGTAAAGCTACCATCTTTTAAAATAGAAAATTCTTAAAATTTATTGAATTTTTGCAAAAAACAGAACAAATAGTGCTATTATCCATTTTGAACGGCACAAAAGTAAGTTTATTACAGCACTTGCCAAATAGAATATTTATCGTTTGGTAACCTTGTTCTGCGAGACTGCTCGCTGCTGATTCGACTTAAACCGCGCATCATCCACATCCGATAGAGCTGTATGCTTCGTTGCCCGCCCCTGCACACGAGCCCGCCACATCCGCCACGACGATGGTTTCATTTCCCGTCGCATTACCGTAATAACGTCCTGCTCCGATAGACCAAATTGGGCTTCTATGGCGTCAAATGGGGTACGGTCCTCCCAAGCCATTTCAATAATACGGTCAATGTCGACTTCGGTGAGGGCTTCTATGGCTGAGGATGTTTTCATACCGGATAAACTTCCTGATTGAACGTAGTGTTCGGGTTGTGTGAAAATGCGTAAAAAGTCAGAGCTGCCCACCAAAATTTGCCCTGTTTGTAACCGGCCCTTTAGCTGGCGCAAAAAGTGGGAACGCGACTGGGAACAGGTAATTTATTGCAGTGATTCGTGTAGGGCACTTGGAAAAAGACAGAATTGACTGGCGATTCGGCTAAGGAATGCCAGACTATCGTTATTTTTGGCGATTAACCTATTCCGCCCGATGCGTCTTATTGCCCCAATTGGTCTTCTTCTTTTTGTTTGTCTTGGTAATAGCTGTCGGCCTGCCAAGACAGTGGTTACGCAGAAACCGGTTGGCAAACCTGCCCGAACAGTGCCTGTCGCTGCGGCCCCGCAAAAACCAGTCGTAAAACCCGAGCCACAAAAGCCGGTTGTACCTGTGGTCGTCGTGCCCCCGGCTGATACCCTCGAATTTGATGAACCGACAGACCAGACACCTGCTCCTCCCAAGCGCGAATTTCGGGCCGTTTGGATCGCTACGGTCGATAATATTGACTGGCCTAGCAAGAAGGGATTGCCCGTTGTCGATCAGCAGCGCGAACTCGTCGGCATGTTTGATCAGCAACAGCAAATGGGCCTCAACGCAGTGGTCGTCCAGATTCGGTCGGCGGCCGATGCCTTTTATGCCCGAAGTTCAGAACCCTGGTCGGAGTGGTTAACGGGCCAGCAGGGATTAGCCCCGGAGCCATTTTACGACCCGCTGGAGTTTATGATCGAGCAGGCGCACCAGCGTGGGCTGGAGTTTCATGCCTGGTTCAACCTCGACCGGGCTACCTTCAGCAAAACGGCCAGCGTGGCTCCCACGAACATCGTTAATCGCAAACCTGAATGGATGCTGACCTATGGCGGGAAAAAATTATTCAACCTCGGTCTGCCCGCCGTTCGCTCCTACATTGCCGGGATCGTGGCGAATGTGGTGCGCGAATACGACGTCGATGGCATTCATTTCGATGATTATTTTTATCCGTATGCCGAAGCTGGTCAGGTATTGCGCGACGACAGTACGTATCAGGCCAATTTCAACGGTATGAAGAAGCCCGACTGGCGACGCGATAACGTAACGAAACTGGTTCAGGAATTGCGCGACTCGATTCGGGCCAATAAGCCATGGGTTAAGTTTGGTATCAGCCCGTTTGGTATCTGGAAAAACCAAAGCAACGATGTAGAAGGATCGGCTACGAACGGTGGGCAATCGTACTATGATCTCTATGCCGACACCCGAAAGTGGGTACGCGATGGCCTGATCGATTACATTGTTCCCCAGGTATATTTCAGTTCCGAGTTTGGGCGGGTGCCGTATAAAACGCTCGTTGACTGGTGGACACGTAACAACGGCAACTGTCATTTATATATTGGGCAGGGTGCTTACCGTGTTGGACGCGGCTCCGAGCGTGATCCCGGCTGGTGGCGACCTACAGAATTTCCGGACCAGATGCGGTATAACCGGCAGCAGAAAGCAGTGATGGGAAGCGTATTTTTTAGTGCTAAAAGCTTGAAAAACAATCCGTTGGCTATTCGGGATTCGCTGCAAAATAATTTCTACCGATACCCGGCCTTAGTGCCAACAATGAAGTGGTTAGATAGTATTCCGCCCCTGCCTCCCCGCGACTTAAAAGCCGCGATGACCGCTGAAGGTATCGAATTATTCTGGCAGCAATCGGCTGATGCGATGGATGGCGACGGAGCCAATTCGTACGTTATTTACCGGTTTGAAGGCCGACGCCCGCGTTTGTATTTAGAGGACCCCCGGTATATCGTAGCGCAGTGCATGGGCGAATCATCCACGCGTTTTATGGATAAAACGGCTGACCCAAAAAAGAAATATGTTTACGTGATAACGGCCCTCGACCGGCTCCAGAACGAGAGCCGGGAAGTAGTCATAAAAGTGCCCTGATTGATTAAGCGTACTCGCTCATTATCTCCTCAATAGGCCGGGCATTATCGAAAAAACTGATCAGTTTAAGCAGGATTCCTTCAACGACCGCATCGGGACAGGATGCTCCACAAGTCAGCAAAACCGTAACCGGACTGGTTTGAGGAATAAAACTCTCCGTGATCATTTCCTGCTTCGTATGCATGTCAAAATGGCGAATCAGCTTGTCTGACAAGATTTTCTGTTCTGACTCGATGAAATACGTCGGCAGTTTTTCATCGCAAAGTTCAACGATATGCGACGTATTGGATGAGTTATAGCCCCCGGCTACAATAGCAAAATCGGCGGGGTAAGTCAATAGAGCATACGTAGCGTCCTGATTATCGTTGGTGGCGTAGCAAAGCGTATCGCGGGTATTGGCAAAGTGGGCTTCTACCGATTCGTCAGCCAGCGCGTATTTCTGAATCATCACCTGCTTCAGATAATCAGCAATGCTCTGTGTATCAGAGGCCAGCATAGTCGTTTGGTTGACAACACCGATACGTTCCAGATCGCGATTCGGGTTGAAATCTGCCGAGTATTGACCGGAAAACTCAGCATAAAATTGTTCGGCAGGTAATTCGCCGAGTATGTATTTTGCCAGTCGCTGCGTTTCGGCCATGTCCTTGACCACAACCGTTGGGGCGGCTTCCTTGCTGTGCGAGAACGTAGCGCGGGTTTCTTCGTGGCTGGGTTTGCCATGTACAATCACCGTATAATTTTTTTGCCCGATCTGGCTGGCCTTGTTCCAGACTTTCTCGACAAAGGGGCAAGTTGTGTCATACTTGGCAATGTCCAGTCCGACGGCAGCGAGTTGATGCTGTATTTCCAGTGTTGTCCCGAAGGCTGGAATAATGACAACATCGGCCGATGACAGTTCAGACCAGGGCGTTAGTTGCCGTCCGCTCGTATCCATAATGAACCGTACTCCCCGGTCCTGCAAATCGGCGTTGACGTCGGGGTTGTGAATCATCTCACTAAGCAGAAAGATTCGCTTGCCGGGATTCTCAGCAATGGCTTTATACGCAATTTCAACCGCATTCTCGACGCCATAACAGAAGCCAAAATGCCGCGCAATCAGCAGCCGGATCGGGCCAAAATCAAGCAGGGTGGGGGTAAAGTCGCGCTTCAGCTTATCCCGTTTCCGCCGAAACTCTTTCAGCGGAGTAATAATGCTACTGCGGTAATAATCAGGTATATCGAAGGATTTCATTGGCTCAAAGAGCGAAAGGGCAAAGCCGGACCGTCAACGGAGTCCGAACCGACTTTCGTGCCCTACTGGGTAAAGATTAATTTCTACCGATAGAACAGCAGAGAAAAATGCTTCGTTCGGTGAACACTACCAATCAACAGTTAACTGGCCCAGAATATCATCCAAATATTCACGGGAATTTGCCAAACGGGGCACTTTATGCTGGCCACCAACTTTACCGCGCTGCTTCATCCAGGCGTAGAACGTACCGGACGGCACAACGTGAACGCGCGGGCTTTTCAACACCATATCGTTGTAGCGTTTGGCGTCGTAATCGGAGTTGATTTGTCGGAGGGTTTGATCCAGAACCTGATTGAATCGCTGTTGATTGTCAGGCTCCTGCGAGAATTCGATAACCCATTCGTGGCAGCCGTTGGCACCGTTGCTCATGTAATTCGGCCCGGCTGTATAATCGGTTATAACGGCTCCCGTAACTTCACAGGCTTTCGTGATAGCAGTTTCGGCGTTTTCAACGATGACTTCTTCCCCAAATGCGTTGATAAAATGCTTCGTTCGTCCACTCACTTTCAGCCGGTGTGGATAAAGGGATGTGAACCGAACCGTATCGCCAATTTTGTACCGCCACAAACCACCATTTGTCGACACGATGAGGGCGTAATTTTTGTCAAGCTCGACTTCCTCGATGGTCAATGCTTTCGGAAAAGGCTGGTCAGATTCATGGATCGGGACAAACTCATAAAAAATGCCATAATCGAGCATCAGCAGCATTTCACCCACGCGGGTCAGGTCGTCCTGAATAGCAAAAAAACCTTCCGACGCATTGTAAACTTCCTGATAGCGAACTGCTTTCGACGGAAAAACATGCTGTTGGAACAAGTCTCGGTACGGTTGGAAATTAACCGCGCCGTGCATCATCACCTCGAAATTAGGCCATACTTCCAGAATATTAGACTTGCCCGTGCGCGCCAGAATTTTGTCGATCAACACCATGCCCCATGTTGGCGTACCGAGCAGGCTGGTCACGTTTTCCTGAGACGTAATGTCAGCCATCTGTTCTAATTTGGCCTCCCATTCATCCATCAGGGCAACCTGAATAGAGGGTGTACGAATGTATTGTGCCCAACTGGGCAGATTTTTCATCACTACCGCCGATATGTCGCCGGCAGCACTATTATTGCCATAAGGATTTTGATGGAGACTGCCACCAATGGAGAGGCCTTTGCCTTCAAATACCGAACTGTCGGGGTTATTGGCGATGTACAGGGCCATCATGTCTTTGCCGCCTTTAAAATGACTTTCGTCCAGCGACTCGGTGGTGACGGGAATAAATTTGCTGCGGGCGTTGGTTGTTCCCGACGATTTGGAAAACCAGCGAACGGGCGAAGGCCAAAGGACTTTGCTCTCGCCTTTCATGACCCGCTCAATGTATGGAAACAGGTCTTCGTAACTCGAAACGGGAACTTGCTGCTGGAAATCCCGGATGCTTTGGATGGACTTATACGCGTATTTCTGACCCCACTCCGTCCGGCGACCGGCTCGAATGAGTTGACTGAAGACCTTCTGCTGAATCTCGCCGGGCTGCTTCATCATTGCCTCAATGCGGGGCAATCGCCTTTGCAGGAGCCATTTTAATGTGGTGTTTAGGAGGGTCATGCGTCTAAAATAAGCCTAAATTAACCAACTTAAGTTGATCAGCAATAAGAACAACCAAGGTTGCTGATTGGTTTTACAAATCGCTGGCCCGGTCGGGATAGTCCGTAATTAGCCCGTCAACGCCCCATTCCTTCAACCGTTCCATTACGTCGCGCTGATTCACCGTCCACGGAATCACTTTGATGCCCTGCTCATGTAGCCGGGCAATTTTTTCGCGACTGATGAGCCGGTAATACGGGCTGTAAATATCTGGTTTAAAACCAAGCTCGGCCAAATTCTTCTCCGGGCTGCGTAAATTTTCGACTAAAGCAGCCAGCCGGACGGTAACATAGTTCGCTTCCGGTCCGGCAGTCCGATCAGCAGCCTTTCCCCATTGTTTTAATACGGCAAAATCAAAACTTTGAATGACAATCCGGTCGGGGGGTAACTGCTTTTTTAGAACCGCCAATACAAGTTCGCAGAAGGCCGCTGGTTCGGGTTGGCTTTTGTTGTATTCCGACGGCTCGCTTTTGATCTCGATGTTATACGAAAATAACGGTAGATTTTTGGCTTTTCGATACGCTTCGGTCTGCTCAATAACCTCACTTAATAAGGGTTTATACGCCTTCAGCTTTTGTTGTTCAGGATAGGCCGGGTTTCCATTTGAACCAACATCGTAGCGTCTGATATCGCTATAATTCATCTGATAAAGCACCAGACTCTTCTCGTCTTTTTTTGTTACCGGGACGCCATCCGGCGCGATGGAGAATGCAGTATTGAAATACGGCTCGTGCGAAACCACTACCTGCTTGTCTTTACTGATTACTACGTCCAGTTCCAGCGTAGTGACGCCAAGATCAAGGGCTTTGAGGAAGGCTGGGATGGTATTTTCGGGCATTAGACCCCGACAACCTCTATGCCCCTGTAAATCGAACGTAGGTGGTAGAGTTGTATGGGCAGGCTGGGCAAAAACGCTCATGGCAAGCAGTAGAAAAACAAATTGCATACGGTGAGATGAAAGTTGTAGCCAAAACTACAATTTCTACTATAGAAAACCGATTTGGCAGGCGTTTATCCGTCACGTGTCTTCTAAGCAGAACGTAAGAGCCGACGAATTCGAGAGGAATTTTTCCATCAGAAAAAGAATGCTTTTTATTTGCTGAATGCAATGGTAAACTTGCAGTGCTATTTTTTCTGCCGCCCGCCCACTTATGCGCTACCTAAAAGCTACGTTAGTCTCTCTTCTTACAATCTCATTTATTTGGGCCTTAAATCGCTCTTGGGGCAGTATTCCGGCATTTGGGCCATTGTTGAATCCGTTCGTTGGTTTTTGGCAAAATGCGGAATCAGTCAATGATAACGATGAAGAAATAACGCTAAAGGGCACCAAATCTCCCGTCACTGTTGTGTTCGATGATCTGGCGATTCCGCATGTTTTCGCCCAAAATGACCATGATGCGTATTTCGCTCAGGGTTATCTGACCGCCCGCGATCGGCTCTGGCAAATGGAGTTCCAGACCCACGCGGCTGCTGGCCGTGTTGCCGAAATTGTTGGCGACAGAGCACTGGAACTCGACCGCTACAACCGTCGCTTAGGCATGGGCTTCGGAGCCGAAAGAGCGGTAAAGGAAATGATGAAAGATCCCCGCTCCCGCGAGTCGATCAATGCCTATACAGCGGGAATAAATGCGTACATCAGTCAGTTGACGCCCGCGCACTACCCGCTCGAATATAAGCTGTTAGGCTACGCTCCCGAACCCTGGCAACCCATTAAATGCGCTTACTTTCTTAAATACATGTCGGGTGTGCTGGCCCTCGGTGCCGACGATCTGAACATGAGCAACGTACTGAAGAAATACGGTCTGGCTACCACAACTGACCTCTTCCCGGATTATCCGGTTCGCGAAGATCCAATTATTCCGGTGGGTACAAAATGGGATTTTACACCTGTAAAAGTACCCGCTGTACCCGCCACGATCCTGCCCGATGTCGGGTCTAAGTCGGTAGCGATGAACTGGCCTGAGCATGACCCGGCCATCGGCAGCAATAACTGGGCCGTTGGGCCACAGAAATCGGCGACTGGATACCCCATTTTGGCAAATGATCCGCACTTAACGCTCAGTCTGCCATCAATCTGGTACCAGATGCAACTCGTAACGCCAACGCTAAATGTATATGGTGCTACAATGCCCGGTTCGCCGGGAGTGATCATCGGATTCAATAAGCAAGTGGCCTGGGGTGTCACGAACGTAGGTGCCGATGTGCTGGATTTTTATCAGATTCGGTTCAGAGATGCCTCCCGGCGAGAGTACTGGCACGATAACCGCTGGAAGCCCATCAGCCGTCGAATTGAAATGATCAAAGTAAAGGATAAGCCTGACGTAATTGATACGATTCTTTACACACATCACGGCCCTATTATGTATGAAGTGGGTCAGAAACCATTTGCCAAAAACGTCCCAATAGGCTATGCTGCCCGCTGGATTGCTCACGAAGCTGCGAACGACTTTCTGACGTATTACCTCCTCGACCGCGCTAAAAATCACGACGATTACCGGAAGGCATTGAGTTATTACGGTGCGCCAGCGCAAAATTTCGTTTTCGCCGATGTTGCCAAGGACATTGCCATATCGCCAAATGGCCGTTTTCCGCTCAAATGGAAAGACCAGGGTAAGTTTTTATTGGATGGCACCAACCCCGCCCACGACTGGCAGGGCTGGATTCCGGCGGCTCATAATCCGCACGTAAAAAATCCGCCAAGAGGGTTCGTCAGTTCCGCCAATCAGTCATCTACCGACCCAACGTATCCGTATTACATCAACTGGCAATTTGCGCCATCCGAACGGGGGACCCGAATTAATCAGCGGTTGGCGGCCATGAATCAGGCTACCCCCGATAGCCTGCGCGCGTTACAGAACGACAATGTGAACCTTCAGGCAGCCAATGCCTTACCGGTTTTTCTGCCTTATGTGCAGGAGAAAGACCTGTCGGGTGAGCAGGGGAAAGCACTGGCGCTTATTAGAAAGTGGCGCTATAATCATGACGTAACAGAAATTGCACCAACAATTTTTACGGAGTGGATGCGACAATATATAGAAGGTGTCTGGAAGGATGATTTTCCGAGTAACGATACCACGACGCTACGTTACCCAAGCTTCGACCGGACGCTTCATCTGGCCGAAAAAGAGCCGACCTCCCGCTGGTTTGATAATATAACGACCCCCGCCCGCGAAACCATCGGCAGTGTGCTGACCCAAACGTTTCAGATGGCTGTCGATTCGCTGTCCCGTCGACATGGCCCCATTGGTACGGCCTGGCAATGGGGTCCTCATAAAGCTACGCGTATTGCCCATTTAGCCCGGCTAGACGCGCTCAGTGCCTTAAACGTACAGATTGGGGGAGGAAGAAGTATTGTCAATGCCACCACCGAGCGAACCGGACCATCGTGGCGCATGGTCGTGGCACTTGGACCAGAACCTAAAGCATACGGCGTATATCCCGGCGGGCAGTCGGGAAATCCCGGAAGTCCTCATTACCTGAACATGCTGGAAACCTGGCGTACTGGTCAGCTTAATGAACTGCTATTTCTACAATCAGCAATGGACAAACATCCGCGTATCAAACGGAAACTGGTTATCAAGTAAGGCGGCCGGTCGGCACCCCGATGGAAAGCCGCCCATAAACGATAAAAGTGGTTTCTCAGCCGCATCATAAACATGATTCAAATTCTCTTAATCGCCGTTTTAAGTCTGTTGGCTCAATTAATACTTCCCTGGTGGAGCCTTGCCATTGTAGCATTTCTGGTTTGCCTTTGGCGCGGATCGAGCGCGGGAAAGGCCTTTTTATATGGTTTTGCGGGTGCTTCGTTGGTTTGGTTGGGATATGCACTCATTACTCACTCGCAGACAGATGGCGCGTTTACCGGTCGCATGAGCGAATTGCTCTTTAAAATGAACAGCGCGGCTATTCCTTTATTAGTGACAGCTATCCTGGGCGGTCTGGTTGGTGGACTGGCGGGTTTATCAGGCTTCTTTGTCAGACAGGCGACTGAAAAACAATCGGCCAATCGCACCTATAGTCGGCGTCGCTCATAATTCGATATTTCCCTCTACCTTTGTAGAATAACTGCTAACTAACTGATTCATTTCCTGTGAAGAATGCCTCGTTAATTTTGAACGTCATCCTGACGATTGCCGTAGCTGTATTGTACTACCTGCATTTTAAAGACCGCCAATCCGAAACGGTGTCTGCTGTAAAAACTCCCGTTGAAGCCAAAGGCAAAGCGATTGTTTACGTCAATGTCGATTCGTTGCTGACCAAATACGACTACTTCAAAGACACTCAGAAAGTACTGGAAAGCAAGCGGTTCCAGTTAGAAAACGACCTCGCATCTAAGGGCCGCAACCTGCAAAACAAAGTTGCCTTTTTCCAACAGCGGGCCGCAACCATGACCCAGGAGCAAGGGCGGGCAACAGAGGCATCTCTCCAGAAAGAGCAACAGGATATCATGGCTTTTCGGGAGCGGGCCGCGCAAAACCTGGCTGCTGAAGAGCAGACGAAAAATAAGCAGCTTTACGACCAGATTTTCGATTATCTCAAAAAAGAGAACGTGCAGAATAAGTATGAGTTTGTGCTGGGCTATACCAAAGGTGGCGGTATTCTGTTTGCCGACCCATCGGGTGACCAGACCAGCAGGATTCTGGCTGGTCTGAACAAGGAATATCAGGCAAAACAAACCGCCAAGAAATAGCGCCGACGTAGCGCATCCACTACTACGTAACAAACCCGGTTGGCTGAACAATATATTTGTTTAGCCAACCGGGTTTGTTACGTGCGGGGACACAAATTTACAGAGGCAAAGTAAACCTCTCTGTAAAATCTGGTGTTCTTGGTCTTACCCGACTGCTTAGCGGTCAGATGATTTACCTTTTCTTTTCGAAGGCTGGCTCTCCATTATATTGACATTGTACTGCATCGGCGGGCCAGATCACACACTATACACCAATTCATGGCTTCTGCTTCTATTGTAAAAAAAGTCGATATACGCAATCGTCGGGCCTCGTTCGAGTACGCGTTCCTTGAGACGTTTACGGCTGGCATCGTTCTGACCGGAACCGAGATTAAGTCCGTTCGGCAGGGGAAGGTGAACTTGCAGGATGCCTATTGCCTGATTCACGGCGACGAGCTTTTCGTTCGGCAGATGAGCATTTCGATTTACACCGAAGGCACCCACTACAACCACGACCCACTTCGCGACCGAAAACTTCTGCTGAATAAGCGGGAGATAAAACGGCTCACTGAAAAGTTGAAAGATCAGGGCCTTACTATTGTACCCACCCGACTATTTACCAATGAGCGGGGTTTTGCTAAAATAGACATTGCATTAGCCAAAGGGAAGAAGCTATATGACAAGCGGGATAGCATTAAGGAACGTGACGTAGAACGTGAGATGCAGCGGGAACGGTACTAAAAAAAGGAGAAATCAGAAGGGAGGAAAGGAGGAGGGCTGTTGCCAAAAGTTCTTTATCCTTTCCTTCCTTATTTAATTTTTTCACAATGCTTGCCCTTATGTGGATAACTCTGTAACTTGCTACCGTACAGAGGCATTTAAACGCGATATGGGTAGGAAAGTATTAGTCTTAAATCAAGATTACAGTGCTCTCAGCATCTGCTCCGTTCCTAAAGCATTCCTGCTGGTTTATTTAGATAAAGCCGAACTCGTTGCCGAATCCGAGCAATTTACGCTTCGAACTGTTTCTGCCGAGTTTCCGATGCCATCCGTCATTCGTCTGCATCGGTACGTAAATCTGCCCTACAAAGGCGTTATGCTCACCCGGCAAAATATCTTCAAACGCGATGGTCACCACTGCCAGTACTGTGGTACAACCGAAGACCTGACGCTTGACCACGTAATGCCAAAGTCGAGAGGGGGGAAGACCAGTTGGGATAATCTGGCCACAGCCTGTAAACGGTGTAACTCACGCAAAGGCGATTATACACCCGAAGAAGCCAATCTCAAACTGCGGCAAAAGCCCTTCAAACCTACATTCTTGGTATTCCTGCGCGAATTTTCCGGTTCTATCGAAGAAAGCTGGATGCCATTTTTAGCCAAGAAAGAGAAAGCATTTCAATAAATTTCAGGAGCGGTTCGCCGTTGTGAAAAGGGAAGAAGGCGACGAGAGAGGGAAAAGGAAATGTCACAAGCAGATCCTGTATCCTTTTCGTCGCCTTCTTCCTTTTCTCCTTTATATCAAGATTTTACCCGTTCCGAAACTTATTTCGGAATGCAATTGCTATCTTTGCAATCCTTTTTTGAGGGCAAAAAATTTATAACCAAAAGTCAGTTCGCCATTGACCCACGAACTGATGTACTGAGCGGGTCAGGAAACTTTTTTTTATGAGCAAAACGCAGCAACGCGAACTGCCGGCATTTGATTGGGACCGGGCAGACAACAAAGGATTTGGAAGCGGCTATTCGGTTGAAGATCATAACCGGATGTTGGAACTTTACGACAACACTCTGTCGGAAGTTAAAGAGAAAGAAGTGGTAATGGGAACCGTCGTTGGGATAACGGATCGGGAAGTACTGCTCAACATCGGCTTCAAGTCGGATGGCTTAGTGCCAGCTTCTGAATTCCGGGATATGCCGGACCTGAAGATGGGTGATGAAATTGAAGTTTACGTAGAAAATCAGGAAGACCCCAATGGTCAGTTGGTGCTCTCTCGCAAGAAAGCGAAAGTGATTACTGCCTGGCAGAAAATTCAGCGTGCTTTAGACGAGGACCTCGTTATTGATGGTTTCGTGAAGCGTCGCACGAAGGGTGGTCTGATTGTCGATATTTTCAGCATTGAAGCGTTCTTGCCAGGTTCGCAAATCGACGTTAAGCCGATTCGCGACTTCGACATTTTTGTCGGCAAGAAAATGGAGGTTAAAGTTGTCAAGATTAATTATGCGAATGACAACGTAGTTGTTTCGCATAAAGTCCTGATCGAGAAAGACCTCGAAGCACAACGCGCCCAAATCCTGAACAACCTCGAGAAAGGACAGGTTCTGGAAGGTGTTATCAAGAACATGACCAATTTCGGTGTGTTTATCGACCTCGGTGGTGTTGATGGTCTGTTGCACATCACGGATATATCGTGGGGTCGTATCAGCCACCCATCTGAAATCCTGCATCTCGACCAGAAGGTCAACGTTGTTGTACTCGATTTTGATGAGGACAAGAAGCGTATTTCACTGGGCATGAAGCAACTTCAGGCTCATCCTTGGGATGCATTGGTTGAAGAGATTCAGATTGGCTCAAGGGTAAAAGGAAAAATCGTAAACGTAGCCGACTACGGTGCATTCCTTGAAATTCAGCCAGGCGTTGAAGGATTAATTCACGTATCAGAAATGTCATGGTCGCAGCATTTGCGCAATCCACAGGAGTTTCTGAAAGTTGGTGATGAAGTGGAAGCCCAGGTGCTGACACTTGACCGGAACGACCGTAAAATGTCGTTAGGCATCAAACAACTGACGGAAGATCCCTGGACTCGCCCTGAACTTCGTGCCAAATACGCAGTTGGTACGAAACACAAAGGCTTGGTACGTAATCTGACTAACTTTGGCTTGTTCCTCGAACTGGAAGAAGGTATTGACGGTCTGGTACACGTATCTGACCTGTCATGGACGAAGAAAGTTAAGCACCCATCTGACTTCATCAAGGTTAGTGACGAACTCGAAGTAGTTGTATTGGAATTAGACGTCGATAATCGTCGTTTAGCTCTGGGTCACAAGCAACTCGAAGAGAACCCCTGGGATACGTTCGAAACCGTTTTTGCGGTTGGCACAATTCACCGTTGCACAATCCTGATCAAAAACGATAAGATGGCTACACTCGAACTGCCTTACGGCATTGAGGGCTTCTCGTCGCTCAAGAATTTGGGCAAGGAAGATGGTACATTCGCTGAAGTTGGCGAATCGCTGGATTTCAAAGTAACGGAGTTCTCAAAAGACGAAAAGCGGATCATGCTCTCCCACACGAAAACGTGGCAGGAGAAAAACGATCCTGTAAAAGAGCAAAAAGCTCAGAAAGTTGCTACACCCAAAGCGGCTTCCGCCCCAGCCCAAGCCGAGCGCGGTGCTACGTTAGGTGATCTTGATGCTCTCGCTGCGTTAAAAGAACAACTCGAAGGCCGCAATTGACCTTGCTATAGTAAGTATGAATGGAAAATGCCTCTGGCTTTTGGCACAGAGGCATTTTTTAGATTGCTTCTCTTAGTGCACGATAAAATCGTATATTTGCCCTCTCAAATGCGTGATTTGTCATGTATTTGAGAGATAGGGTTCCGTGGCCGAGTGGCTAGGCAGAGGTCTGCAAAACCTCGTACAGCGGTTCGAATCCGCTCGGAACCTCTTTTTTGTTCCTGCCATTTGATATAACCTCGCTTGAGTGTTAATCAAATGGCATTTTTTATTTGGTTAAACAAAAATAAGTAACACTTGATTTGTCTGAATTATGGGTAACAGATGGGGAGTCTTGCTTAGAAAGAGTATAAATAAAATCGGCAAAAAAATACTAAACGTCATTTTTTGCCGATATAGCAATCGTGTCGTACTTTTGGGGGCTAATAAAATGGCGGTGGTGATTATGTCAATCAACTCAATTAATATAGTTCATAAAATGAGTCGCTTCTATAAGCTTGGCGGAGCAATCGTACTATCGTTTATACTGTTGATTTTTGCCGTTCAGGTGAAAGCACAGGATTCGACAGCCGGTGCTCCAGCCGTAGCGACGTCAGCCCCTGCGGGTGGTGGTGATGTCGAAAAAGGGAAAGCCTTGTATAATGGTAACTGCGCGCAGTGCCATGCGGTAACAGATGAGAAAGTTGTTGGCCCAGGTCTACGGGGCATTCGTGAGCGTGCTCCAGGTGGGGATTGGTTGCATAAATGGATCAGAAACTCATCGGCTTTAATTGCCACTGGCGATGCCTACGCCAATCAGGTGTTCAATGCCAACGGGAAAGTGCAGATGTCGAGTTTCCCCAGCTTATCAGATGCGGATATTGACGGTATTTTGGCTTACATCGATCAAGCCAGCAAACCCGCTCAGACTGCTTCATTAGAAGCTGGTAAAGACACTAAGAATGCTGGTGGTGCCGGTGGTTCAGGTGGCAATTTAGGGTCCGGTGGCGGGCCGTCGGAGTTGTTCACTCTGGTACTCGTCGCTCTTTTGGTAGTAATGTTACTTGTGCTTGGTGTTTTACTAGCGATAGTGACAATTTTATCGAAAGCTGTAACGCCTGTAGCTCTAACCGATGGCACACAGGTAACCTCTACGCTCGGTCAGCGTTTGAAAACGGGTTTATCAGATGCCTTCAATAACCAAACACTCCGCTCGATTGTGATATGGGTCTTCCTTTTGGTGGTCACGAAAGCAACAATTGATGGTGCTTATGGTGTCGGTATTCAGCAGGGTTACGCGCCTAAACAACCCATTGCTTACTCGCACAAACTTCATGCTGGTCAGTATAAGATTGATTGTAATTACTGCCATACGGGGGTCAACAAGGGTAAGAGCGCAACGATTCCAGCTGCTAACATTTGTATGAACTGTCACGGCGTAATCAAGAAAGAGTCGCCGGAGATTCAGAAAATTTATACAGCTATTGAGAAGAACCAGCCTATTGAGTGGGTTCGGGTCCACAACCTGCCTGATCTTGCTTATTTCAACCACGCACAGCACGTAAACGTTGGCAACGTACAGTGTCAAACGTGCCACGGCGAGATTGAGAAAATGGAAGTGGTGGAGGCTCGTTCATCATTGACAATGGGGTGGTGCATTGACTGCCACCGCCGGACAGAGGTAAACACCAAGGACAACGCCTACTACGATAAACTGGTGGCTCTGCACCGGAAGGAAAGCAAAGAACCGCTCAAAGTAGCGAACATCGGTGGTCTGGAGTGTTCCAAATGTCACTATTAATCTAATGTCTGCTGGAAAAGTGTCAGGGGTTATTAACTCTGAATTTATTTCGTAGGACATTTTCATTTTAACCATTGCCGCATACAACACGCATGGAAAATACATCTAAACGGTATTGGAAAGGGGTTGAAGAGTTACGCAATGATGCGACGTTTGTAAAGAACGCCAACAGCGAATTCGCCAATCCCGATCTGAGTGAATCATCGAATGACCTGGAGGGTTTGCTCGGTGGCTCGGACACCCAACGCCGTGACTTTCTGAAAGTAATGGGTTTTGGCATGGCTGCCGTAACATTGGCTGCATGTGAAGCACCTGTTCATAAAGCCGTTCCGTACATTAATAAGCCGGAATATACCTTCCCCTCTATCTCTGATTATTACGCGTCTACATACGCTGAGGGTGGTGACTACGCGGCTGTCCTGGTCGAGACTCGTGAGGGTAGGCCCATCAAAATAGAAGGTAATCCACAGTCAAGTATATCGAAAGGCAGGACTACAGCCCGCGTTCAGGCATCAGTACTTTCTCTTTACGATATTGACAAACTGAAGGGGCCTAAGCGGGGTGAAGCCGATATTGATTGGGCAACTGCCGACCGTGAGATTATCAACCAGTTAAATTCAGTTGCTGGAAAAGGCAGTGCCATTCGGATTATTACGTCGACAATTCTAAGTCCTGCGACCAAGGCTGTTGTTGCTGAGTTCGTTGCGAAATACCCGACAGCGCGTCATATCACCTATGATGCAAACTCCGTGTTTGGTTTATTACAGGCTAATCAGGCTTCGTTCGGGAAAGCTGTAATTCCTACCTACGATTTCAGTAAAGCCGAAACCATTGTCAGTATTGGGGCGGATTTTCTGGGAACGTGGATAGCCCCTCTTGAATTTATGGGGGATTATGCCAAAGGCCGTAAAATCGGTGCCGTTGGTGGTGGTAAAAAAACCATGTCCCGGCACTATCAATTCGAAACAGGTCTCTCGATGACCGGTTCAAATGCCGATTATCGTACACCAATTAAACCGTCCCAAGAGGGTTTGGTAGTTGCGGGTTTGTATAATAAGGTAGCGGCTAAGTTGGGCGGTACGTCTGTATCTATACCTTCTGTTACGGTTACTCATTTAGATAAAGCCGCTAATGATTTGGCTCGTTCGCGTGGCAGGGCATTGGTTGTCTCCGGCTCTAATGACCCAAGCGTACAGATTGTTGTCAATGCACTGAATAACCTGTTAGGCAGCTATGGGACAACAATTAATTTAAATGTACCGGTCAACTACCGTCAGGGAAATGACCAGCAAATGGACGCCTTTATTAATGAGGCTAAGGCTGGTCAGGTTGGAGCCGCGCTGTTCTTCGGTGCCAATCCGGTGTATGATCATCCTCGTGGAGCTGAACTGGCTGAAGCGTTACCCAGAATTGCTTTGTCCGTTTCGTTTGCAGACCGGGCTGACGAAACTGCTTCACTGTCAAAATACATTACACCTGCTCCTCATTATCTGGAGAGTTGGAATGATGCAGAACCAAGACAGGGCTTTTTTAGCCTTACACAACCGGCCATTACCTTAATATTTAAAACTCGTCAGTTTCAATCGAGTTTATTAACGTGGGCAGGTAAGCCAAATGATTATCAAACGTATCTGAAAAATCATTGGCAGGAAACCCATTATCCGAATGCATCGGGCTTTAGTTCTTTTGATGCCTTTTGGGTTAAATGTTTGAATGATGGTGTATTTGAGCCGAACCAAACTCAGACCGTTGCAGGAGGAAATTCGTTTATTGGAAACGTGAGCCAGGCGGCTGCGGATATTTCCCAGCGCTACAAGCCAACAACAGGAATGGAATTGGCTTTGTACGAGAAGGTAGGCGTTGGTACAGGTTATCTGGCCAATAATCCCTGGCTGCAGGAATTGCCTGACCCGGTTTCAAAAGCGTGTTGGGATAACTACGCGGCTATTTCGCAGAAGACAGCTCATGATATGGGTCTAGTCCAGAACGATCTGGTATTGGTTTCGGCTAATGGCAAGTCGATCGAATTGCCCGTGCTGATTCAACCCGGTCAGGCTGATAATACTGTGTCAGTAGCTATTGGTTATGGACGTGAAAAAGCAGGTAGATCGGCAAATGGAGTTGGCAAAAATGCGTATCCGTTTACAACCGTAGTCAATGGTTACGTAACGTATGCTGCCTTCAATGCCAAAGTAGAAAAAGGAAGCGGAAGGCATGAGATTGCACAGACACAAACCCACGATACTGTGATGGGTAGACGGGCAGTCTTACAGGAGTCGAGACTGGCTTCATATCAAAAGAATCCTAAAGCAGGCCGCTACGAACCTAAGGTGCAAACCTCGGTTGGGCCAACTGACCCAACTGACATCACGCTCTGGAACGGCTATGGTAAGCCTAATCACTCGTGGGGTATGGTCATTGACTTAAACTCCTGTGTTGGATGCGGTACCTGCGTAGTAGCATGTAATTCTGAGAATAATATTCAGGTTGTTGGTCGGCAGGAAGTGATCAATCGACGCGAGATGCACTGGATGCGCATTGATCGCTACTACAGCAGTGATGCTGAAGCAGAAGATTTTTCGGCTTTAGAAGTGGCTTCCGCTAACCCAGAAGTCACGTTTCAGCCAATGCTCTGCCAGCATTGTAGTAATGCTCCCTGCGAAACGGTTTGTCCGGTTCTGGCCACAACGCATAGTACCGAGGGCTTGAACCAAATGACTTACAACCGTTGCATCGGTACGCGCTATTGCGCAAACAACTGTCCTTATAAAGTTCGTCGTTTCAACTGGTTTAAGTACCACGACAATGATAATTACGATTATCATTTCAACAATGACCTTGGTAAAATGGTCATCAATCCAGACGTAACGGTTCGTTCACGTGGTGTAATTGAAAAGTGCTCATTTTGTGTGCAACGAATTCAGGAGAGCAAACTAACCGCCAAGAAAGAACGGCGCCGGTTAGCACCTGATGAAGTGCAGACGGCCTGTGCGCAGGCTTGCCCGACGAGTGCTATTACATTTGGCGACATGAATAATCCGGAGAGTACAATCTCTAAAGTTCTATCGGTAGAATTGGAAGGGCGAGCGTTCCATGTTCTGGAAGAAATTAATGTCAGACCCCAAATTTCGTATTTGACTAAAATACGGAATAAGGACGAGGAGCCGAAGCAAAATATGAATGCTCGTCAGGAGTCACCTGCATAAATTAATTGCGAATTACGAGGATAGATTTTAGAACAATCTACCAGCACAAACCGTAATTTGTCTAATGTAAATCATACATCGTAAATCAGTAAGATATATGTCGCATGTTACATCAGCCGTAAGACCCCCCCTCATTACTGGCGGTAAAACCTACGCCGACGTGACGGAGGATATCAGCAGACAGGTTGAGGGAAAACCCACCCGCGAGTGGACAATTGCCTTTACCATCTCGGTGATAGTACTACTTTACGGAACAGCCTGCGTGTTCTGGACTTGGTGGGAAGGTTTAGGCGTTTGGGGACTTAATAAAACCGTCGGTTGGGCCTGGGATATCACTAACTTCGTATGGTGGGTAGGAATTGGTCACGCAGGAACACTTATTTCTGCCATTCTGCTGTTGTTTCGTCAGAAATGGCGGACAGCCGTAAACCGGGCCGCTGAGGCTATGACTATCTTCGCGGTATTGTGCGCAGCCAGTTTCATTTTAATGCACATGGGACGTCCATGGCTGGCCTACTGGGCACTACCGTTACCTAATACGTTCGGTTCACTTTGGGTAAACTTTAAGTCTCCACTTGTGTGGGACGTATTTGCGATCAGCACCTACTTTACTGTATCGCTGGTGTTCTGGTATATGGGTTTGCTGCCTGACTTAGCCACTATCCGTGATCGGGCGAGGAGTAAAGTATCGCGTTATTTCTATGGTGCATTCTCATTAGGCTGGAATGGTTCGGCTAAAACTTGGGCGCGGTATGAGTATATGAGCTTAATTTTGGCTGGCTTATCTACTCCCCTTGTATTGTCGGTTCACACAATCGTGAGTATGGACTTTGCTACGTCCGTAATTCCAGGCTGGCATACTACTATATTTCCTCCATATTTCGTTGCCGGCGCTATCTTCTCAGGCTTTGCCATGGTGCAAAATCTGGTGTTGATTATTCGCGTGGTATTCAAGCTGGAAGATTATATTACAATTGAGCACATTGAGTCGATGAACAAAGTCATTACGCTGACTGGTTCAATCGTAGGGGTTGCGTACTTAACAGAATTCTTTATCGCCTGGTATTCGGGTGTTGAATTTGAAACGTACGCGTTTATTAACCGGGCCACCGGGCCGTATTGGTGGGCGTACTGGGCTATGATGACTTGTAATGTAATTACGCCACAGCTATTCTGGTCGCGGGCTATCCGTCGGAGTATTGTGTGGACATTTGTATTGTCAGTCATTGTAAACATTGGGATGTGGTTTGAGCGATTCGTGATTATTGTAACATCACTGCACCGTGATTATCTTCCCTCCAGCTGGGCTATGTTCCACCCAACGTTATTTGACATTAGTGACTATATCTTCTCATTCGGCTTCTTTTTTACTTTATTCTTGCTGTTTGCGAAATTCCTGCCCGTAGTTAATATGGCGGAAGTGAAAACGATCATTAAGTCGTCATCTGAGAAACTACCAGTTTCGGTATCGGGCGTTGCCAAAGGTGAGCGGGTTACTAATCCAACGTTTAACAAGGACGTAGAATAAATAACTTGAGCCGGGTTGTCGGAGCAGTTTGGAAGTTGTTACCTCGGGGTTGATCCCTTGTAACTACTGAATTCAGACCATCAACTTTAAACAAAAATCATTAGTAATGTCAGATGTAAATGGAAACGGTAAATTTTTAGTTGGCATCTACGATGATGACGATGTGGTGCTGAAAGCCGTTAAGGATGTCAAAAAATCGGGAGTTCGGATTCACGAAGTTTACACACCGTTCCCGATTCACGGATTGGATATTGCACTTGGACACCCTCGCTCTCGGCTGGGTATTGCTGCTTTCATGTTTGGTCTAAGTGGTACGCTCACTGCGCTGGCGTTGACGTTCTACACTGAAGGCTTCGATTGGCCTATGGTCGTCGGGGGTAAAGATTCTTTTTCGCCAATTGTGTACGTACCGGTCATTTTCGAGTTGACGGTTCTGTTTTGTGCATTGGGGATGGTTGGCACATTCCTGGTATCAAATGGTCTGGGTCCCACTGTAAAGCCATTAATGTATGACCTCCGGACCACCGACAACAAGTTCGCGATGGCAATAGATCTGAGTAAGAATGACATCAACGAAGGCGATATTGAGCATATTTTGAGGAAATCAGGTGCTGCAGAGGTAAATGTCAAGCAGTTCTAATGGTCAAAATAAGAATGATAACTAAACATAAAAACGTTACAGTGATAGCTGTTATCGGACTGCTTATTTCAGGAATATCCTGTAAGAGAGATCACGATGACACCGGAGTTGTGTTTGCCCCAAATATGTACGAATCTGTTGGGTATGAGCCTTATCGTCAAATTCGGCCTAATACAATTAACGTAAAGGAGAATGGGCTAAACATGCGTATGCCCGCACGGGGTACAGTATCTCGCCCAAATTACCACACAACCTTTGGCGAAGGTAGCAACGCGACAACGGACTTGATGATGTACAATATTCCGGCTGATAGCATTGGCATAGCAGAACGAACCCTGACGAACCCAATTCCGGAAAATGAAAAATCACTGGTAGAAGGAAAAGTTCTGTACACCCGTTATTGCAGTCATTGCCATGGCGAGGGTGGAAAAGGAGATGGTCTTGTAGGTAAAGAATATAAGGGGGTACCAAGCTACTCAGCCGATGCCTATAAATACATGAACGATGGACATGTATTTCACGTGATTACACATGGTAAAGGACGTATGTGGCCTCATGGCTCACAAATCACACCTGAAGATCGGTGGAAAATTGTGCAGTACGTCCACAAGCTTCAGCAAGGGTAAATTTAACGACTGACGTTGCGATGAAAGACTCATAGAAATCTGTTTCGTCGGCGTTTAACGTCTTTTTTATTAATTGACAAACCAATAAGAATGGCATCGGCTCACGCAATATCGTCCATAGACGAAGAATTTGAATTTACTGCTGAATCCAAGCGTCGGTTATTAATCGGCATTGGAGTAGGGGTCGCGTTAGTGGCAATTGGCTCATATCTGCTGGCGTCAGGCGTAGGTTCACACGAAACTCATGCCGTTGCTCACGGTACAGAAGCGGAAGGTGGTGCGCACCATGCCTATAAATGGACAAATCGCTTATGGGCCAACGTCTGGTTAAATGCGGTCTATTTCACAGGAGCATCTGTTATAGGAATGTTTTTTATCTCCTATAATTACCTGGCTCAGGCAGGATGGTCAGTTGCATTTAAACGTGTTTCAGAAGCATTACCTGCTTATCTGCCCTTCATGGGTATCGTGATCGTAGGTGTCTTCTTTATCGCCGGACATGATTTATTTCACTGGACACAGCCCGGTTTATACGATACAGGCAGTTCTGAATACGATCCGATTATAGCTGGTAAATCCGGGTTTTTAAATACTCCATTCTATATAACACGTATCATCCTCTATTTCACACTTTGGTATGTAATGTGGCGGATAATGCGGAATCTCTCTTTGCAGGAAGATTTGCATGGTGGTACTGAGTATTACGATAAGAGTATAAAATTTGGCACAGCATTTCTGCTTGTGTTTGGCGTAACCTCATCGACATCCGCGTGGGACTTTGTAATGTCCATCGACTCACATTGGTTTAGCACCATGTTCGGATGGTATACGCTGGCGAGTTGGCATGTAACGGGCTTAGCTGTTATTACGTTAACTGTCGTTACGTTGAAGGAACAAGGGTATCTGAAAATTGTCAATGAGAGCCACCTGCATGATCTCGGCAAGTTTATGTTTGCGTTCAGTATTTTCTGGACTTACGTATGGTTTGCCCAGTTTATGCTGATTTACTACGCCAACTTACCTGAAGAAACCATCTACTACCGTGAACGTTTTAGTGGGTATGGAGGCATCTACAAAGCTCCATTTTTTGTTAACTTATTTCTGAACTTTGTTTTCCCTTTTCTCATTTTAATGACAAGGGATGCTAAGCGTACGTACATCATTTTGAAGCTGGCAGCATGGGGTATTATAGTTGGCCACTACTTCGACTTTTACGTTAATATTATGCCGGGAACGGTAGGAGAGCACGGCGGGTTTGGACCGATTGAATTCGGTATGATTCTGATTTTTGCGTGTGGTTTTATATGGACTGTTTCTTCCCAATTGACAAAAGCTAACTTGATTCCTCGGAATCATCCAATGCTGGAAGAATCCATACACCACGATATTTAACTTATAACCTGTATAGAAATGGTTTATATAGTCGCTTTGTTATCAGTCATATTTTTGGGGTTGGCTGCTTTAGTTATCTCCAAAATGACTGCCGTCGTAAAAAGTGCGAGTAGTCAAGGCCAAGTAGAAGAAGGGCGCATAGGGTTGAGTAACCGCATAAATGGTTTGTTCTTCCTGTTGTTCTTTATAATAGGATTGATAGCCGCCGTTTGGTCGTTTATGCACGCTCGGCAATTCTTTCTTCCTGAAGCCTCATCACCACATGGTCGGCGTACAGATTTCCTGTTTTGGCTGTCGATGGCAATCATCACGTTTGCTTTTGTTGTGACAAATGCATTGTTATTCATATTCGCTTGGCGATATCAGCACAGGGAGGGATATAAAGCTGCTTATTATCCTGAGAACCACAAATTGGAGTTAATCTGGACAGTTGTTCCGGCAGTTGTGATGGCTGTGCTTGTATTTACGGGCTGGCGGGCATGGCGGGACATTATGTCTGAAGCACCAGCTAATGCGCAGGTTTTCGAGATTGTTGGTAAACAGTTTAACTGGATTGCTCGCTATCCGGGCGTTGATAACAACAAGCTGGGGGCCTTCAATTACAAATTGATTGACAATAGTAACGATACTGGGATTGATTATACGGACGAAGCATCATTTGATGACTTCACCTCTACGTCTGAGCTACACATTCCAGTTAATAAGCCCATTCTGTTAAAAATCAGGGCTCGCGATGTATTACACAGTGTCTTTATTCCTCACTTAAGAGTGAAAATGGATGCCGTACCAGGTATGCCTACGCGTTTTTGGTTTATCGCGGACAAGACTACAGATGAAATGCGCAACATTACGGGAAACCCTAATTTTGGATACGAAATTGCCTGCACCGAGGTTTGTGGTCAAGGGCACTTTTCCATGCGCATTCGTTTGGTGATTGAAGATGAGGCTTCATGGCAGGCATGGTGTAAAGAACAGAAGCCGTTGCTAACATCAACGCCTGAGTTGGCGGCTCGTATTCCTGCCAATTTGAAAGCTAAAGCAGCAAAGTATTTACCTGCCGATGCTACTGCCTCGCCAGCCGACAGTTCAACGGCGCTTATCCCTAAAATAGGTGGAGTATCGGTAGCCAGCGCTACACTCCGTTAATTTTTTAACCTTACAACAAACTACACAAAATGGCGACTGTAACAGCTAACTCGGCAACCGAGGTACATGCTATAGAGCATGACCATCATGAGCCGCAAAGTTTTTGGCGCACCTATATTTTTTCGGAAGATCATAAAACGATAGCTAAGCAATACTTGATTTCAGGTATTATATGGTCTATAGTTGGTATTAGTCTGTCCGTTATGTTCCGGCTTCAATTAGGATTTCCAAATTTGAAACTTGGCTTTCTTCGACCAATTTTAGGTGGTTGGATCAATGAGTCGGACAAGTTAGACCCTGACTTCTATTTAGCCTTGGTTACAATGCACGGGACCATCATGGTCTTCTTCGTACTGACGGCCGGTTTAAGTGGAACGTTCTCAAACTTCTTAATTCCATTGCAGATAGGTGCTCGTGATATGGCTTCGGGTTTCCTAAATATGTTATCATACTGGTTTTTCTTTATCGCCAGTGTGCTAATGATGGGATCTATGTTTATTGAGACTGGACCTGCCTCGGGAGGTTGGGTAATTTATCCCCCTCTTAGTGCTCTGCCACAAGCCCATAAAGGGTCGGAGTTAGGAATGACCCTATGGCTAAGTAGTATGGCTCTGTTCATTGTATCGCAGTTATTAGGTGGAATTAACTATATCACTACGGTTGTCAATTTGAGAACTCGTGGTATGTCATTTAGTAAATTACCCTTAACAATCTGGGCATTCTTTCTTACTGCAGTTTTGGGGCTTATCTCCTTTCCAGTGTTGTTGTCTGCTGCTCTGTTGTTGATCTTTGATCGAAGTTTCGGTACAAGTTTCTACCTGTCAGAAATTTACATCAAAGGCGAAGCACTGCCCAATGTAGGTGGTAGCCCGATTTTGTTTCAACACTTATTCTGGTTCTTAGGTCACCCCGAAGTATATATCGTGCTGTTACCGGCCCTCGGTATGACGTCGGAAATTATTGCAACTAATGCTCGTAAACCAATTTTTGGCTACCGGGCCATGATTGCTTCTATGATGGGTATAGCTTTTCTGGCGTTTATCGTATGGGCACACCATATGTTTGTGACAGGTATGAATCCATTCTTAGGTTCCATATTCATGTTCCTGACGCTCATTATTGCTGTTCCATCCGCGGTGAAAGCCTTTAACTACATCACAACATTATGGCGTGGTAATATTCGGTTTACACCGGCTATGTTGTTCTCAATTGGCCTCGTATCCTTCTTTATCTCAGGTGGTCTAACGGGCTTGATTCTGGGTAACTCGGCATTGGATATTCAACTACATGATACCTACTTTGTCGTAGCACACTTCCACCTGGTAATGGGTGCTGCTTCAGCGTTTGGGTTACTGGCGGGGGTGTACCATTGGTTTCCGAAGATGTTTGGCAGAATGATGGATGAAAAACTGGGTTATGCTCACTTCTGGCTGACTTTCATTGGTATTTACTTAGTGTTTTTTCCAATGCACTACGTTGGTATTGCTGGTTTCCCTCGTCGGTATTATGCATTTACAAGTTATGATTTCACGAAAAATATCTTTGCTGATATGAACGCGTTCATAAGCTTGGCTGCCATTTTCACGTTCGTAGCTCAATGGCTATTTATTTACAATTTCGTTAATAGCCTGATTAGAGGTAAGAAATCACCACAGAATCCCTGGAAATCTAACACGCTTGAGTGGACCACACCTATTCAACCTGGACATGGCAACTGGCCAGGTGAAATTCCTGCTGTCTATCGCTGGCCATACGATTATAGCAAGCCGGGTGCTAAGGATGACTTCATACCTCAAAATGTACCTTACTCGCAAACGCCTGAGTCAAATCTTCCACATGAGAACGAATTGATTGGCATGGAAAAAGAAATTGAGGGCCAAAATCTGAATGACCAGTTCAAACAGCCTCATTGACAAAAAAGAACGGCGATTCCAGAGTCTGGTCTTGTTGACAATCATTGTTATTTATCTGCTCATCTTGGCAGGTGGAATTGTCAGAAGCACAGGCTCTGGTATGGGCTGTCCTGATTGGCCAAAATGCTTTGGCCGTTGGGTTCCCCCCACTGAAATATCTCAACTACCACCAAATTACCAGGAAGTTTACGGAGCGAAACTGAAAGGAGAGGTTGAATTCAATGCTGTAAAAACCTGGATAGAGTATGCCAACCGTTTATTGGGTGCTCTATCTGGTTTCTTAGTAGTTATTGTTGTAATAGCCTCTTTTTCCTACTTACGAAAAGACAGTACTGTTGTAGTAGGCAGTGTGGTCGCTCTTTTGCTGATTGGTGCCAATGGTTGGCTTGGCTCACGCGTAGTAGCTACGGAGCTGGCTCAGTACATGATTACTCTACATTTACTGCTGGCCATTCTGGTTGTCCTCTCCCTATTATTTGTTTACATACGTTCTTATGCCGGAAATACTGACCTAAGAACCGGTGTAGTGCTAAATGCATCGTTACGTCGACTAATGGTGGTTGTGATGATTTTGACGCTGGGCCAAATAGTCTTGGGTGCACAGGTTCGAGATGCACTTGATGCTGTAGTTAAACGGTTAGGGTATTTGGAACGCGAAAAGTGGATAATGAATATGAACTGGACATTCTACGTCCATCGATCATTTTCATTAATCATTTTGGGTTTACACGGAACCGTAATTTACCAATTACGTCGTCTGAAGACGAAATCCCGAATCTATAAAATGGCCAATGTACTTATAGGTTTAGTTTTGGCTGAAATTGCGACGGGTATAATCATGGCGTATTTGGGCGTACCCGCAATAGCTCAGCCAATTCATTTGGTATTGGCAATCTTATTGGTTGGACTACAGTTTTCAATTTTGCTGCTACTGACTCCAATATTGATAACGCCTAAAAGTATAACCAATAAGCAAAGCTTATTAGAAGTATAAAATGGAAAAGACATTGGTTGTCACGATTCTTAACGAAAAAGCAAAAGCATACATCGAACTGATAAAACTCAAGCTTACGCTTGCCGTTGTTTTCTCTGGTGTGTTTGGGTATTGTTTGGCTACAGACCAAATTGATTGGTTGAAAATTATCGTATTGGTAATTGCGTCAATCAGTATTACGGGGGCTGCCAATATTATCAACCAGATTATCGAGAAAGATTCGGATAAGGTAATGAAGCGTACAGCCGTGCGTCCGTTACCAACAGGGCGTCTTTCTGTGCAGGAAGCGTCTGTGTTCGCTTTTATTTTATTCGCTATTGGCTGTTACCTATTTGTCGAAGTTTTCAACATACGGGCGGCAGCATTAGCCGTATTATCGTTGCTGCTGTATGGATTTGTTTATACCCCGTTAAAACGTAAAGGACAAATCGCCGTATTTGTGGGTGCATTACCAGGCGCCTTCCCGCCAATGATTGGGTGGGTCGCAGCAACAAATCATTTTGGCTGGGAGCCGGGGATTTTGTTTGCTATTCAATTTTTCTGGCAGTTCCCCCACTTTTGGGCAATCGGATGGCTTGCATTTGATGAGTACAAAAAAGCGGGTATTCAGATGATGCCGGGCGATGGTAAAACGACTGAAACTGCCTTTCGGATCATGATGTACACGCTCTTCCTTGTTCCAGTAGGTTGGCTGCCGTATATGCTTGGTATGACCGGTATAAATTCGGCCTTAGTTGCCATGCTTGGGGGAATCTTGTTTTTGGCACAAACGTTTCACTTAATGAGAACCTGCACTGATAAAGCGGCTTTACAGATGATGTTTGGCTCCTTGCTATATCTGCCTGTTGTACAGATTGTTTACCTTTTAGATAAAGTATAACAACAAATCATGAGTGAGTTAATTAACGACGTATCAATAATTGAGGAGCCGCAGGAAACGCTGTCGATGAATCCCCGCAAATTTATATTATGGTTGTTCATTGTTAGTATTATCATGCTATTTGCGGCCATGACCAGTGCTTATCTGGTTCGACGAGCTGAGGGGAACTGGTTAGAATACGATATTCCGGCGGTTTTCTCCTACAGTTCGATTGTGTTGGTTGTGAGCAGTCTAACAATGCATTGGGCATATTTAGCTGCAAAAAAAGATAAATTTGGCAGTCTGAAAATAGCAATAACTATTACTTTTGTACTTGGAATGCTGTTTTTATATATGCAGTTTCAGGGTTGGGTAGAGTTGGTTGACCAAAACGTTTTTTTTGTTGGTAACCCGGCAGGCTCATTCATGTATATCTTTACGGGATTACATGGCTTTCACCTGATTTCAGGTCTTGTTGTACTATTGGTTGCTTTGGTAGCCGCTTTTCGACTTCGAATCCACGCCAAGAGCTTGAATCAACTTGAAATTGCGGCCGCGTACTGGCATTTTTTAGACATTTTGTGGTTGTATTTGTTTTTCTTTTTAGTCTATTTTCATTGATAACCTTTTAGACGCATGGCGGCTACTGTAACGCACAACACCCTGACGACTGACTCGGATCAAGTATTCGATAAAAAAACCTGGATGGGTGGTGTTGAACCAATGAAAGTGAGCTACGGAAAGCTCATGATGTGGTTCTTCCTGATCTCGGATACATTTACATTCTCAGCCCTGTTAGTAACGTACGGTCTGATCCGATATAGCTATCCAGCTTGGGATCCGATTATTCATGGTGAAGTATTCAAATTCTCGAATCTCTACTGGCCAACCCCGGAGAAAGTATATAACTCCGTACCGTTTCTACACGGTATTGATTTGCCGCTGATCTTTGTTGGTATCATGACATTTATCCTGATATTCAGTAGTGTAACGATGGTGTTAGCCGTCGAAGCTGGGCATCGGATGGACCGCAAAGACGTGGAGAAATACATGCTATGGACTATTTTAGGAGGCATTACATTTTTAGGAAGTCAGGCGTGGGAATGGAGTCACTTTATTCATGGCACCGAAACCGGTACCACAATTAGTGAACTGGTTAATGGTAAAACTGTGCAAACCACTATTTTTGGCGCGAACTTAGTAGCCAATCAATACGGCCCTCCCGCCTTTGCCGATCTGTTTTTCTTTATCACAGGTTTCCACGGAACGCACGTATTAAGTGGTGTAGTGTTGAATGTTCTGATTTTCTATAGAGCCTCAACCGGCTTGTATGAAAAGCGTGGCCACTACGAAATGGTCGAAAAAGTAGGCCTGTACTGGCACTTTGTTGACCTCGTGTGGGTGTTTGTCTTCACATTCTTCTATCTGGTTTAATCAACTCTTACTATGTCTGACGAT
The DNA here is from genome assembly GCA_031425355.1 of Spirosoma sp. Lineage (GTDB taxonomy): Bacteria > Bacteroidota > Bacteroidia > Cytophagales > Spirosomataceae > Spirosoma. The sequence continues at coordinate 2,522 of JANPJE010000454.1, read as the reverse complement.
TCACACGGAACCCACGAGGTTAGGGAAATACCACCTGCAAATACAGGCCTCATCTGGAGAACGTTTTTTATTCTTTCTGCCATTACAGCAGTTGAATTTACACTGGCTTATTTTATGAAGGCTGGAGGTTTTAGAACCTCTATATTCGTAATAATGACATTGGTGAAAGCATTTTATATTGTCGGTGAGTTCATGCACTTAAAACACGAGGTTAAAAGCCTAATCTGGGCTATAGTTGTCCCAATAATTTTTATTGTTTGGTTATTGATTGCATTGATAACAGAGGGCGGCTCGATATTTCAATTACGATAGAGTATGACCATCACTCCAAAAGCCGGGATCCTGCTCGCTACGCTGCTGGTCCCGGCTTTGCTGTACTTGTTCCTACGGTTTGGTACGCAAAATCATTACGTTCTGCCACGCTATTTGCCTAAAATTGATTCTACAAAAGACGAGCCGCTGATGGGCAAAGTCAAACTGGCTGATGGACGGGAAATTACGGATACATTATATAATCACATCCCCGCATTCAGGTTAATTGACCAAAACGGACAGTTAATAGATCAATCCGTTGTCAAGAATAAAATCTACGTAGCTTCTTTTTTCTTTACACGTTGTGGGACTGTGTGCCCGCGTATTTCATCACAACTAAGCCGGGTGCAGGATATTTTTCGGGCTAACCCTAACCTCATTTTTCTATCGCACTCAGTCGATCCAGAGCATGACCGTCCGGCACAATTAAAAGCGTACGCACAAAAGTATGAAGCGATTCCTGGCAAATGGTATTTCCTGACAGGTAGCAAAGCTGAAATATACGATCTGGCAATGCATGGCTATTATTTGCCAACCGTTGATGCAGGGGTCAAGGAGGGTAAGCCTGACGAAACTTTTATCCATAGCGAAAAGTTGGTATTAGTAGATAAGGAAGGGATCGTTAGGGGGTTTTATGATGGAACCGACAAAGAAGACGTTGATCGGTTAGTGCTCGAAATTCGAATACTCTTAGATATATATAATAAAGAATAAAAGGGTTATTGAATCGTGTGAGCGTCAAATTACATCAGTCAATTCCTTGATTTTCTGACCATAGAGTGAACAAACAATGGAAGCACTACAGCCTGTTCAGGAAAAAAAAGCCAACCGGGTTATAAACGTTCTATCAGTGGCAATTCCGGTTGCGGTAGCCATTCTTTTGGGTATTCGGCAAAAGGTTGATCTGGGTACTTGGACAAGCTATTTGCCACACCTAAATGGCGTAATTAATTCGATAACATCCGTGTTATTACTGGTAGGGCTATATTTCATCAGGCAAAAAAATATTGTTGCGCACAAACGCACAATGCTGGCGGCATTTACATTCGGTTCGCTATTTTTAGTCAGTTATGTACTCTATCATCTGACGAATGAATCAACGTCGTTTGGTGGACAGGGTTTAATAAGACCTGTTTATTACTTTTTATTGGTATCGCATATAATATTGTCTGTTGTAGTGGTTTGGTTTGTGTTGCGGGCTGTTTATTTCGCTTTGAGTGGGCAGATTGTTAGACACAAACAAACGGTAAAATATGCGTTTCCAATCTGGTTGTATGTTAGCATTACAGGCGTGGTTGTCTATCTGATGATCAAGCCATATTACATCCATTAACTCGTAAAAAAATGAGAAGTTGGAAAGTGTGGTTAACAATAGGATTGCTGACTGTTACGTCAGATCTGATGGCTCAGTGCGCTATGTGTCGCGGAACAGTGGAGAGTACAGTCAGTAATGGCCGTAGTATCGTGGCCTCGCAGTTGAATCTGGGTATTGTCTATCTGTTAGTTATTCCTTACCTCATTGTAGCCATTATTAGTTATTTGTGGTATCGAAATAGTAAACGTGAGTTTGGAAGACGTCTCGAAATTGCAGGCCGCGTTAAACGGGCTATGTCGAGAATGTAGAAAAGGCAAATTTTTTCAAAAAGCCCTTTATTCCCAAATAGGTTTTGGTGAAATGTATGAGTTTGACCGCGCTACATCTTGCGTTATGAAATCGAACCCTGTCATTTCAATGGAGCGATGGATGTGAGTCAGGCTATTTCGGGTGAAGGCGCATCCATCGCTTGGATTTACTCTTTTTACGTTGCCGGTGAGCCCGAAACTTATGTTTACCCATCACGGGTGATTGTTATTGCACCAATCAAATTTCGGGTGTCGCAATGAATTAGGCTGCATTATGTAGATGGAATGAAGTAAATAAAAGGGTTATAAACACCCGATTGCGAATCGATCAATGACCTCGGCTTACTGGAGACAATCTCTAATAGGTCGAGGTCTTTAGTTTGAAAAAATAAGTTAACTGCCATGCAACTAACCACTGCCTTTAGTGCATCTTGCTACTGAACCTGGGCCAATATGCTTCGAATTATACCGTTTTTTACGACAGAAGCGCAGCTAATAACCGCGTTAAAGCGGGGCGAAAGCCGCGCACATAAAGTCGTATATGATCGGTTTGCTGGTAAAATGCTGGCCGTATGCACCCGTTACTG
>JANPJE010000453.1:0-2166 GCA_031425355.1 Spirosoma sp. | reverse complement strand
CCTATTCACACCAGCCGCACCACCGATGCCGACAACCGGTAAATAGGCACCCTGTCTGGCCCGGATTTCGTTACTGGCAATGGCAATCTCCTGGAGGGATATGTTCAACTCCTGATTGTTTTTCAGCGCCGTTTCAATCAGAGCATTCAGGTTGGGATCGGTAAAGAACTCCGACCATCTGATCTTGCCCGTATTGGTGGAGTCCGGCGTATTATTGTAACTCGCCGGAACAACCCTGTTCTCTGTTTTCAACACCAAAGCCGGGGTTTTGCAGGCTATGAACACGAACGGCAGGCAGGCTACCGGTACGCCGACGCGGCCCAGATACTTATATATGCGCTTCAACATGGTTTGTACTTTCTTCGGTTACAGGAAATGTATCTACTGCATGAATTATACCTTCGGTCAGCGAATGGTCTTCTTCATCTTTAATCAACTGACGGCCATCGGCCAGCGAGCCAAAGATGTAGTACAGGCCGGGGATGATGATAACCCCGAATAGGGTACCGAATAACATACCTCCCAGGGCCGACGCCCCGATGGTCCGGTTACCGATGGCACCCGCACCCGTTGCACTAATCAGCGGAATCAGACCAGCCACAAAGGCGAAGGAGGTCATCAGGATCGGGCGGAAACGGACCCTGGCTCCTTCGATGGCGGCATCCAGAATGGTGGCTCCCTGCTGCCGTTTCTGGACGGCAAATTCGACGATCAGCACGGCGTTTTTACCCAGCAGACCCACCAGCATAATCAGGCCGATCTGGGCGTAGATGTTGTTCTCTAATCCCATCAGTTTTAACAGCAGAAACGAACCGAATACCCCGACCGGCAGCGAGAGGACCACCGCCAGCGGAATGATGAAACTTTCGTACTGGGCGGCCAGCACAAAATAGACGAAGGCCAGCACGATCAGGAACACGTACAGAGCCTCGTTGCCCCGGCCCGCTTCGTCGTAGGAAAGGCCTTCAAACGCGATGTCGTACCCCCGTGGCAACGTCTTGGCCGACACCTCCCGGATGGCCTGGATGGCATCGGCGGTGGTGTAGCCCTTGGCCGGAAGACCCTGAATGGCGGCTGAATTATACAGATTGAACCGGGTGATCTCGTTGGGACCCTGCCCTTTTTTCAGGCGCATAAAGGCCGAGTAAGGCACCATTTCGCCCGCATCATTTTTGACGAACAGCTTCAGCAGATCGGAAGGAAGCCGCCGGAAACTGGGGTCCGACTGCACGTACACCTTGAAGAACTGGTTGAACTTGGTAAACCCCTGTTCGTAGGTGCTGCCAATCATAATGTTGAGGTTGTCCATCGCTTTGCCGATGGACACGCCTTTCTGCATGGCCAGATTATTGTCGATCTCAAGTTCGTACTGCGGGTAGTTAGCGGCAAAAAAGGTGAACAGGCCGGAAAGCTCTTTCCGCTTGCCCAGATCGGCCATGAACTGCTTATTGATTTTGTCAAACTCACGGTAGTCTGTATCGGTTGTCTTGTCTAATAAGCGCATCGTAAAACCGCCGGACGTACCAAATCCCGGAATGGCGGGCGGCTCAAAGAATTCGACGGTGGCCCCGAGGTTTCGCGATTTCTCCTCCAGTTCTTCCATGATTTCCTTCACGTTTTTGTCACGGTCCGACCAGGTTTTCAAATTGATCAGGCACGTACCTGCGTTGGACCCCCGGCCTTCGGTCATGATCTCGTAACCGGCCAGCGACGACACCGATTCAATACCCGGAACCTCCTCGCAAATTTTCTGAAGCCGCCGGGAAACCTCATTGGTTTTCTCCAGCGTAGACCCCGGTGGCGTCTGGATAATGGCGTAAATCGTACTCTGATCTTCGTTGGGAATAAAGCCCGACGGCAGCACTTTACTGACGTATACGGTGCCCAGACAGAACGCGATTAATATGCCGAACGTAACAACCCGTCGGCTGACGATTAACTTCAACAGGCCTACGTACCAGCCGGTCATTTTATCGAACCCCCGGTTGAAACCGTCGAGTGCCCGGGTCAGCGGGTTTTTCTTCCGCGCATGGCCGTGGTGGTTTTTCAGCAGCATGGCGCACAACACGGGCGTCAGCGTGAGGGCGATCAGGGCCGAAATCACAATGGCACTGGCCATCGTAATGGAGAATTGCCGGTAAAACGTACCGACCGGACCCGACATAA
>JANPJE010000452.1:0-8043 GCA_031425355.1 Spirosoma sp. | reverse complement strand
CGAAGTTATTTTGCCCGACGATATTGCCAATGCCTGTTTAGCGTTCGTCAACGGACTATTAGCCAAATCGACTGGCAACGTCCTGAACGTCGATGGTGGTGTAGCCATGGCCTTCGTCCGATAAGAACTGGTTTACAGTTTTTGGTTCACAGTTTACGGTTGGCTGACGCGCCAGTGTTGATGCGTTAGCCCGCCGTAAACTGTCAACCAAAAACTGTAAACCAAAACCCTAAACCCGTATGAATCTCGAACCTGATAAAATTGCCGATTTTAACCAGAGTCAACTGGAAAGCCACAAGCGCAAATTGTCATACTGGACGCAGGAAGTGGCTACGGCTGAGCCGGTTATTCAGAAGTTGATGGATTTTCAAATTGCGATTCCAAGCTGGGCACTCGGCACGGGCGGCACGCGCTTCGGGCGGTTTCCGGGTGGGGGAGAGCCGCGCTCGCTGGAAGAGAAAATCGCTGATGTGGGCCTGTTGCACGCGCTCAACCGTGCCAGTGGAGCCACTTCGCTGCACATTCCCTGGGACATTCCGACTGATCCGCAGGCTATAAAAGAATTAGCCGACTGGCATAAAATCCGGTTCGATGCGGTTAATTCCAATACGTTCCAGGATCAGCCGGATGCACCGTTAACCTATAAATTTGGTTCGCTGCAACACACCGACCCCGCCGTTCGTCGGCAGGCTATAGACCACAATATCGAGGTAATCCGGCATGGCGTGGCATTGGGTTCCGACGCGCTGACCGTCTGGCTATCAGACGGTTCGTGCTTTCCCGGACAGCTTAATTTCCGCAAAGCCTTCGACCGGACGTTAGCCAGCCTGGAGGAAATTTACGCAGCTCTGCCCGATAACTGGAAGCTGTTTGTCGAGTACAAAGCCTTCGAGCCGAACTTCTATTCGATGACCGTTGGCGACTGGGGCAGCAGCTTTCTTTACGCTAATAAACTCGGTCCGAAAGCCTACACACTCGTTGATTTGGGCCACCATTTGCCCAACGCCAACATTGAGCAGATTGTGGCAATTTTGCTGCATCAGGGTAAACTCGGCGGGTTCCACTTCAACGATTCCAAATACGGCGACGATGACCTCACGGCGGGCAGTATCAAGCCTTATCAATTGTTTCTGATTTTCGTAGAACTGGTTGACGGCATGAACGCTCGCGGGATGAATCATGCCAGCAGTTTAGGCTGGATGATCGACGCCAGCCACAACGTGAAAGACCCGCTCGAAGATTTATTGCAGTCGGTCGAAGCGATCCAACTGGCTTATGCTCAGGCCCTTTTGGTTGATCGGGACGCGTTGGAAGAAGCCCGCGAAGCCAACGACCCGGTTCGAGCGCAGGAAATTTTGCAGGATGCCTTTCGGACAGACGTACGGCCGTTGGTTGCCGAAGCCCAGCGACGGGCGGGTGGTGCGCTGAACCCATTAGCCCTGTACCGACAACTCAACATCCGTCAGCAACTCATCGGCGAGCGGGGTGCAAAAACGGTGGCAACAGGACTGTAAATTTGATGATTGGTTGATTGGTTAACTGGTTGAATAGCTGACGCAAATCCCTATTAAACCAGTTAACCAATCAACCAATTAACCACTAACTATGAAGGTTATCGCCATTTTTGATATTGGTAAGACGAATAAAAAGCTGTTTCTCTTCGATGAACGGTATCAGATTGTTTGGGAGAAGTCGGAACAGTTTGTCGAAATTCAGGATGAGGACGGCGAGTTGTGCGAAGACCTGCCCCGGCTGATAACGTGGGTGAACGAATCGCTGGCCGAAGTGATGGCATTGCCGGAATTCGACGTTCGGGCGGTTAACGTCTCAGCATACGGTGCCAGTTTAGTGAATATCGACCGAAGCGGGCAACCCATCGGGCCATTGGTCAACTACCTTAAACCTTATCCAGCTTCGTTGCTACGTCAATTTTTCGAGGATTACGGTCCTGAAATTGACTTGACCCGGCAAACTGCGTCGCCTTTATTGGGGAGCCTGAATTCGGGTTTGCAAGTGTACCGGCTCAAGCATGAACAACCCGATTTATTTGCGCAACTGGCGTTTTCGCTGCATCTGCCCCAATTTGTGAGCTACCTGATCAGCGATTGGCCCGTCTCCGAACTGACCAGTATTGGTTGCCATACCATGCTCTGGGATTTCGACCGGCAGGACTACCACAGATGGGTTGAGAATGAGCAACTTCTTGCGCGGTTAGCCCCGATTGTGCCGTCTGATTCGGCTATTCTTAAAACCATAGGCAATAAATCCGTGCAGGTAGGGGTGGGATTGCACGACAGTTCGGCGGCTTTGATTCCGTATTTGGCGTCGTTTTCGGATGGGAGTCGCACCGGCGAACCGGACCCTCGCCCGTTCGTGTTGATTTCGACCGGTACGTGGTGCGTGAGCATGAACCCCTTCAATAATTCCCCGCTCACCCCGGAGGAGTTACAATATGACTGTCTGAATTACATTCATTACAAAGGTCAGCCCGTAAAAGCGTCTCGTTTGTTTGCGGGCTACGAGCATGAACAGCAGGTGAAGCGCCTGGCTGAATATTTTCAAGTGCCTGTCGATCAATACGTTCGGGTCGATTATCATCCGGTTTTAATTGAGCAATTGCGTGAAAAAGTAAGTCAGGTAACAACGGAAAACGACGCCAAAGGTCAGCAAATGATTTCGATGCAGGGGTCATTGTTTGGTGAACGTGACCTGTCGGAGTTTGCTACGTATGACGAAGCGTATCATCAACTGATGCTCGATATTATTTCCCAGCAGTTGATTTCAACGAATCTTGTCCTCGCCAACTCCCCGACTCGTGAGACCGCAGTCCAGCGAATTTTTGTAGACGGCGGTTTCGGTAAAAATCCGATTTATATGAACCTGCTGGCTATGGCCTTCCCGGATATTGAGGTGTATGCGGCTTCAGTGGCGCAGGCGTCGGCCCTCGGTGCGGCTTTAGCGATTCACCATCACTGGAATTCCCATCCTTTGCCCGCCGATTGTGTTGAACTCAAAAAATACACGGCTTAAAAAGGTTTACGGTTTAAGGTTAGCTGACGCGTATTTTGTCATTCCGACCGTAGGGAGGAATCTCAAGCTTGACTAATACAGAGTTTGAGATTCCTCGGCACCAGCCGCCCGGCTCCGTCGGAATGACTAAAGGAATATCGACAGTGAAATAGAATCAATTGAAACATGACAACCCGCCTATTTTTTGCCTTCTTTCTGGTCATCACGTTAACCGCACAGGCGCAGAAATTGCCGCCAAAAAAAGAAATTCTTGCGACGATGACGCTGGCAAATGCCTACTTCATGTCGTCGTGGCCCGACCCCGGCAAGGAGATTGTAACCAACAAAACCCGCCCGAGTAATATCTGGACGCGGGCCGTATACTATGAAGGTCTCATGGCTCTCCACAGCGTCGACCCGAAAAAAGCGTACCTTAATTATGCCGTAGACTGGGGCCAAAAACACCATTGGGGGCTACGTAGCGGCATAAATACACGAAACGCCGATGATCAGTGCTGTGGACAAACCTATATTGACCTCTTCCGGATAGACAAAAATCCGGAACGTATTCACGACATCAAAGCATCCATCGACGCGATGGTGGCGAGCGATAAAGTTGACGACTGGAACTGGATTGATGCGCTACAAATGGCCATGCCCGTGTTTGCCCAGTTGGGCGTTCTCGAAAAACCCAATAGTCCTGAAGCAACTGCCTATTTCGAGAAGATGTACCAGCTTTATATGTTCTCGAAAACCAAACATGGCGGCAACGGACTGTATAATTCCGACGATCATTTATGGTGGCGGGATAAAGATTTTGTGCCGCCCTACAAAGAACCAAACGGGCAGGATTGTTACTGGTCCCGGGGGAACGGCTGGGTCGTGGCGGCTTTGGTACGTGTGCTCGACATCCTGCCGAAAGACGCGCCACATCGGGACGAATACGAAAAAATGTATCTCGACATGATGCGTGTTTTGCCGCCACTGCAACGACCCGATGGATTCTGGAATGTCAGTTTACACGACCCCACAAATTTTGGCGGGAAAGAACTAACCGGCACGGCCCTGTTTGCTTACGGCATGGCGTGGGGCATTAATCGCGGGTTGCTCGACGGAAAAGTCTATCGTCCAATTATCACGAAAGCCTGGAATGCGATGGCAACCGATTGTGTGCATCCGAACGGTTTTCTGGGTTACGTGCAGGGAACGGGTAAGGAACCCAAAGACGGTCAGCCTGTTACGTACACGAGCAAACCCGATTTTGAGGATTATGGCTTGGGGTGTTTTCTGCTGGCTGGCGTGGAGTTGTGTAAGATGAATTAGTGGATAGTTTTTATTTGTAGTTAGTAGTTCGCTGACTGCAACGGCGGACCGGCGAAAGTGTTGCTTCCGCGTCAGTACCGGCGGAGAACCGCAACGACAAACCACAAACGACAAACTTTTAACTATGGAAGAAATCGCCTTTACCATGAAACTGAAGCCGGGCGTAGCGGCTGAATACCAACGCCGTCACGACGAAATATGGCCTGAACTATCGGCGGCTCTGACCGACGCGGGCGTTCGCGACTATTCGATTTTTCTCGACCACGTAACGAATACCCTTTTTGCCGTTCAGAAACGTACCGTCGGCCATACGGCGGATGGTCTGCCGGGGTTGCCCGTTGTCCAGCGGTGGTGGGCTTATATGGCCGATTTGATGGAAACCAATCCGGATAATTCGCCGGTTACAGGGCCACTGATTCGCGTATTTCATTTGGAATAGGGAACAGATCTGTAAATTTCCAGTTCGCCAAAAAACATGAATCTCGTCTCATTCTTATTTTTCGCCGTCGTAGGGCTGACCAGTCTACCCGTTTTTTCACAGCCGAACGATTCGGTCATTGTTCAGCGGGAGTGGATTTACGAACAGGCTCCTTTTCCGGAATGCCATGCGGCCACTGTGGCCGAAACCCCACAGGGATTGATTGCCGCCTGGTTTGGCGGTACGTATGAGCGTCATCCCGACGTAGGCATCTGGCTGAGCAGCCGTACGAACTCGGCCTGGACACCACCGGTTGAGGTGGCAACGGGTGTGCAGCCCGACGGCAAGCGGCTGCCCTGCTGGAACCCCGTGTTGTTTCAGGTGCCCGGTGGCGAATTACTGTTATTTTATAAAGTAGGTCCCAGCCCATCAACCTGGTGGGGAATGTTGAAACGGTCGGCCAACAGCGGCAAAATCTGGTCCGCAGCCGAGCGACTGCCGGAGGGGATTGTCGGGCCGATAAAAAACAAGCCTGTTCTGCTCCCGTCAGGCGTTTTACTGTGTCCGTCAAGTTCAGAAGATCACAACTGGCGGGTACATTTCGAGCAAACCAGCGATTGGGGCAAAACGTGGCAAAAAACGGCTCCGATCAATGATGGCGTTGACGATGGGGCGATTCAGCCAAGCATTCTGTTTCACCCGAATGGGCAGTTGCAGGCACTTTGCCGCAGCGAGAAAAGCGGTTTTGTCCTTGAGACCTGGTCGAAAGATGGCGGGAAAACCTGGTCGTCATTGCAGAAAACATCGCTTCCGAACCCCAACTCAGGCACCGACGCCGTGACCCTGCGCGATGGTCGGCAGGTAATAGTGTACAATCCCACGTCGCCAACGCCGGGTAAATTCAGCGGACCACGAACGCCGTTAGTCGCAGCCATTTCCGATGACGGCAAAACATGGAAAACCCTGACCGTGCTCGAATCCGAACCGGGTGAGTACTCGTATCCGGCGGTGATTCAGACAGCCGATGGGCGTATAGACATTGTCTACACCTGGAAACGCCAGCGCATCAGGCACGTAACGATTGCTTTGAAGAAATAGGAGCAGAGCGTCCAAAACCATTCATTATCTCTTGGCTTCCTGCACTTTCTTAGCGGTTGGAATGACGGCAACATCGCGTTCGCGCTCGGTTTGTTCCACGTACACGGCATTATCGGCAGGCGCAATCTTGACGCCGAAATGGTTGGCGTATGCCAGCGTGAACTCGGCTCCGAAATACAGGATAGCCGCTGTGTAATAAATCCAGGTCAGAATAACGATCAGCGATCCGGCGGCTCCGTAGGCCGAACTGGTGCTGGTCGTTTCGATATATATACCGATTATATAACGGCCCAGCATAAATAACAGGGCCGTGAAAAAAGCGCCCCAGCGCACATCCTTCCAGGATATTTTAGCATCGGGCAGTACCTTGAAAATGACGCCAAACAGTATGGTGACAACGACCGTACTAATCAGGAAATTTATAGCGCTGATTACGTACACGCCAATGCCGGGAACAAAGCGGGTCAACGTATCGCTCATAGCCAGCACGATTCCATTGACAATTAGCGAAACCAAGAGCAAAAATCCCAGACTGACAACCAGTGACGATGAGAGCAATCGGTCTTTGATAAGTTTCAACCATCCTTTTTTTGGTTTGGGTTTCACCCGCCAGATCATGTTTATTGAATCCTGAATCTCAACAAAAAGGCTGGTCGCGCCAATCAGCAGCGTAACGATACCAAGGGCTAATGCGGTGCTGGTTTTTCCAGACAGTCCAACACTCTTAATCATATCCTGAATCTGTTTGGCAGCTTCGTTGCCCACCAGTCCGTTGATTTGCGAAAAGAGTTGTCCGCGAATCGCTTCCTCGCCCAGAAAAATGCTGACCACTGAGATAACCAGAACTAATAGCGGAGCCAGCGAAAAAATGGTGTAATACGCCAGGGCCGCACTTAGTTTCAGGCACCGGTCATCCAGAAAACCGTTGAACGCATCCTTAATCACAATCCATGCGTTGGGGAAAAAACCCTTATTCGCACTGGCGCTCTTCGGCTTCGCACCCCCGCCCTGAGTCGTCTCATCAGGGGTCGTCTTCGTGTTATCCGTCTCATCCGGCATGGGTATCGAGTTGGCGAATAGATTCCGGTATATACGTTTTAGTAGACTCATTGTCGGTGTACCTGTTGTGCTGATCGTTGACGCGTCGGTCAATTCACTGAGATAACCTAAACCAGACCAAGTTGTTACCAGATGGCCTGAAATGTGCTTTTCCGGGACTTTTATGATGCTGCTTTTCCCTTTGTATGGTTTTTTGAACAACCGTCCCAATTCATAGTTCGGGAAATAGAAAGTACCTACTCCAACCCATTATGATCTCCGCTGTCGAATCCCCTCCTCTTTCCCGACGGGCTCCTGTGCTACCGCCCATCCACACAGTTAAGCTAACTGTGAATGGCACCGAAACCGAATTGCAGATTGCTCCGTGGACAAGTTTGCTCGATGCCCTGCGCGAGTACATGCACCTGACGGGCACCAAAAAAGGCTGCGATCACGGCCAGTGCGGGGCCTGCACTGTGCTGGTCGATGGTAAACGCATCGACGCCTGCCTGACGCTGGCCGTGATGCAGGAAGGTCGCGCCATCACGACCATCGAAGGTCTGGCTGACAATGACTCTGAAGCAGCGCAGCGGCTGCACCCGGTGCAACAGGCGTTCATCGACCACGACGCGTTCCAGTGCGGTTACTGCACCCCCGGCCAGATTTGCTCGGTCGTCGGGCTGATGAACGAAGGTAAAGTCCGCACCACCGCCGACATCCGCGAATTGATGAGCGGCAATCTCTGTCGCTGCGGCGCGTATCCGAATATTGTGGCGGCGATTGAAAACGTGATGCAGGCGAAAAAATAATTACGAATTTAAAATTATGAATTCCAAATTCGGAGTGATAAATTGCGAATAAGAATTATAGTAGTCCGCATATATAATTCATAACTCATTATTGCATTGGCTATACCTACGCGCTAATGGTTCAGGTGTTTTATTGGTTGAGGTATTCAATTCGTTATCATCTAAGGCATTCTTTCAGACTTAGGTATATGGATGGCAGTCATAGCTGCAGTGTTCCAGCCCCTGGACGGTGATGGACGCATACCATTCCAGGTGATATACAATATTGATCCGTCGGGACTTAATGCTGTACTAAATGTCCCATCTGGCGTGTACCCATACTTCTCTTTGTAAAAGCTACTCATAAAC
>JANPJE010000451.1:0-2718 GCA_031425355.1 Spirosoma sp. | reverse complement strand
GCAATGCGGTCGGCCAATTCGAGGGCTTCGTTCACATCGTGCGTGACAAGGACGACCGTTGTTTCTTTCAACTCGCTTAGCCCGAACAACTCCCGCCGAACGTGCCGACGTGTGAAGGGGTCAAGTGCACCAAACGGTTCATCCATCAACACCACAGGGGGTTTTGCCGCCAGTGCCCGCGCCAGTCCAACTCGTTGCCGCTGTCCGCCACTCAGTTCGGCAGGGTAACGCGATAAAAGACTTTTAGCCAGTTGGAGTTTGTCGATTAATTCATGCGTTCGCTTCTGAATATCAGCCGGTTCCCAACCAAGCAGTTTCGGGACAGTGGCAATGGCTTCGGCAACGGTATAATGCGGAAATAAACCACCGTCCTGTATGACATAGCCGATTCGCCGACGGAGTTCGGGGCCGGGCTGTTGGCTAATATCCAGACCATCAACGGTGATTGAGCCGGTGGTCGGTTCGATCAGCCGGTTCATCATTTTTAGTGTCGTCGTTTTTCCGCAGCCACTCGTGCCCAGTAACACCAGCGTTTCGCCCTGTTCGATACGTAGCGAAACGTCATCAACGGCAGTGTGCGAAGCAAAGCGTTTGGTCAGGTTCCGAACGTCAATCATTCAGTTACCTTAACACCTTTCCAAAAAGCAACCCGATCTTTAATCTGACTCGCGGCTGGTTTAGGTTCGGGGTAATACCAGGCCGCGTCGGGATTGTCTTTCCCGTCTACAGTCAGCGAATAATACGATGCCAGCCCTTTCCAGGGGCAGGTTGTATGCGTCTGACTGGCTGACAGAAACTCTGGTTTCACCGACTCTTTCGGGAAATAATGATTGTTTTCGACCACGATTGTGTCGTTGCTTTCGGCGATGGTTTGGCCGTTCCAGATAGCTTTCATTGCGGTAGAGTGATTATAGAGTTAATCCTGACTTGCGGGGTTAAAAATCGGCGCAGGGCAATAAGACAATCATTTTTTGTTGCGTCGGTTTTTAACCCGGCGAGTCAGGATTAACTCTACAACTCTTTGATTTGACAACTGGTTTTTATTTAACAATCTGAACCTCAATTACTGAGTTGTCATACACCCGGTGCGTGGCTTTCTGGAAATCGGCAGCATCGGCTTTGAAGATGTTATCCACATATTTTTGTGGATTACGGTCGATAAGCGGGAACCACGTACTCTGTACCTGAATCATGACGCGGTGGCCTTTTTTGAACGTGTGCAATACGTCCTGCAACCGGAAATTCACGTCAGTTATTTCGCCCGCCTTAAACGGCTCCGGTTTCTCGAACGAGTTGCGGAACCGACCTCGCATGGCTTCCGAGCGGACCATCTGCTGATAATTACCAAGTGTGATATTTTTGTGCGGCATGTACGGATGGTTCGGTTCGTCGGGTGGGTACACGTCAATGAGTTTCACTATCCAGTCGGCGTCGGTTCCGGTCGTACTCACCTTGAGCTTGGCCGTAATTTCACCACCCAGCGTCATATCGTCGGTCAGCACGTCAGTCTGGAAGGTTAATACGTCTGGTCTTCGTCCCGCAAATCGCTGATCTTCAGACATATAATTGAACGGGGTGAACCCCTGCGTTGTGGTGATGTCCTCGGTGTACGGAACGGGTTTCATTGGATCGCTGATAAACTCCGAAAATGAATTACCGCTCGGGTCAGCCGATCCCATTACTCTATTGGTTGCCAGGCTCCCATCTTTCATGAGGTAATATTGTTTCGTCTGCGCATCAGTTGCGGGCCATTTATCGAACGTTTTCCACTCGTTGCGACCGGTGTTGAACAGGTACGCTTCGGGCAGATCGGTCTTGCCATCGCCTGCCCCTTTCAGGAAGTGCGTGAAAAATTTAGCTTCGATATTGCGCTGGTAGAACGTAGCGACGCTATCGCCAAAATAGATATTACTGTGCAGTGTATGACCCGTCTCGCGCGACCATCGACCATGCCCGAACGGTCCCATTACCAGCGTGTTATACGTACCGGGGCTATTTTTTTCGATGGTTTTGTAGATGTTCAGCGGGCCGTATAAATCTTCGGCGTCGAACCAGCCGCCAACGGTCATAACGGCGGGACGGACCGTTTTAAGATGCGGCAGAATGCTCCGCTTCTGCCAGAATTCGTCGTAGTTGGGATGCTCAATCGTCTCCTGCCATAAGAAATTATCCTTGTAATAGTTGTCAACGTTTTTGAGCGGGCCGAGGTCAAGCTGCCACTGAAACCCATCTTTGGATTTGGTGTTGATGAACGTATTGTTGTACCAGGCCTCGGTAGTTGGCTGCGGATGCTGAATGCCGAAAACCGGGTAGGCGAACAGATACGCTTGAATAAACGCGCCGTTGTGGTGAAAATCATCGAAGAAAAAGTCCGCTATGGGAGCTTGCGGTGAGGCCGCTTTGAGGGCTGGGTGCGCGTTAGGCAGCGAAGCCGCCGTGTAAAAACCGGGATAACTGATGCCCCATTGACCAACCTTCCCGTTGTTGTTCGGTACGTTTTTCAATAACCATTCGATGGTATCATACGCATCGGAACTCTCGTCGGGCGATCCTACCGTTGAAACGGTTGACTGGGACTTTTTGCCTTTTTTCGGTTCATTTGCTGGGTCGGGAATATTGGGCGTCATATTGGTCCAGGTGCCTTCCGATGCCCAGCGGCCCCGAACATCCTGATACACAAAAATAAACTTGTCGCGCATGAGCGTTCCTGACGGACCG
>JANPJE010000450.1:0-14229 GCA_031425355.1 Spirosoma sp. | reverse complement strand
CATCGTTTCGGCCACCTTTGACCCGGCCATACGTGGTATCGGCTTCGACAAACTCCCCGGCTTTGTTAGTGAATGAAAAAGCATAGGAAGGCATAGAGACCGCAGCCGTCGCGAGCGTCATATGGGCTAAAAAATCCCGTCGGTGTATCCTGTTCATCTGAGCGGTTGTTTAAGCTGGTATTTCTACAAAAGATAGTGTGGCCTTAATTCTTCTCATTGGTCGTCATGCCGGGCGTTTTTAAACTGATTCTTCCCGAACAAATGATGGGATTGCCTGAACTGTTTGTCATGCATTTCCCCACCTGAACGCGCATGGCATTTCTTATTTACCTTCCCGAGTCAGGAATAGCTCCGGAAGCAACCTTATGGGTTTTATTCAAACAACCTGAACTGTTATTTAGGCGACTCCCGCGCACTCAGCACTCTGGTCAGTACCTGCTGAGCGATATCGGCTTGTTGTTTACTGACGCTGGTTTCGATCAGCGAAATCAGTCCGCTGAGTTGCGCTTCGCTGAGACCTACCTGCAGGCCTGCTCCCATGTGAAACTGCAACTGAGAGTCAACACCGGTCATACTGGCAAGGGACGAAATGGTTACCAGTTCCCGCTGGCGATACGTCAGCACGTCGCGGCTGAATATATCGGCAAACAGGTGTTCTTTCAGAAAAGTATCGATTACCGGAGCAAAGGCATTGGCACTAGTCCGGGCCGTGATGTCGGGTTTGCCCATCAGTACTTCCAGCGTTTTCCTGCCAACGGCGTACTTATCAGCCGTCTGGACAATTGGCGAAGCCTCTTTACCAACCGGGTCGTTCTTCCCCGCCCCTTTCCGTTGGTCAACAACGGCCATCAGCGCATTAATGCCGTTCAGGCTACGGGGAAAGCCGCAGTAGGCATAAAGTTGAACGAGTACTTCTTTGATTTCATTAATCGTCAGGCCAGCATCAAGTCCGGCGTTCAGTGCCTGCTTGAGTTTCGGAATGTCGCCCGTGGTGGTCAGCGCCGAAATGGATACGATACGTTGCTGTTTGACATCTAAAGGTTCTGTGGGTTTGGTTTGCGCGTTCATCGGACACGTTTTGCTGAAGAATAAACTGAACAGAATGAATGACTGAAGGCGTAAAATCGTCATCATTCTGACTGGTGAGGTGGCTTTGTCGTTGCGCATAATTACCTGGTAATCAGATGGCTACTTGAAAATTTTCCGGGTAAACTCCGTCAGGTATTTACGCCAGTTCGGCCATGTATGTCCTCCATCGGTTTCTTTGAATTCGTACGTCATACCCACAGTGTCCACTTTCTTTCTAAAGTCCTGAATACCAGTTAATAAGACAGCAATATTATCCCGACCAACGGCCACCATTGACCGTTTTGACCTGAACCGCTACCGGCAGAAGCATAAAAGGGACTTTCGTAGAAATCAATCTGGAAATACCTCGTCCACTTATTTTTCATTGTATTCCGCATCCGTAACGGGCTGAAGCCAGTTGACGATGCCTTTATCGGTGTTCGGGATAATATACAGGTGGATCATTTTACTTCCGGGGCTGGCTCCGTGCCAGTGAACCACACTGGGCGGGCATTTCACTACGTCGCCTTTCCGAATCAGTTGCTTTGGTTCCCCTTTTATCTGGTGGTAACCAACCCCATCGGTGACAATGAGTAGCTGCCCGGTCGGGTGAGAGTGCCAGTGAGAGCGTGCTCCCGCCGAAAAAGCGACACTACCGGCAATAGTTGTATAGACAGAGTCATTGGGGACAAGGCTCGTAACCCAAACGGTCCCCGTAAACGTGGCAGCGGGGCCTCGCGTTGCTGCCTGCGGACCCGTCACGGCATTAGCGGTCTGACCCAGGGCCGAAAGAGAAACAGTAACCAGGGCGACCAACAGCAAAAGGATGTTGAGGGCTGTGCCCGTAGTCTGCGGACTGGCTGCCGGATGACCGATAAAGCGGGTTATCTTATTGTCTATTGACTGTTTCATGACCGTTTAGTTAGTTTATCTGTTGCGCTAATGGCAATGTCTTCACCACCTTTGCCGGAACGCCCGCTACGACTGTATTGGGTGGTACGTCCCGGCTTACAACGGCACCCGCTGCCACAATGGCGTTTTCGCCGACCGTAACACCTGGCAAAATGGTTGCTCCCGCGCCAATCCAGGCATTCCGTTTGATGACAATCGCCCCGAGGATAACTGTTTTGCGGTCGCCCGGATCAAGCGGATGATTCTCGGACGTGAGATTGACTCTCGGACCAATCTGAACGTCGTCTTCGATGGTGATACCCCCTATGTCGAGAAAAGAGCAGGCATGGTTGATAAACACGTTTTTCCCCAACCGGATAAATTGGCCGAAGTTGGTGTGAAAGGGCGGAAAAATAGCCGTCGATTCGTCGATTTCAATACCCGTTATTGCGCTTAGCTGGCGACGTACCTGATCAACGCCGGTGGCCGTAGCGTTCATCTCGACGCATAACCGGATGGTGCGTGAAACGACGGCAGCAAATTTGTCATAGTCAGGATCATCCTTTCGGAGAGGTTCCCCAGCCTGCATTCGCTGGAAAATATCGTTATCCACGTTGTTTCTATATTGAGTATTCACGCTCACTTACCTTCTCCAGCCAGGTGACCACTTCACCGTTCAGCTCTTCCTGAATGGCAATGTGGCTCATGGCTTTAGTTGGCGAGGCACCATGCCAGTGCTTTTCGTTGGGGTCAAACCAAACTACGTCGCCGGGACGGATTTCTTCAATGGGTCCTCCTTCTCGTTGCACCCAACCCATCCCGGAAATGACAATAAGCGTTTGACCCGCTGGATGAGTGTGCCAGGCTGTCCGGGCACCAGGCTCGAAGGTGACCAGTACACCGGCCCCTTTGGTTGATTCTTTTTTGGCGAATAAGGGATCGAGTCGCACAGCCCCCGTAAACCAGGCTTCCGGACCTTTGACCGAAGCCTGCATGCCGTTTCTATTGATTTCCATGCTACGTCAGTTTTTGCATCACTTTATCCGGGGTAATAGGCAAATCGCGGACGCGCTGACCCGTGGCATTGAAGACCGCGTTGGCCACCGCCCCGGCAAACCCGATCAGCGCAATTTCGCCCATTCCTTTCGCGCCCATCGGGTTGATAATCGGGTCGGGCTTGTCAATCATGATCGTTTCGATGGCGGGCACATCGGCGTGAACCGCGACGTGATAATCGCCAAGGTTGTTGTTTACAAACCGGCCAAAGCGGTGGTCAATTACCGCGTCTTCGGTCAGGGCCATGCCAATGCCGCCAGCGGCCAGCGGCCAGCGCGGAGGACTGCTTCAGGAAATTCCGCCTGGATGACGTTGAGCCCGACTCGCCCTCCATGTGTTCATTCTCGTTCATACAGCAAGTTTTTTTAACGTGAGGAAACTACCGTTGTCAGCCCGAAAGCCGATGCGTAAAAGTGGCTGGTATCGGTTAGTTTATGGCAAGTCAAAATGTACGGTCACGCTTCCCGAACCCAGCGCACGCTCAAGTCCGGCTGGATTATCGATCTGCCCCAGTTTGGTATAACTGTAGACTGTAGGAAACGTTTTATAAAAGAGCACCAGTGTAGTGGACCCGTACAGCATCAACTCACCGGCATTGATTGTTCCGGGATTGGATGCATTGGTGGGTAGCGGTCCCGCGTTCGGGCTGGCGGGGAAATTGTAGAGTTTCTCGTTCCCGTTCAGCTCACTCATCGAGACGGTCATCGGCAGCCTGGCTTTAAGGGCCCTCGCCGTTGCATTATTAAGTAGGGTTGCCGTAAACGTAGTGGAACCTACCCTGATCCTAATCGGACTGCCGGGCGGTTTATTGCTGGTTGTATCAGAATTACTGTTACCACTGTTGTTTCCAGGGCTGGCAGTATCAGGAGCTGTGTTGTCATCCATTTTGCAAGCCATGATTCCAATAGAAAATAGTAGGAGCAGGCGTAAGCTGATCCGTGACCCGTTTACTGCTATCATACTGATTGGTTGACAAGGATGGACGTTAAGTGATGAATTGAAAAGCGTTGCTTTCACTCCGCAAAACTACCCGAAAGCGATTAGCGAGTTTATAGCAAAACCAAAGTAATTTTTATGAAAATCGCATCTTTTATATAAAATTGAACTGGGACAATTCTTTCTGCATCAACGGTTTAACTTTGCCGTTATTAGGTAGAGTTTAAGGCTTTATACGTATATCAGAACCGGCTACTGAACGAAAAGCGAGTATTTCGTACCGAATGACATAAGCTACATTTATGAAAACACGACCATGGCGAACCGGCGAATCCCAACCCATCACAATGGTTTACGATAGTCCATCCGAGCTACCACCCGGCACCACGCCGGTGAGCAGGCTTTACTACGAAGACTGGAACATCAAAATCGTGGATCGTGAGAAAAGTGGTTGCGACAACTATCTCTCGCCGAATCGTCGCGATTTTTACAAGATCATGCTCATGACCAGCGGTACGGGTTGCAAAACCATGGGGAAAGACAATTATTACATCGACGAACGGACCATTCTGTTTTTGCACCCCAATGAAATTGTGTGCTGGCGCAACGCACCCGAAACGGTGGGCGGGGGTATCTTCTGCATGTTCAAAAAGCGGTATCTGGATCAGCACCCCTCACTGAAACTAATCATTGACCGCTACCAGTTTTTTACCCGGAAAAAGATCTTGCGTCTGACGGAAGAATCGACCAAAATGATTCATAAGTTGCTTACCCGGATGAAAGCCGAAGCGGCCTTGGGCGGAGAGCTGGCCGAAGAAGCCATGCAGGCCTATGTTCAGCTTATTCTGGTCGAGAGTCTCAAAGGCACCGATTATGCCCCCACCGGCGAGATTACCAATGAGTATCGGCATGTGTATAATTTCTTCGAATTGCTGGAAAAAGAAACCAATCTGGCGAACCTTGACAAGCCCATCCAGATGCGGGCGGCCCAGGAATACGCGCAGAAACTAAACCTTAATCCCAGCTACCTGAACGGGCTCGTGAAAAAACATACCGGGCAACCCATCAGTACGCTTATCAAAAACCGATTGATAGAAGAAAGTAAAGCGTTGCTGGTGCAAACGGACTGGACACTGCAGGAGATCAGCCAGATTATTGGCTTTGCCGAGCAGCCAAATTTTAGTCAGTTCTTTAAGAAATACGCAGGGGTTACGCCCAATGAATTCAGGCGCTCACCGATATCGCCAGCTTATGAGGATTGAGTCGACCGGGTGAAGAATTGATTATCGCTGTACAGTGATTGATGAGTATTTCAATCCCAATATAACTGTTCTTGGCAGTTGACTCACTCCATTTTCTTGCTGTACTATGATATTCACCCGTTTCGGTTGCACTCATGCGCGAGAGTGTTGATCGCCACTTATTGAGAATTACCTCAGACTTTTTTAATACGCTTCACCATTCATCCAATTCCGGTTTGGCGGTACGTTCCTGAGCGGTAGTATTGGGTATGGAAACCGAACTCTTTGATTTTATCGCTCGGTATATGCCGCTTACCGAGCCGGAAAAGCAGGTGATCATCGACTTAGCCCTTTTCAAACGGTATGATAAAGGCACCATTCTGTTGCGGGAGGGTGAGTTGTCGAATGCGTATTACTTCGTGATCAGCGGCTGTCTTCGGGCGTATTATATGATCGACGGGGACGAGAAAACGACGGCGTTCTACACCGAACTGCAAAATCTGGCTCCCCTGTCTACGGTCAGCAAAACGCCCCCCGAACTCTACATCGCGTGCGTGGAGGACACGTTGCTGCTGGTGTCTACCTCCAACACGGAGCAACTGGTTTTTGAGCAGTTTCCCCGCTTCGAAACGCTGTGCCGGTTATTGTCCGAAGGTTTGTTGGCCCAAAACCAGGCATCGTTCGATCAGTTCAAGAATGCCTCACCCGAACAACGGTATCTGCATCTGCTGGAAACCCGGCCCGACCTGTTGCAGCGGGTTCCGCTCCATCAGTTGGCCAGCTATCTGGGTATCAAAGCCGAGTCGCTGAGTCGCATCCGCCGACGGGTGCAGCAGAAAGCCAGGGCCTGAGCGTAACCGACACGCCTTTCTTAACTTTAGTCAAGGAGTTGACCCAGTGCCCCCGCATAGCTTTGCTGCGTAATCCATCATTCGCACAGCTATGAAACACGTCCATTTATCTCTTTTAGCCCTGATCCTAATGGTAGTGCCGCCAGCCGCCAACGCCCAAACCACGCCCACCGACTCCACCTACCGCCGGTTCTTCGTGGGCAGTTCCCTGTTTATGCTGGCCAATCTAAACGCCGGTGATCCCAACCGCCCCGATTTTCTTCAGGTCAACGTCGGCTATCGCATCACGCCAAAAAATGTGGTTTCTCTCGAAGTCAATACCTGGAAGTACGGCTGGCCGCTGGGCATTCCCTACGGCAAGTCCTACGAAGCCCCCGACCAGAAATACCCCGGCTACGTGCGGTCGCTTGGGGTGGCGTTGGCCTATCAGCGGTTTTGGTGGAAAGGAGCCTACACAGCCATTCACGCCATGAACGCCCTGCAACGCTACGTCGATGCCGACGGCAGAAAAATTCAGAATGGCTACCAGTTATTTATGACCTACCGGTTGGGCTACCACATCCCCTTGTTCCGCAATCGGTTTTTTATTGAACCCTCGGTAGCTGTAACCCACTGGCCCATCAACACGAACGTACCCGAATCGTTTGCCCGTTTGGAACGGAAGTGGAACAATTACTTTTTGTTCGAGCCGGGGCTTCATTTCGGCGTTAAATTTTAATCGCTCCCTCGAGATAATCCACGATGAAAGCCGTCGTTTATTCAGCCTATAGCCCGCCGTCGGTGCTGCAACTGAGCAACAGCGCCAAACCTGTCCCGAAACGCCACGAAGTGCTTGTTCAGGTGTATGCCTCGACCGTCACAGCCGGGGCCATCTGGATGCGAAAAGGGGCTTCCCCCGGCTCCCGGTTGCTTACGGTGGCCCTTTGGTTGGTGGCTGGCATTTGCCGTCCCCTGCCTTTCGCCCAATAACATGAGAAACGGATGCAACCCATTTACCCCTTTTGGATTCTTCAGTAACAAACCAGAAAACGACCAATGAAAATCAGGCTCATTGCCATAGCGACGCTCGCGCTGTTGAGTTGCGGGAAAGAGGACGTACCCGGCGATTGCGTCGAAAAAATCAACCCCAATGTGGTTTGCACGGAGCAGTACGATCCCGTTTGCGGCTGCAACATAAAACCTACGGCAACGTCTGCCTGGCCGGAGCCGCTGGCATTCGGGTTGTAGAGAAAGGCGAATGCAAATGACTATGTCTATGACCCCAAACATCCTTATCAAAAACGTGCTAATTGGCATCTTTTCCGCCGTTCTGATTTTCCAGTTTCTGCTTCTGACGAGCGTCATTCCCTACGAACACACCTGGGGCGGGCGGTTGGCCTCCTACCAAGCCATGCTGGTATTCGTATCCGTATCCATCGGGCTGAACGGACTGTTTCTGTACGCCGTATTGGTGCGGGGCAGGTACGTCCGAAGCCCTCTGCCCGCCAAACTCATCTCGGCGGTGTTATGGCTGATGGTCGTTGTCTTTGCGCTCAATACAATCGGCAATCTGTTTGCGGTCAGCCCCTGGGAGCGTTATTTAGCGACACCGGCAACGCTGTTATTAGCTATTCTGGGGTACGTGATCGCTCGGGAGAACCCATCTGCCGGTCATTCTTAGACAAGTAAAAGAACACTATTTTTCCAGTTGACATATTAATTGACGGTTTCGCTTTGCTAAGGTTGATTTACTCTAACAAAGTGCGGGAAACGAAAAAAGGCTAATTAGTTGATTAAGAGCACAGTCACTCCTAATCCTGATTAGCCTTGAATCAATTGTTGTGACCCCGATTGGATTCGAACCAATGACCGCCTTCTTAGAAGGAAGATGCTCTATCCAGCTGAGCTACGGGACCAATTAACTATTTCGCAAAAGTACGCCGATCACGCTTGTTTTGCAAAGAGGTGACGTACCAATTTGATTTCTCTGCTACCTGTGGCCCATGACCAATCGAACAAATGCGAATAACATTCCGTGCTTTTCAGGGTTAATCAGGTGTACATATTCTTAATCCCATTGAGTGCAAATGAGTAGCAAATCTGAGAATCTGAAGGTTATTTTTTTTGAACCCGCAACCGACAATAAAGCAGGTAAGGTGGTAGCTGATGGCTATTTTGGTTTTGTACCTACCTTCAAGGAGGGTGATATGATTAATATGACAGTGGCCCGGCGGGAGACTACTGATGCCACTGTACACGATCCCATCGGTCATAAAACGCACCGTATTCTTAAAACAGACTGGGTTTTGATGATCGACGAACGTTCTAAAGAAGCGCTGGCTACCTTAGTTGTATCGGTCGAAACGATTGACCTTGTCGATAAAGTATCAGTTTTCCCGGATGTTGTCGCTACACATTCATAATTTTCCTGCTGCCCATAAACTGCCCATAGGCAGAATGACACTAAAAAGCCGTCAAATCACCATGATTTGACGGCTTTTTAGTGTCGGGGTGGTCTCGTTAATGGTGTAGGCAATACCACTCCGGCAAATGAGCTTTTTTAGTTTAACATGAGGGATCAAAAAGCCTGATCTAATTGATTAACTCACCAGTTTGACCGGAGGAGTTTTTCGGGTTGCATAACCTGGATGCTGCCCGATGCGCTCATCTCAATTAGCCTATCCTGTTTGAACTCGCTGAGGGTGCGAATCAGCGACTCGGTAGCAATGCCAATCATGGCCGCCAGATCGTCGCGCGAGAGCTGAATAATCCCCTCGGGCTGTTGCCCGTGCAGCCGCAACAGCGTATCGGCCACCCGTCGCCGGAGCGAATTGTAGGCCATGCCCAGCAATTGCTCCTCACGTTCCCCCACCCGACCCGCCAGTAACTTGATAAACTGCGCGCTTACCGCTGGATCAGCCAGCAGCAACTGCTGAAAATCGACTTTGGGAATATAGATCAGTTCGACATCATCCAGGGTCACCGCTGAGTCGGTATGGTCGCTGTTGTCAAGCAGTGCCAGATAACCGAAAAAATCGCCGGGGTTATACAGGCCCGTCACAAACTCTTTGCCACCGGCATTGGAACGCAGGGTTTTAACGGTGCCCGATTTGAGGAAATACAGCCGGGTGGGCTCATCCCCTTCCGAATAGATATACTGCTTTTTACGCACGAAATGAGCCTTGCGTTCGGTCGACAGGCTCTGCAAATTGCCCACCTGACGCGCGTCGTTCATGAACTGCTCCAGCCATCTCGCTGTAGCCGGACCACCGGAGCGGTCGTACTCCGGGGATGGCCACACTGCTGACGGTTCGGGTTGCGGGCGGACGTTTTGGAAACGGTTTATCCGGCCTTCGATGGCACTGAGCAGTTCTGATTCATCGAAGGGTTTGGTCAGGTAGTCGTCTGCACCCAGATCCATGCCTTTGCGGAAGTCGGTCCGCTCGATCTTGGCGCTCAGGAAGATGAACGGTACGCCCGTTAGCTGCGGGTTCTTGTTAAAAATATGCAGCACCCCATACCCGTCCAATACGGGCATCATAATATCACAAATGACCAGATCGGGCTTGTCAGTAAGGGCACGCTCCACGCCAATCTTTCCGTTTTCGGCCGTATGAACGGTGTAGCCAGCCAATTCCAGAATCTCAGCGGTATTTTCGCGGATAATGTCATTGTCTTCAATCAACAGAATAGTCATCATAAGGAAGGGTTATGGTAACGGTGGTGCCTTGATTCAATGCGCTTTGCAGCGACACCTGACCACCCATCAACTCCACGTAGCGGCCCACGATGTGCAAACCCAATCCGGTACCGGCGATGTTCGTTACATTTCTGGCCCGGAAGAACCGCTCGAACAGATGCTCCTGATCGTCGATTGGAATGCCTACACCCTGATCCTGTACAGATAGTGTCAACTGATTCTTTGTACACGCTGCCCGCACGGTCACAACAGACCCCGGACCGGAATACTTAACTGCATTGGCCAGCAGATTGACCAATATTTTTCGCAGCAGCGACGGGTCGAGCCAGACCGGGGCCGGACACGTGAGATGCGTTTGCACGGTTTGGGCCGGTTTTAATATCCCTTGCATGTCGACCACCGTTTCGCTCATCAGTTGCGCGATATCGACTTTGGCTGGGTGACTCATAACCATACCTTCTTCAATTTTGCCAACCGACAAAAATTCTTCGAGGATGTCATTGAGGTGCTTAACGGACAACCGAATGCGGTCGAGGTGCTTTTTTCGCTTGTCCTGCTGGTCTGCACCATCGTACTTCTCGACTAAGGTGGCAGAGGTTTGCAGGGCCGTCAGCGGGGTGCGGAACTCATGGGAGGCCATCGACACAAACCGGGATTTCAGTTCGCCCAGTTTCTGCTCCGTCACTAACGCCCTGGCCAATTCGTCTTTCGACTGCTTCAACTGGTCGAGGGTTTCCATCAGGGCATGGGTGCGGTCAGCCACTTTCTGCTCCAGATCAGTGTTTAGTCGCTCAATATGGTCGCGGTGAGCCAGCAATTGCTGTTCTGCTTCCTTCTTCAGCGTAATATCGATGATATAAGCCACCGCATACAGATCGGCCTCCAGCCGAAAATAACTCAGGCTGATCTCGACGGGAAACACCGACCCATCTTTGCGCTGGGCATGCAGATCGCGGTTGCGGCCCATCACCCGCACCTGGGGCGTAGTATTGAACGATTGCCGGAGTTTTTCGTGGTAGCTGCTCACGCCCGTCGGCACGAGTTGTTCGATGAACAGCGTCTCTAACTCACCCGCCCGATAACCAAATAGCTGGTCAGCTAACTGATTGGCGGATACGATTTGTCCCCGCTCGTTGCAAACAACAATGCCAATGGCCGCATTTGAGAATATCGCTTCGTAGCGTCGAACGCTGTGATCCAGTTCTCGCTCAGCCTGATGCAGACGTCCCTGATCGATGAGCCGGATGAGGGCAAAGGGGTGGCCCTGGTCAGTGAACGTATTGATGATAAGCCTGCCCCAGAACAATTGCCCGTCCTGCCGTTCGATCTGGGCCGTTTCTTCGTGCTTTCCGGTCTGGACGATACGTTCAATCAGGTTGGTCCGATATTTTCCTTCCAAAGGGGGCGTCCGTAGCGACCGGGATCGGACAGGATCGGCTAATAACGCCTGCTCCGAGGAGAATCCAAGCATTCGTACGCCGGCCTGATTGATCCGCACAAACCGCTCGTCGCTCAGATCGTAGATGCCAATAAAGTCGTCGCTTTCTTCGAAAAGCAATCCCGTCAAGGCCGTTGAAGACAAGTCGGTCAGCATAGGATAAAAAAGCCCCATTGGCACCTGCCAACAGACTCTATATGCTAAGTTACCCTGAATTTTTTAGAACGGGCCAAGAATCAGGGTAACGCCTGATTAATATCAGTCGATTGGGTGAAACAAACAGCCACTTTTGACTTCGTTCGGAAGATCGTCTCTTTTCACTTACGACTATGCAAGACTCCACGGCTATCAAATCCGACGATCCGTACCCTGTTCTGCTGACTGCCCCGTCGGCGGTTTTACTGATTTTCTTTTTACCGTCGGAAGGAGATGACCGCCAGCAACGGGTGCTTCTGACGGCTCTGGCCAATTCACTGCAAGCACACTTCGGTAGCTCACTGCGGGTTCTCTGGATCGACGAAGCCGACCATCCTGATGTTGTACAAAGTTTTGCCATAACCCAGACGCCCGCTTTTGTGCTGATTCGACGAGGTATCGAACTGTGGCGGCAGGAAGGCCTGTCCGATAAGGCCACACTCATTTCGCTAATTCAGGGTTTGCTTGTGGAAAAGAGCCGATAAGAATCAGGTAGAGAGGTGACCCGTGTCAGGATAGGGCTACGCTTACCCCTGTTGCTTTGTAGTCAAATACGTATATCAGTAGTTTACTCACGAATGCCATGAAACAAATACTAACCTTTTTTATTGCATCTGCTTTATTGCTGATGCCTTCGTTCGTTTTTAGCCAGTCGGCTAATTATAAACAACCCATGACGATCAGCGCCAGTGGTCAAATCAAAGACAGCAAAGGCACCGCCATCGGGTTGGTGACCAAAGACCACATGATTAAAGATGCCAAAGGTAACAAAATAGCCTTTGTCGATGGCCAGGGCAATTTAATCGACGCGAAGACCGGCAAAAAAATGGGTCGTATGGGAAAGGACGGCAAAACATACATGAATGCCAACGGTGATCTGATGTTCACCATCAAAGACAATCCGGATGCGACGTGCGACATCTTCGACGCAAAGGGCAACAAAATCGGTAATGTGCATGACAGCTTTAAAGGAACAGCCTGTGCATTGCATTGCTTCCAGGCAGGTCATACTCACATGAATCAATGAACGTCACATAGTGTTAACTAATAAAGTCTCAACCATGAAAACGATTGTTCTGGCTACCGATTTTTCACCCAGCGCCAACAGCGCGGCCCGCTTTGCCGCTCATATGGCCGTTGACCAGAAAGCCCAGCTAATTTTACTGCACGCCTATCATGTCTGGCCCGATAATCCAGCCAAAACGGGCGACTTTCCGCTGTCGGTGAAAGCCACGCGGGAACGTAGCTTAAAATCGCTGGAACACCTGGCAAATGAACTGAGGGAAGAAATCGGCGCGGACCTGCCAATCCGGTGCATTGCTCAGGAGGGCCATACGATGAACGCTATACGTAGTGTAACGAAGGACGAACAGGCTGATCTGCTGATTATGTCTACGGTCGGCACGGCTCCGCAAAGTACACGGTTGATGGGTAGCGTTGCGACGGGAATGGTTGCCGAAACCCAGGTGCCGCTCCTGCTGATTCCGCCCGGCATTACCTATGCCGGGGTGAAAAATGTGGTGCTGGGCATTGATTTGGCAGCAGCCCCCAACGCCGTCTCGTTCGATACCGCACTGACCTTTGCCCGGTCGTTTGGCAGCGTCATCAATGTGCTGTGCATCAGCGATAATCCGGATGATGCCGATACGCGAAAACACGCGGAGCATATTCGGCACCTACTGAATCCGACGCCCCATACGCTGACGATCAGGACCGGCGATGAAATTTACGACACCCTGCTGGCGTTTGCTCATGAGAACAAAGCAGACCTGATTATGATGCTGCCACAGATGCGAAACTGGTTACAGAAGTTGATTTTTGAAGGCGAAACCCAGCGCATGGCCCGTCTTACCGACATTCCCCTGCTGGCCGTTGTCTGACACCAAACGACCTCAACGAAAACAATACCCTCGATGAATATCGCTTTTTTTAGTTGCCATCCCTACGAACAATCCTTTCTGGAAGCTGCTAACCCCAACCAGCGGCACCAGTTAACCTTTCTGCCCGAGGCCCTGGCTCCCGAAACGGTTCATTTAGCGGCTGGTCATCAGGCGATCTGCGTATTCGTCAACGACAGGCTCGACGAACTGACGCTTCAGGCGCTGGCCGGGCAGGGTATTCGGCTGGTAGCCCTGCGCTGCACGGGATCGAATCAGGTCGATATACCGACAGCGCAGCAGTTGGGTATCCGCATCCTGCGCGTGCCAACCTACTCGCCCCACTCGGTGGCTGAACACGCCGTTGCCCTGTTGCTATCGCTCAACCGGAAGACATACTTAGCCTATCAGCGAACCAAAGACAATAACTTTACGCTCGATGGCCTGATGGGTTTCGACCTGTACGGCAAGCGGGTTGGCGTAATCGGCACGGGCAAGATCGGTGCAGCTTTTGCCCGCATCATGCTTGGATTTGGCTGCCACGTACTGGCCTACGACAAAGCCCACTCCGCCGTATTGCAGCAACTTGGCGTGGAATATTTACCGCTGGATGACGTATTGAGGGAGTCCGATGTTGTCTCGCTGCATTGCCCCCTCACGCCCGAAACACACCACCTGATCGATGCCCCCGCGCTGGCCCGAATGAAACCCGGTGCGTATCTGATCAATACCAGCCGGGGCGGATTGCTGGATACACCGGCCGTGCTGGACGCGCTGCAACGCGGTCACCTGAGCGCATTGGGGATTGATGTGTATGAACAGGAAGATGATTTTTTCTTTGCCGATTGGTCAGGCAGGGAACTGCCCGATGCGGATTTGAACACACTGACCCACTTGCCGAACGTGCTGGTCACGGCGCATCAGGGTTTTTTCACCCAGGAAGCGATGGAGCAGATCGCCCGAACGACGCTCAACAACCTGACGTATCTGGAACAGG
>JANPJE010000449.1:0-7367 GCA_031425355.1 Spirosoma sp. | reverse complement strand
CGGACGGCGAAGGCCTGGTTGTTTGAGCAAATCAATGATGTGACTGCCTGAAAACCAATGCGTTCCAAAGTTACTTGAGGTTATGTCTTGGTGGTAAAACCCGACTCCACAATGGCTTGCAAACGGGCGGTCTGTTCTGTCAGACAAGGTTTGAGTTCATCTTTTTCCAAATCGGTGGGTAGTGACATGGGAGGGTGAAAAATCACTTTGACAGGACGTGGGCGCGGAAACCAGTGATGCGGATTAAAGGCTTCATAACCGCCCACGACGGTGACCGGAATAATCGGCGCATGCGCGTCCAAAGCCAACCGGATCACGCCCGGTTTGAAAGGCATCACCTGACCGGTGCGCGTGCGTCCCCCCTCGGGAAAAATCATCAATGCGCCGCCCTGTTTCAAATGCTCCAACGACATTCGCAGCGCCGCGCGGTCACTCTTTTCCAGCTTGACGGGAAACGCGCCGAGGGTGCGAATGAAATGGCCGATGATCGGCATGTAAACAAACCGATCCCACGTCATATAACGCAGCGGATAGGGGAAAGGAACGGAAACCCAAAAGGGATCAAGGTAGCTTTGATGGTTGGGCGAAATAATGAACGGGCCGTGTTGCGGGACGTTTTCGAAACCGTGAAATTCAATCCGAAAATAGAGGCGAAAGAAGGCTGTAAACGTTGCGCGGATAGAGCGAAAATAGAGGCTGCCAGTGGGTGTCGGAAGTGAGGCGGCGGCGGGAGTAGCAGAGTCCGGCGCGGCGATTTTTTCAAGGCTTAATTGAGGTTTCATGAATTCGGTGACTTTCACTTCTCAGTTGCTTTTGCTCGCTTGCTTAAAAGCCTTGAGTTGGGCGGCGTGCGGATGCGCTTTATAGACCGGGTCCAGCGGGAAGCAGCCCGATACCAGTCCGTTGCGCGGCCCCGTCGTGCAATCGCTGAAGGTGCGGCACAGCCGTTTGGTTTGCAACGCGTGCCCCTGCAAAACATCAGCCGGCAAATCGTGATACGACAAAACCAGCCGACCCAGTCCGACAAAATCCACCTGCCCTGTCCGCACAAAATGTTGTCCAACGTGCGGCAACCATTCCTGTAAATAACTATATCCCGTCCCGACCAGCGCCAGATTCGGGAATTTTTGTTTCAACTCGCTCGTGGCTTGCAGCAATCGCGCCACTCCGATCAGCGGGTCTTCCGGCGGCAAGTAACCATCCGAGGGCGGAAACAAAGCGGGACGCTGAATGTGCGGGATGTAATAAGGACTGCCCGCCGTGATGCAGACGAGTTTAATATTGAGTTCTTCCAATAAAGACAGAAACTGCGCGGCCTCGGTCAAATCAATTTCCAGCGGATTCGCCGGGTTTGCGCCAAAGGCAAAATCGTATGCGCCTGCAAATGTCTCCGGTTCGCCGCGCTGCTCAGCGCCTTTGCGATACGGAATAAAGTCAAAGGCGCTGAGTCGCACGCCAATCAATAAACCCGGTGCATCGCGTCGAATCCCCGCCACGATTTCGCGCAGGAACCGCGTGCGATTGGCAAAACTGCCGCCATAGTTGCCGGGCCGCGAACGCGCACTTAAAAATTCGTGACCGAGATAGCCGTGACAATGTTTAATATCGACAAAATCGAACCCCGCCTGTTGAGCAAGCACAGCCGCTTCGACGTAGTGCTCAATAATCTGGTCGATGGCCTCATCGGTTAGTGTGGGGTAATCAGCCGCCACCCCGAACCGGGCGTTAAGGTACGGATGAGCATACAGGATTTTCGGGGCAAAGGTTTTGTGGCTGTCGGGTTTGCAAAACCGACCCGAATGCGTCAGTTGCAGGCCAATCAGCAGATCGTTGGTACGTCCGAATTTCTCCTCATGTTGCCGGAGAAGTTGCTGTCGCAGTTCAACAAAATCGGGGAACGTATCGGCGTTGAGCACCAACTGATTCGGGTTCGCTTTGCCCGCATGACAGACCGCTACGGCCTCGCACCCGAACAGCAGCTTGGCCCCGCTCACAGCGAATTTAGCCCAGCGGTTGCGGGTGAAATCTGTGGGTCGGCCATCGGTCGTGCCATCCCAGCCTTCCATCGGCAGAATACACAGGCTGTTCCCGATGGTTTTACCCGACTTGAGTTGAATCGGGCGACCGAATGGACTGTTGGCGGGCGGTAGCAGCGTTTCATCGAAGGGCAAACCGATACCGTTGATTTGCAGGTAGTTCTGCAAATCCGCAGCCGATTTTAGCTGGGCCATTCGTGAATAGCGGGGTTTGTATTTCGCGCTCATGGTAAATACGGTCCGGCGATCCGGTTGAAAAAGGCGTAATACGGCTCGTTCCGGATAATTCGCTGCACGTACAGCGCCACTTCGCGGATGTGGTAATCGCCCCACATGCTCGATTCGCCATTGGCGACTTTACTGCCTGCCGGTACGTAATCCCACCCATTAGGCTGGTGATATATCGAATGCAGCAGCAAGCCCTGATGCATGGGGTCTGTGCTTACATACGGCGCATCGAGCAACGTACTAAGCACGGTCAGGCCAGCCTGCCAGTATCGCTGACCGGCTTCTGTATTGCCCTTGTCATTCAGGTAGTTACCTAGCCGAAGCAAGCCCTGTGCGCCAATAGCCGCTGCCGAACTGTCCACCGGTTCATAGTCATTATACGGATCGGCTGGGCGGTTGAGGTAGTCGCCTAAATGATGCAGATTCGGCGCACCGGTGTCCCAATACGGAATGCCATCGGTGGGGGTGTGGTTGATATAAAAATCGCAGGTAGCCGTGGCCGCTTTCAGCATAAACCCTTCAATGGTTGCGCGTCCGCCGAACGGATCGAGTTCGGCATCGTTGCGGGTGGCAATCCATTCGAGTTGTTCGGCGAATCCGCACATGGCCCAGGCTAAGCCGCGTGTCCAGGTCGTAAATCCCGAATAGCCCTGCTGCGAGTTGGGACACCGGAAATTGCCGTCTTTCACGTTAAACACACTTTCGTGCGCCGTGCGGCCCCTAATGTCATACGAATCGCGCCCTTCGCCGTAGAACACCGAATAGTCGGCGGTGACGTTGATGTGTTGCAACGCCCGTTCCAGCAAATTGATTTTTACGTCGCCCTCTCCCTGAAATACGTGCCCCAATGCGTGGCTCAGCACTAACGCACGGCACGAGCGGATTGTATCGACAAACAGCGAATGCGACCCGTTGAACGAACTGATAAACCCCCCGCCGTTTTTGATGGGCGTCCAGCGGCTGGCCTGTACGGCTCCGGAGATTTTTAAGGCGAGTTCGTAGAAATTTCGCTCCCATTCATTATCAGGAATCCGCCCTTCCCGCATCAGCCTGAGCAGGTTACCATACGTACTGACATTGTTGAAACCGTGGTCGTGAACACCAATGTGGCTGATGTGCGGAGCCATAACGGTGAGCGTTTTCCGGCGACCCATTTCCAAAAAGTCAACGTCCGTCGTGGCATCGAACTGCAAAATAGCGGAGCCAAATTGAAACCCTTGTGTCCACTCGGTCCAGCCGCGTGTGGTGTATTGGCCAGCCGCGGTGAAAACGGGGGAGCCTTTTGATACGTCATAATGCGTATCAATCAGCCGGATTTTCTGACCCGATAATTCCCAGAATTGGGCAAGTTTTGCCGAAAGGTCGGCGGGTTGTACGGCGTAATCAATCTGCATTGAGTCGGGAAGGCTGCGGTTTCATAAACTATCGTGGAATAGTCTAAAGCAGCAAAGGACAGAAAAGCAGGTCGTTACTGTATAAATCTGTGGGAAACAGCGGAGCCGGAGAAAATAAGGATCAGAACAAACCCTGCCCGAAAAGCTGTTCGAGGGCAGCGGGGTCGTTGTGTAAGATGAAAAAGTAGATAAGACCAGCCAGCACTAAGTAGCTAAATGCCAGCCATTTCTTTTTCTGAGCGAATTCGACGGGGTGGTGATAATAATCGTAAATCATGGATGCCGATAAGCCCATAACCATGAGGAAGAACGAGAACACCCCGAAATCTGTTCGGTACATAATCATCGAGTGCATAAACCGCGCACCCGACACAATATAAAGCAGCCAACAGCCGAAGCCCGCCCGGTAGAGGTACACGCTTAACCGCCGGTCGTTTTTGAGATCGAAGAGGTCGTCGGTGAATTTTTCGGACATGAATTGTTTCTGTTTGAGCCTGTGAAAATACGAATTGTTTCCTATAAACGCAAGAAAGACAATGCTTGATTCTCAATCAGTTGCCCCCGTTCAGGACTATACGACCATGCAGATTGAACTGGTTCGCGTTGACGATGCCTTTCATTTTGAGGCACTTGGTACGTCGGGCGTGGCGCAGCACATCGACGCGGCCACCAATATTGGCGGCCACAATGCCGGAGCGCGGCCAATGGAAATGCTGCTGATGGGACTGGCGGGTTGCTCGGCCATCGACGTGATCCTGATCCTGAAAAAGCAGAAACAGGTAATCGACGATTTTCGGCTGAAAGTTGATGGTATGCGCGAAAAAGATGCGACCCCCGCCCCCTTCAAAAAAATCCATATTACGTATCTGCTTAAAGGCCAATTGGACGCCGACAAAGTGAAACGGGCCATTGATCTCTCGATGGATAAGTACTGCTCGGCCACTGCTCAACTGCGGCCGTCGGCAGAGATTACGTATTCATTTGAGATTCAGGAATAAATACGAACAGGCGTGGATATACGTAACGTCACTCATCACGCTTGACGGGCGTTCGTAAGGGAGTAATTTCCTTGTTCACCACAAACGCAAAAAACCGACTTGATGTCGGTTTTTTGCGTTATAAACGTATTGAAGAATGATACATCTCTCGTCGCTCGGGTCACGCGCTACCTGCCTGAATCTGCTTCTGTATTTTTGCGCGAAATCTTTTTGAGCACGTCTTTACTGTGAAGCACGGCAAATAAGGCCTCTCCAAATGGTAAGGCAACCGCAGCTATAATTGCCAATACCCATCCACCAAATATCACAACAGGAAAAACGGGTGATTCGGACGTATGCGTTACTGCCTGAAACTCGGAGTTGTCTTTTTCCATCCTACGGTTGATTTTATGTGATGCCGGAATAAATATACAGGACTTTCGCAAAATGCCTATTATCAACGTATTGTCGAGTTTCAGAGCAGGGTATAGCGCAACCCCAGAAAAGCGCGAATTCCCTGATTGGGCGCGTACACATAGCTCGGGTCGAACGTCAGCCGGTTGGGATTATCGGGCGTAGCCAGCACCTGACCACCGGCATCAAACTTCACGTTTTTGTCGAATGGATCAAAAGATCGGGCAATCGAATTGGCCGGTGGACGAAAGTTGAGCAGGTTTTTAAGGCCACCGTACAGTTCCATACCATTCCGGAATTTTTTCGTTAGCTGAATATTCTGCAATGAATACGTGGACGAATATTCAGGACGTGGGTCATCAGCGCCCAATATCGGAAGGCGCATCGGCCCGTAGAGATTGCCCGTATAGTCGATGGATAATCCGGCTTTGGCAAACTCGTACGAAAACGTCCAGACGCCCATGATCCGTTCGGTCAGGATGGGCCGGATGCTGATGCCATTCTCGACCTGCCGGTTATCGGTATAGGTTGCTCCGGCAATGATTTTGAGCGGCACCGAAAAGTTGAAGTCAAGGTTCAGACTGGCCCCGCGCGAGAGGGCGTAACCCGTCAGGTTATCGTAAATAATTTTGTTGGGATCGGTGTCGTAATCGGGCAGAATCCGGTTGGAGAATCGCGTATAAAACACCTGAGCATCAAGCCCAACGAACGAGTTGCCCGTCACAATTTTCTTTACATAGTTCAGGTTTACGTTCCAGCTTTGTTCAGGTTTGAGGGCTTCCCGAACCACCACTTCCCGCGCTCCTGTCAGGGCAGCGTGATCTTCGGTGAATAGATTCACCACCCGGTAGCCGCGTCCGATATTAATCCTGAACGCATCGGTCTGATTTATAGCCAGTTTGTAGGCCATTCGGGGTGTAAAAATGCTGCCGTGCCGGGAGTTGTAATCGTACCGAACGCCGAGCAGCAGCTTATGCGGACCGTAATTCATTTCGTCCTGCACGAAAATACCCGGCAATACAATCCGTTCGGGCGCATCAATACCGTCGGTGGTTGTCGTGGCTGGCGTGTTATCGTTGTAGAACGTGTACCGGAATGGTGTGCCGAACAGCAGGCTGTGACGCCCGGCCTGTTTGTCCCAGAGCAACTGCGCAAAGGCAATATTCTGATCGGCCATGTAAGGTGTGGTGCCATAAAACGAGTTTTGGCTGTGCGTATTGACCGAGTATTGAAGCGTTATTTTTTCGCTTACCGGCAACTGATACGTGCCCAGCAATTCCAGCCGCTTCGTGTAAATGCTCTCGCCATAAACCCGGTCGCCCCCCCGTTCGGCGGGTGTCCAGTTCGTTTGTCCACCCCAGCGATTTTCGTAGAAATAACGGGCCGAAATGGACGCCTGCCGGTTCTCGCGCCGATTGAACGACCATTTGTTAAAGACCGAAATGCGGTGTTGCAGGGTCAAATCGGTGAAGCCATCGTCGTTGCGGTCAATTGGACTCTGAAAATTGTAATAGTTGATTCCCAGCAGCGCATTGGCGCGGCTCCCGGCCCGTATCCGAATACCCAGATCGGCATTTATCTCACCCCAACCTGTCGCAAACACGTCAGCCGATACTCGCGGAGCTTTGCTGGGATTCTTGGTGATGATGTTAATGAGTCCGCCCACCGCTTCGGAGCCGTAGAGCGTTGACGCCGGACCTTTTACGATTTCCACCCGCTCAATCAGGCTGTTGGGAATGCCGGTTAGTCCATACACCGTCGATAATCCGCTTACAATCGGCGTACCGTCGATCAGCACCATCGTATAAGGACCTTCCAGCCCGTTGATGTGAATGTCGCCCGTGTTGCACACGTTGCAGTTGAGTTGGGGCCGCACCCCGTTGACGTAGGATAGTCCCTCAAAAATACTCGGCACCGGATTTTTGTAGATGAATTTGGGCGTGATAATGTCCACAGGTACCGCACTTTCCAGCTTGGAAACCTCTTTCATCGTACCCGTTACGACCACTTCTTCGAGTGAGTTGGCTGTTGATAGTAACTCCAGATCGAACGTACCGGGCAATCCATCACGCACGGTGATCATTCGGCGGGAGGGCGAATAACCAACTGATGACGCCAGTAATTCATACCGTCCCGCTGGTACGCCCGTGAGCGTAAACCGGCCAACCGAGTCTGTCTGGGTACCGAAACGCGTTTTCGCCAGGGCAACGGATGCGTATTCAACGGGCTTCCCCGACGAGCGAACTACGCCAGACAAGGAGCCTGTCTGGGCGTGTGCATGGAAAATTGTAGCCAGCAGGACTGCCAGCAGAAGAGTA
>JANPJE010000448.1:0-2821 GCA_031425355.1 Spirosoma sp. | reverse complement strand
ATTTCCCTTCGCGGCATTACCCGCGCAGGTTCAATGGGTATAATCTCAGCCCGTTAGGTTTGGGCACCCCTTAGAAGATTAGCAGGGCAAAGTTAAGGCAATTTTTACATAACAAGACGCCGTTTTGATCGTTTATTTGCTGGAACCAGCGTATTTACGTATGAGTGAGTTTGATTTAGTCGTGCTTCAGGAAGACCTGACCGATGGACGTCTGAAAATGGGCGATGTAGGTACCATTTTGACCGTGTACAATGAAGGCAAAGCATTTGAAGTAGAATTTGTGACGCTAACCGGCGAGGCTGTAGCCATCGAAACCCTGTTAGCTCACCAGATTCGCGACGTACGGGCATCTGAAGTCATGGCCGTACGCGATATGGCTTTACTTAATGATACTGAATCGTAAAGTTTTGAGGTTTACCCTTTTCCGTAATGGTAAATATTCCTAATTTTGCAATCCAAATTGCAAAAGCATGAGCAAAAAGAACCCCGGCCTGGAATTTTTAGAAACCCCGGACGCATTAGAAGGCAAATTAGAGGATGTCGGCGATTACTTCCAACAGAATAGGAATATTGTGCTGGGCATACTTGGCGGTATCGCGTTGCTGGTAGCTGGCTTCTTTGGCTATCGGTACTACGTAAGCAGCCAGGACGAAACCGCACAAATCGAACTGTTTCCATCGGTCTATCAACTCGAAGCCGACTCTACGAAGAAAGCCCTAAACGGCGATGGCAGAAACCCCGGTCTGCTGGCCGTTGCCGATAATTATGGCGCGACACCCGGCGGCACACTGGCTGAATTTTATGCCGGCTTAGGCTTACTTAAAGAAGGTAAGTACGACGACGCGATCGAGCATCTGAAAAGCTTCAGTTCTTCGGATTTACTGGTGCAGGCGCGTGCCTACGCCCTCATCGGCGACGCCTACATGGAAAAGAAAAGTTTTGATGAAGCCGCCGAGTATTACCGTAAAGCATCTGATTATAAAGCCAATAAATTTTTTACGCCCGGTTATCTGCTGAAACTGGCGATTGCTCATGAGCAGGCCAAACAGAACGATAAGGCGATTGAGGCTTATAACGAAATCATTACCACGTACGGCCAATCGGCAGAAGCAGCCAGTGCTAAAAAGTACAAATCCGTACTTGAAGCCCAGGTTGGTGAGTCGTAAGCGTACTTGACTATTCAATACCGCAAAGGACAAAGCCGCAACAGGTTTTGTCCTTTTTTGTTGCCTGACCGGGAACCCATAAATCAATGGAATCTTGGCTCAGGCGATCAAGAAAATCATTTAAATCCCTTAAATCCTGCCGGGTTGCCGGTGCAATTCAGACAATGGCATCTGACTTAAAAAACCTGAGCGTCTTTTCGACAGACGAATTACCTGATATCAGCCACCGCCGGTTCGCCATTCTGGTTTCCGAGTGGAACACCGATGTAACCGAAGCCCTGTTTGCGGGGGCACATCAGACCCTGATTCAGCATGGTGCAAAGCCTGAGCATATCATTCGCGGTAACGTACCGGGCAGTTATGAGTTGAGTTTAGCCTCGCAGTGGTTTGCGCTACGTGATGATATAGATGCGGTTATTGCCCTCGGATGTGTGATTCAGGGCGAAACCAAGCATAACGATTACATCAATCATGCCGTGGCGCAGGGATTGACCAACGTTAGTTTGAAGACGGGAAAACCCGTTATCTTCGGCGTCCTGACACCCAACGACCAACAACAAGCCCTTGACCGGGCGGGCGGTAAGCATGGTAACAAAGGTGACGAAGCGGCCATCACCGCGATTAAAATGCTCGGATTACAACAACAGGTTTATAGTAAGTTTTAAAGAATGAAAGAGCGAATGAGTGAATGAGCGTTTCAGACTCTTTCCATTTCGCTCTTTCGCTCATTCACTCTTTCACCATTATGCACGTCTGGAAATTTGGCGGTACGTCGGTTGGGAAGCCTGATCGTATGCAGTCCATCCGCAATCTGATTACCAGCGACGATACTCGCAAAATCGTCGTCCTGTCGGCTTTGTCCGGCACGACAAACAGTTTGTTAGCCATTGGCGAATCGCTCAAGGCGAACGATGACGCCGGGGCAAATGCGAAAATTGATGTCCTAAAAGCGCATTACGATGGCTTCATTAGCGAGTTGTATAAAACGGATTCGGGTAAAACGGCCGGACAGCAGGTTGTGGAGAACGAGTTTTCGTTTATCCGGTCATTGACACGTATCAAACCGTTTACGCTCAAGCAGGAAAAAGAACTGGTGGCCGAAGGTGAATTATTGAGTACGCAAATTTTTCAGGCTTTTCTGGCTGAAGAAGGTGTTCCTTCCACGCTACTTCCTGCACTGGAATTTATGCGTATCGACGCCGATAACGAGCCGGAAATTCAGTACACCGAACAAAAACTGGCTGAGATATTACCCCAACACCACGATAAGCAAATCATTGTTACGCAGGGATTTATCTGCCGGAATCCTCGTGGCGAAGTCGATAATCTCAAACGGGGCGGGTCCGATTATACGGCGTCATTGATTGGAGGAGCCATCCGTGCAGAAGAAATCCAGATATGGACCGACATCGACGGCATGCATAACAACGACCCGCGTATCGTAAAAAACACCTTTCCCGTTCGCGAACTGACCTTCGATGAAGCCGCTGAACTGGCGTATTTCGGCGCGAAAATTCTGCATCCATCCACGATCACGCCCGCCCGGATGTTTGGTGTGCCGGTACGTTTGAAAAACACGATGGACCCTGGCGCACCCGGTACGCTCATTGCTGACCGAACCGAAGCGTCGGCTGCATCAAGCGCAGTGTTCAAAG
>JANPJE010000447.1:0-6926 GCA_031425355.1 Spirosoma sp. | reverse complement strand
GTCACGTTAATGATTTTCCACTGGCCGTTCAGTTTTTCAAGGGTTCTGGATTCTTTCGACGTTGTTTTTCCGTGACTGTCAATGAGGGTCTGATCGTAGGCAACGAATGCCATATTTCCGTTCTGATGAATTGTATAATTGGCGTTCTGCACCGTCACTTTGTCCGACACTTTTGAGCTTTTGAACTGGCTGGCAAATTGCTTCTCTAATTTATCCCAGCCTTTCACCAGCATAAAATCTCCTCCGTATAGATTAGCCGCGAAATGAATGTAAGGCTCATGTGCCCATGCATTTGACCACTGTGCTTTGTCTCGCTTGAAAAAGCCTTCGGTTTCGCTACGCAACACTCGTTTAATGGCATCGTTGTCGGCCTGAGCCAACCCATGCATAACGGTACTCAACAATAGAGCGACTACTAACAGTGACGTTTTCATGACCGTAAGAGAGTTGATTTAACGGTCAAGGTAGAGAAGGTTATACTAATAAACAAGTATTATTTAGCACTTTTATACGACGACAAAGTCAAGTATCCGGTCAATAAAACGGCATTCCAGCGACTAAATTAAGCGGCTAACTACACGCCGGTCAATAGTTTATCCAATCGACGTATCGACTGAACCATGGACCGGACAGTGTGGTAATTGATTTTCCAGGAATGGCCCATATGTGTCCAGATCGGAACGCCCTGCCGGGTCATCAGCGGCCACCACTCCCCTACCGGGCGGTTCACCATATTGTCCATTACGAACCGATGAACGGCCTCATACGCCCGCCAGTATTTGGCGTCACCAAATACCCGATAAGCATCCAAAAACCCAATGAGTGCCTCGGCCTGTTGCCAGAATTCCTTCTCCCGGTCATACACCGCTCCCCCGTGCGATCCTTCCACGAAAACACCGCCAAAATCCCAGTCCACACCGAAATCGGCTGCATGAGTAAACGATTTCTGGAGTTGATGGCGATACGTATCGACGGGGATTTCCAGCACGTCAAGCGCGTGCAGCAGCAACCAGGCAAACTCGGCATTATGACCGTAGCTGGTGTTGTCTTCGGCCTCGGACTTCATACCATCCTCCGTGAACCGATCCCATCCCCAGATTACGTCAAACTTGATTTGAGGAGCTACCCGCCAGTCGGCCCAGAATTGCGGAATACCTGTACAGTATGTCGGGTGCATGATTTTGCTGACCAACAACTCAATGACTTCCAGCAGTTTACGTCGATGAACAGCCTGGCGGGTACATTCATATAAGCTCGTGAACGCTTCCATCAGGTGCATATGGGCATCGAGCGTTTTGCGGTCGCCCCCCCCCGAACCAGGGCCGGTCAGTGTCCAGTCGCGGTGGAAAACCTCAAAGTAGCCGCCGTGGCACGTATCGGATGCGTGTTTCTGCAACAGGTCAAACACGCGTTGAGCGTATTCCACCCCGCGTGGGTCGCCGGTGGCGAGCGTATATTCACTCAGGCAATACATGGCGAAACTCTGCCCGTACACAATTTTCTGGTCGTTCAGTACGTCCCCTTTCCGGTTGGTCATCCAGTAAAAACCACCGTGTTTTTCGTCCCACATTCGTGTCAGCAGGTAATCGACACCATGCCGGGCCATGTCGGCCAGTGTCCCCGAGTCGGCTCCGGCATAACCCGCCCGGTGCGCCGACGAATACGTATAAATGGAACGGGTTTGAGCAATCAGCGATTTCTCGTCCTCCCCCGAATCGTGGCCGTACTGATCAAAATGCGTAATGAATCCGCCATTTACGCGGTCAACGGTGCGAGCCGTCCAGAAAGGCAGCAACTCGGTAGTCAGGTGGGTATGCAGTTCCTGACGGCATTGCTGAATAATCTCTTTAGTCATGAGCGTAATACGTATCGTGCAACGT
This sequence comes from Spirosoma sp., assembly GCA_031425355.1. Classification (GTDB taxonomy): domain Bacteria; phylum Bacteroidota; class Bacteroidia; order Cytophagales; family Spirosomataceae; genus Spirosoma. The sequence goes on along the minus strand of JANPJE010000447.1, from coordinate 5,046 downwards.
AAGAATTTCGGACAGGCTGGCAGTGCCGGTTTGGTTCAGTTTCTGGACAGTGACGGCAGCCGCCAGATTGGCAATTTCTATAGCCTGTGCGGGTGTGGCTCCGGCCCCAATGCAGGCCGCCCATGCCGCCACAACGGTATCGCCCGCGCCGACGGTATCGAGTGGGCCGGGTAATGGAAGGCCATCGACCGACTGCGTTTCGTCAGCATCGACATAGAGAACGCCAGACTGACCGCGCGTAATCAGAAGCGGTCCGCCAATTTGTTGCCGAAACGCGTTTCCTTGCTGGACACACCAATCCAGATCAGGCTGTTCGGGCAGCTTAACATTCAGAAAATGAGCCAGTTCGACAGCATTCACTTTCAACGTAGCCCCCCGAATGAGTTTCCCGAAGGCCCGCATATCGGCCACAAATCGAACACCGGGAAACCGGGTAATCAACTCGTTGAGCACCGAAACGCGACGTTGGGTAAGCAGCGGATTGGCAAACTGCTGATTGATTATCAATACATCGAAACCAGCCAATGTCTGCTCCAGACCAGCAATCAGACTTGCAAAAAGAGGATCGGGTAAGTTATTTCCGGTACCAAAGTCGATCCGGTTCACTTCCTGACCGTTTTGGTTCGGCTTAGTGTATAGACAGGTATCCCAGTCGGCAACGGTGTGAAGTTGCTTTGTATCAACACCCAATACGTTGAACAAATGGCGCAACTCGCGTCCGAACAGGTCATTACCCACACACCCAATCACCTGAATGGTTGAAACGCCCAAACCCGCTAAGTTCTGAACTACATTACCAGCCGCACCGGGCGAGGCTCGGGGCTGGCTTCCCCAAAACACGGCCCGGACCGTTTCTACAGAGCGTTCGCCCGTGTTAGTTTGTAGGTTGTAGTATAGATCGAGGGCAAAGTCGCCGATAACGCCCACCTTTATCGAAGAAAATCGCTGGAAAAGCGTGCTGATTTCGGCAGTTGTCATTCGTTTCTAATTTCATATAGAAAGCCGGTTTGGGCCGTCGGGCTACTCACGCGCAGAAATTATCCTACTGAGGTTCATGTATCGCTGTCGTAAAATCTTTTTTCTCAATTCAATCAGTTAGTTTAGCATAAAACCCCTAACCATGAAAAAGCGAACCTTTATGAAGCTGTCTTCTGCCCTGCTGGCTACCCCTTTACTGGCGCCATTGGTTAGCTGGATTGCCGACGAAAAACTAAAAAACTGGGCGGGTAATTACCAGTACAGCACCGATAAATTGCACCCCGCTACGTCCATCGGGAACGTTCAGGCGTTTGTCAAAAAACACGATAAATTGAAAGTGCTGGGCACGCGCCACTGCTTCAACGGCATTGCCGACAGTAAAGACAATCTGCTGTCGCTGCTGGCAATGGATGAAGTTATTTCGTTAGACTCAACCGCTCGTACCGTTACGGTCGATGCCAGCATGAAATATGGCCAATTGGCTCCGTATCTGGATGGGAAAGGGTTTGCGTTGCACAATCTGGCTTCGTTACCGCATATTTCGATTGGCGGGGCCTGCGCTACCGCAACGCATGGTTCGGGCGTTAAAAATGGCAATCTGGCAACGGCGGTGGCCGGGATGGAAATTGTTACGGCAGCGGGCGATATTCGGACGTTGACCCGCGATAAAGACGGCGAGTCGTTCCAAGCGACTGTCGTTCATTTAGGCGCTTTGGGTGTTGTCACGAAAGTCACGCTCGATATTCAGCCGACGTTTCAGATGCGGCAGGACGTGTATGAAAACTTACCGACAGCGCAACTCAAAGACAATTTTGACGCCATTGTGTCGGGTGGCTACAGCGTGAGTCTGTTCACCGACTGGCAGAAGGGCCGCATTAACGAGGTCTGGATCAAACGCCGGATTGACAAGGACGTAACGCTCGATGCTAAACCGGAATATTTCGGTGCAAAACTCGCCACGAAGAATTTGCATCCAATTGCCGAACTCTCTGCCGTAAACTGCACGGAACAGATGGGCGTTGCTGGTCCGTGGTACGAGCGGATGCCGCACTTCCGTATGGGTTTCACGCCCAGCAGCGGCAAGGAATTGCAATCGGAGTATTTTGTTGCGCAACGGAACGCCGTCGACGCGATTCTGGCTGTCGAACGACTCCGCGACCAGATTAGCCCGCACCTGATGATTTCCGAACTGCGCACCATCGACGCCGATAATTTCTGGATGAGTCCGTGTTACAAACAGCCCAGTTTGGCCATTCATTTTACTTGGAAACAGGATTGGAATTCGGTAAAAAAGGTGCTGCCGATGATCGAGAAAGAGCTGGCTCCGTTTACACCCCGACCCCACTGGGGCAAGTTGTTCACTATGTCGCCATCGGTTTTGCAATCACGTTACGAGAAGTTACCGGCGTTTAAGCAGGTGGCGAATGAGTATGATCCGCAAGGAAAGTTCCGCAACGATTTTCTACGTAACAATCTGTATGGCAGTTAATTAATTGAACGTAAAGAGCAAAAAAAATCCTGGCGGATAAGGCCAGGACAAGTATATTTCAAAACTATTGAGTTATCAGTTACCGTTACCCCGTTTCCGTTTGAGCGATGTTCTTGCCGCAACTTCGGCCTGAAACTTAACCTTCAACTGCCGATCAAGCTCTTTATCCCGTGGGATATAGATGCTGGTTTTTCCGTCTGAAGATTTGAGCATCCAATACACATTATCTGTGGTTGGGGGAATGGAGGTATAAACCGGTTGGCTCATAATTTGACAAATAAAGATGAGTGCTGATGCCCGTTGGCACCACGTCTATATGTATAACTCCATTTGCTCTCAATTAGTGTCAATTAAGAGCAAATGGTTATAAACTAATCTGTTCAGGGCCGTTTACACGTTCTTTTTCACCTCAACGGCGTTTGCGCCTTTGGGTGTCATGGTCACTTCGAACGTTACTTTATCGTTTTCGCCGATGGCGTCAATAAGGCCGTTCATGTGTACGAAAATACTCTCCTGGCTCTGTAAATCCCGGATAAAACCATACCCTTTAGAGGTATTGAAGAACGTAACGACGCCTTGCCGGATCAGGTCCTGTGGGGCAACCGCTTCCTGTTTGGCAACGCCAATTTGAATGTCTTCCTGATCAATGACTCTCTTTTTTCGAGGATCTGGAGGAGTAGACGTAATATTTCCGTTCTCGTCCACATAAGCCAGCATTTCATCGAGATGCTGACCTTTCTGGGCAGTTGCTTTGCGCTCTTCCCGTTTCTCCTCTTTGTCTTTTCTCTTTTTCTGTCTTGCTTTTTCTTTTTCTTTTTTACTAAAGGTCTCCATTCTTGGTAAATTATGTGAGATTAACCTGCGCGGCTTCGCCAGGATGTGTTTTCAGAGAGGTAGGTTACTGCAATAACAGCCTGCCAATCCGTGCGGGCTTATACACCCCACAACTATTCAACCGTATCTGACTAAAATTAGTTGTTTCTTCCAAATAATATTCGCGGAGTACGATGAGTTTCGTTAATCTCTTCCAGATGCAGGCGTATGGGATAGCTCTTCGATTATAATCACGAAACCAGTTTTAAGCAAACGTACTGTTATAAAGCGAGTTACGTCTTGTCTAAATACCGAACCAAATCGTCAATGGAGCGAATCCCCAACTGCCGGGCCTGATCCCGGCGCATCATCAGGCAGTAGCTGTTGTTAAATCCCAGAGGTTTGAGCCAGTCCATTTTATAGTTCTGCCTAAACTGCTGCCGAACAAACCGATAAACCGAATCCGACTGCATTTGGAGGTTCTGCAACGTAGCGGCTGACGGTTGCAGGATAACCAGCAAACCCGTGCCGGTGTATTCAGGATAAAAATCAATAGCCCCCGTCCGTAGTGCGTCGAAACAAATTTGCGTACCACCCAGACCCGTTTTCGTCACGACGCGTAACTGGGTCTGGCCTTCAATAAGTTGATGGTAAATTTCCGCCAGAACGTACTGCTCCGTGAACACTTTCGATCCCATCACCACCGTTTCAATACGTTCTACCGGCTCGGGAATTTTATACAAACCGTTCTGTTTCAGAAAATCCCGCGCCACCACTTCCGGCGAATCTTTTTTGTAATCGATGCGGTAATTGAGCGCAGTCATTACCGAATCGGTCAATTTACCCGACAGTAAATTAAGCGTTGGGCCGAGATCGGGATAGCGGGCAAGGGTTGCCTGACGAACCACCGGAGCAGCTTGGTAGGGCGGAAACGCGTGGCGGTTATCGTCCAGCACCAGCAAATCGAAGGCGTTAATTCGCCCATCGGTGGAGTAGCCACTGATGATGTCGACCTGCCCCTGACGAATGGCCTCATACATCAGATTTTGGTCGATCAGCCGGGGACGTAGTGTCAGACCGTAGGTTTTTTGCAAACCCGGATAGCCGTCTGCACGGCCATAAAATTCGTGCGCGAAGCCAGCAACCAGTTTACCCGATTTGCCCGTCAGCAGCGAAAAAGCCGATAAAAAAGGAACCAGCACCACAAACGCCAGCGTACCGATCCGGAGTTTTCGCCCCGACAACTGTTGCAGTTTAGCCAGTCCGAAATCGAATCCAATAGCCAGCAACGCAGCCGGAATAGCTCCTGCCAGCATCATATTAGTGTTACTCAGAGCAATCCCGCTAAAAATAAATTCGCCCAGACCGCCAGCCGCTACATAAGCCGCCAGCGTTGCCACACCCACATTGATGACCGTTGCCGTGCGAACACCCGCAAAAATAACCGGCAGGGCCAGCGGCAATTCGACGTTGGTAAGCACCTGATTATCGGTCATGCCTACGCCCCGCGCGGCCTCCTTCACCGACGGACTAACCTCCGTAATACCCACGTATGTATTGCGAATGATAGGCAATAACGCGTATAAAAACAGGGCGGCCAGCGCCGGGCCAAAGCCAATCCCCATCAGTGGAATCAGGAAGCCGAGCAGGGCAACACTGGGCACCGTTTGCAAGACACCCGCAACACCCAACACACTATTTGCCAGCCGCTTCTGACGCGAAATCAGAATGCCAAGTGGTACGCCAATCAGCAACGCCAGCAACAG
>JANPJE010000446.1:0-8163 GCA_031425355.1 Spirosoma sp. | reverse complement strand
CAGCGTCGGCAGATTTTCTGTTGAGCCAGCAGTTCCCACTCGCGCGTTCCGAATGGGTCGCGACAGGTGGAATTAGGGCAGCGATACCGCTCACGATATTCCTTGTCGATGATTTCCAGCTTCTCCTCCGTCGATAACAGCGTCGAACATAACGTAGGCAACAACATACCCAGCCCAGCCCCCGACATCATTTGAAGGAGCGATAAGGCAGAACCTGCTGTTGTCAAGACTGCGCTTATGCCCACAATAGAGGAAAGAATTACACTGCCCGTACGAATCATTTTTTCGCGGTTCCGGCAGTCACGACGAAGATTAGGATACTGGATATACACTTGCTGCAAATCGGCAAATGGACGGGTGTAATCCAAAACATCTTTTTCCAATTCAGGAAGGGGAGCTGTAAGAATTGGCTGGGCGGATTGACTGATAACCGGAGGTTTGACAGACTCAGTTTTTCGTAAATCAAGAAGCTGTTCGAGGGTAAAGTCAACCTCAGCAATTCGGACAATATCCTTTCTGTCAACTACTTTACGGGCAACTCGTACGCCGTTGACAAATGAGCCATTTTTGCTATTGCTGTCCTCGAAGATAAAGATATCGCTAGTACATTGAATCAGCCGGGCGTGCTGCCCACTCACTTTTCCATTCGGGATAACGATTGTATTATCAACCGCTCGGCCTATCGTAAACGCCGGAAGTTTACTTAAATCATCAATCAGTTGTTCAAAATGAACATTGCTGTTGGGTACTATCCGGGATGGCATGAAGAGGTGTGTAGATAATAATAACGTAGCAATTTATAAAAATCGACCCGGATTTACCTGATATGTTTTACATATTTACTATTCGGCATATTTTCCCAAAAAAGAGATGGCCCGTTCATGTGAACGGGCCATCTGCCAACTACACCTAATTAAACAAACCCGAAGAGCCAACACACATTCATCGGCCCTATATCTACGGCATGTTTATGTGTTTGGTTTCGCTTACCTCTACCTATCCTACCGAATTAATATCATTATACCTGTTTCCCGGCTAAAGCCAATCGTCATTCGGTTTATCAATTCTGCTTGACCCCAACAGTCTGTACGTTAGCCACGGTCTGTTGCGATAAGAATTGCCGGTTGCCAAACTACACGTTGATCATAAATAGCTATATATTGGCCTTTGGCGCAATCTTTGGGCTATTTCAGGCTGTGTAACTTTCGGTTGACTTCACATCAATGAAGCCAAACATCGGTTATCTTTGCGCCGTTTTGACCCGCTCATAGAACAGAAAGGCACACGCCTATTTTATGGAAGACAAGAAGCATTTAGACACCGTTTCGGCCGCTGGGCTGCTGGTGGCGATGGGCATTATCTACGGCGATATTGGTACGTCGCCCCTATACACGCTCAGGGCTATTATCGGTCCCGGAAATATTATCAGGCCGGATGTTGTTCGTGGCGCCCTCTCCTGCGTTCTCTGGACACTCACCCTGCAAACAACCGTTAAATATGTTATCCTGATTCTACGGGCCGATAACCGGGGCGAAGGCGGCATATTCGCTTTATACGCGCTGGTTCGCAGACACGCCCGCTGGCTCACGCTTCCGGCTATTATTGGCGGGGCCGCCCTGCTGGCCGATGGTATTATAACGCCACCCATTTCGGTTTCGTCGGCGGTTGAAGGACTCAGGCTGCTCTATCCGGCCATCACCCATCTGCAAATTATCGAGATCGTCATCGCGATTTTAACCATATTATTCCTGATTCAGGCCTTCGGAACCAACGTAGTGGGCACGGCTTTTGGCCCCATCATGCTGGTCTGGTTCGTGATGCTGGGTACGCTGGGAATCCTGCAAATTTCTCAGGACCCGAGCATTCTGAAAGCTGCCAATCCGTACTACGCCTGGTGGCTGCTGTCCGAATATCCGGGTGGTTTCTGGCTGCTGGGATCAGTTTTTCTGTGCACGACCGGTGCCGAAGCACTCTATTCCGATATGGGTCACTGCGGTCGGTCAAACATCAGGGCCAGTTGGGTATTCGTCAAATCCTGCCTGGTTCTTAACTACTTCGGACAGGGAGCGTGGCTGATTAGCCAGCAGGGGCAAAAACTGGGCGACCGAATTCCATTTTACGAGGTGATGCCGCCCTGGTTCCTCACGATCGGTATCGTTATCGCTACGGCTGCTACTGTTATTGCCAGCCAGGCCCTCATCAGCGGCTCGTTTACCCTCATCAGCGAAGCTATCCGGCTTAATTTCTGGCCTAAAGTTCAGCTACGGTATCCAAGTGTTCAGAAAGGACAACTCTACGTACCGAGCGTCAATTTGCTGCTCTGGGCGGGTTGCGTCGGGGTGGTGCTGTACTTCGGTGAGTCATCAAATATGGAAGCAGCCTACGGATTGGCGATCACGCTTACAATGCTCATGACAACGCTGCTCATGTCCTATTATCTCTATACGCACAAGTACCAGGCGTGGTGGGTGGTGCTTTTCCTGATCGTTTACTTAGGCATCGAAGGGTCTTTTCTGGTTGCCAACCTCATTAAATTCCCGCATGGCGGCTGGGTGTCGGTGCTGATTGGCGCGTCCATTGCCAGCATTATGTACATCTGGCTACAGGCATTCCAGATCAAGCTTCGACTGACTGAATACGTCAGGATCGACCAGTACACGCAGGCAATTAAGGAACTGAGCCGCGACATTAGTATCCCGAAATATGCCACGCACATCGTCTTTATGAGCAACGCGGCCCGGCAGTCGGAGATTGAGTCGAAAATCATTTACTCAATTTTTCAGAAGCGGCCCAAACGCGCTGACATTTACTGGTTTGTGCATGTCGACACCACCGACGACCCGTACACAATGGAGTATAAAGTCAACACCATAGCACCCGACGATGCTTACAAAGTGACGTTTAAGCTGGGTTTCCGGGTCGAGCAACGTATCAACCTGTTCTTCCGAAAGGTGATTGAAGACATGGTGAAAAATAAAGAAGTGGACATCACAAGCCGCTACGAATCTCTCAGCCGACAAAATGTCATTGGCGATTTTCGGTTTGTTGTGCTGGAGAAGTTTCTCTCGTTCGAGAACGAACTGCCCACCCGAGAACGCATCATCATGAATATTTACTTCACGATCAAAGGATTCACGACACCCGAAGACCGCTGGTTCGGCTTGGACAGCAGTTCCGTTAAAATCGAGAAAGTGCCGCTGGTGATCCGCCCGGTCGAAAATGTCCAGTTAAAACGCATAACTACGTAATGGTTGATTGGTTAATTAGTTGACTGGTTGATGTGAAGCCAGTCAATCAGTCAACCAATTAACCAATCAACTATTAAACCATGAAACTACTCATCACCGGCGGGGCCGGATTTGTTGGCTCATCGCTGGCTATTTCGCTCAAGCAGAATTATCCACACTACCAGATTTTTGCACTCGATAACCTCAAACGACGCGGTTCGGAACTGAGCCTGGCCCGATTGAAAGCGGCTGGTATCGAGTTTTTGCACGGCGACATTCGCAACAAAGAGGATTTTGACGCGCTGCCAGCCGTCGATACGGTGATCGAAGCCTCCGCCGAACCCTCTGTCTTGGCCGGTCTGGACGGTACGCCCGACTACCTCATCAATACCAATCTGTTCGGTACGGTCAACTGCCTGAACTATGCGTTAAAGCATAAAGCCAGCTTTATTTTCCTGTCAACGAGCCGCGTTTACCCAATCAAAACCATTGAAGCGCTCAATTTCGAAGAAGCCGCTACGCGTTTCGTACTGACTGACAGTCAGCTTATTCCGGGCGTATCGTCTCGGGGAATTGCCGAAGATTTTCCGCTTACGGGAGCGCGGTCGCTGTATGGTACCACCAAACTGGCGTCGGAGCTTATCATTCAGGAATACAATGAGTTTTACGGACTGAAAACGGTCATCAATCGGTGTGGCGTCATCACCGGCTCGTGGCAAATGGGCAAAGTCGATCAGGGTGTGATGGTGCTCTGGATTGCCAAACACTTTTTTGAACAGCAATTAGCGTATATCGGATACGGTGGCACCGGCAAGCAAACCCGCGACATGCTCCACATTGCTGATCTTTACCGGTTGATTGACTGGCAGTTACACAATTTGGACGCGGTGAATGGCAAAATCCTGAACGCGGGTGGTGGCGTCGAAAGCAGTGCGTCGTTGCAGGAATTGACCGCCATTTGTCAGGAAGTGACCGGCAAAACCATCCCAATCAAACAGGTGACCGAAAACCGGACCGCCGACATCCGACTTTACATCACCGACAATACCAACGTAACGAACCTGACCGGCTGGAAGCCCCAACTCGGCATCCGCGAAATCGTGACGGATATTCACCAATGGCTCACCGAAAACCGAGCCGCACTGGAGCCAATTTTGCGGTAACACCAATCATTTTATTGAATCCAAAATGCCCCGTCTTTGTTTACGGGGCATTTTTTGTGCGATTGTCAGTTCTGCCAGCCAACGGGTTTGACTGGTGTGCGGTCATCTCCAGAAACGCAGGAGGCAGTTATATACCGGCCAGAACCACCGCCCGTAAAGGGTGGCCCTTCCGGTCCCTGAACAGGCACTCGTTTGTTCTGGACGAAATGTAGTTCGTCATCACCTTGCACAATTTCGCCCTTATCGTCGTATGCCCCCAGCGACAAACGGGTGGCATCTTTCTTGTCGAGCCAGTGGCGGGCGGTTACCACAGCACTGGCCGTAAAATAGCCAACCACCGCTTCGCGCGCATTTGCCCTGTTCATTACGTTGCCCACCAGAGCCGTAGGCGGTGTGTCGGCCAAGCCGCCCGTATTCTGCGTCTGCTGCTGAAAAAGCTGGACGTAGCGGTAGGCGTCAGCCGTCAGGGATGATTGCCGGATTTCCAGTAAGGCAGGCTGACGTGTGAATAAAGGCACCTGCGCCACTTGCCGACCGTTCACTAATCCGCCATTGGTCAATTGGTCGTCGAAGACATTCAGGGTGTAATTATGAAGAATGTCCCAGCATTGCGAGCGGCATCTATAATCATTCCAGAAATCTCCATTTGGCTTCACCGGCGGTTCAACGCAGTCCTCAACGGCCCGGCGGGTAAATATATACACGCCATTTCGCAGATACCCGTCCTGCACCGTATCAATATACATACCCCGATAGCAGGTTTTACACCACTTCTGTTTTTCATACAAATTCCAGTCCCAGCGGTACTGATTGCGCTGGCCGGGCGGGTCCGGGGTGTTGATGACCACATCATAACCAGCCCGGAATCCATTGGGATACAGACCGGTTGGCAAACTATTGGCATTAAAGTGAACCGTCAGTTTCTCAATCGGCGGCACGGCGGGCATAATCTGCTGACTTGATACGTACTGCGTGCCGTTGCTGAGTGTAATCTGTAGTTGGTAGGCGTGCCCGATTTGCCCCCGGAAATCGGCCGGCAGTTGATACGTGCCGTCCACCGTTTCGTGGCAATTAATTCGTTGCGCCGAATCAACAACGATGGTAACAGTTGCCTTTTTGATGGCCAATACGCCAAACCGCCCGGTGAGCGGGTCGGCCCGTGAGCGGTTGAGTTTGATCGTCTGGGCTTCGGCCAGATTGGTAATCGTACCGTCCACGACGATCACATCGACCGTCCCGCGCAGGATCAAAGTCTCCGGGTCCACGCAACCGAGTGGTAGGATTAGTACGGCGAAACAGCACGACAAAAGCGTAACGAATGAGCGCATGATTCAGTCGGTAACGTTGGCTTACTTAAACTCAAAATTGTAGGTCAGACTGGGAATCGGTGCGCCGAAAATGCTGAGTCGGTATGGGTTAGTCGCCTGTCCTTCAGTCCGATAGAAAATTGAGTACACGTTCCGGCGGCCATACAGATTATAGACTGTGAAGGTCCAGTGGCTTTGCCAGCGTCGGTTTTTCAGACTCGGATTGTAGATATTCCAGGCGAAATCCAGCCGGTGATAGTCGGGCAAGCGGTACTGATTTCGCTCGTTGTAATACGGATAGGTTCGGCTTTGATAGCGAATAAAACCCTCGGGCGCGGTGTAAGGTCGGCCCGTGCTGTAGGCAAAATTGAACGAAAAACTGTGGTGCTTGCCCTGATTAATATTCAGACTGACATTCAGACTATGTGGCCGGTCATAATTGGCCTTGTACCAGTTGCCCCCGTTAATCTGCTGCTGAAAATCGACGCCTTCGTTTACCTGATTCAGCGTTCGGGCATACGTGTAGTTGACCCAGCCCGTTACTTCGCCCTTCTTCTTCGACGCCATCAACTCCAGCCCGTAAGCTTTGCTGCGACCCGGCAGCAACTGCGTTTCAGGATAGGGCTGTAACAGAAAATCGGCACCGGGTTTATAGTCCAGAATGTGCTGGGTGCTGCGCCAGTACACCTCCGCCGATACTTCAAATATGTTATTTTTGGAATTCTGAAAATACCCCGCCGACCACAATTGGCTCACCTGCGGTTGAATGTGTGTATCGGCGGTTTTCCAGCGCGACGTGGGCAGGGGCGTTGTGGTGTTGGTGATGACCTGCAAATACTGCCGCATCAGGTTATATCCCAATTTAACCGACGAGTTGGGCGTCAGCGCGTAGCGTAATCCCAGCCGGGGTTCCAGCCCGCCATATTGTTTGGTCACCTGCCCGGCCCCAAAGCGAACCGAATCCACGACGGTTGTCACATCGACAGCTTCTCCATTTGCATAACGACGTACCACCGATGGGCCCAGATTCATAAAATGCGAATACCGTAACCCCACCGATACGGCCAGTTCTTCCGACAGGCTGATCTCATCTTCGGCATGAATGGCCAGTTCCAGTGCATTTTCGATGGGCGTTCGCTGGGGGTTTACGGCTAAACTGTTGCCGGGTATCAACTCGCCGGGATTGATGCGGTAATGAGTGCCACTAATACCAAACTCGATTTTTTGGTTGGCCAACTGGTAATTCAGATTCGACTTGATCTGGCGTTGCAACAGCGATTGTTTCAGCGCGACGTCGTTGTTCGTGCTGTCTTCGCGGGAAAGGATTCTCGGAATGTATTGCGCCACCAATGCGGTCGTTTGCAGATTCAGCCGGGGTGTAAACGCGTGAAACCAGCGCACCATGCCGTTGGCCGTTTGCTGGGCGTATTGTGTACTCACGGCGTTGATGTTGGCTAAGCTACCGAGCAGGTTGGTCTGGAATAAATCCTGGCTGTAATAGCCCATCGCCGTGACGGTATTGCGGTCGTTCAGCCGCCAGAAGAGTTTGGCCGTTCCGTCACCAAATTTCGCCCGGATGTTCTCGAAGCGCGGAGAAACCGCCCGCAGCAGAAAGTCATTGAACGCTCCCCGCCCCGACACCATCAGGGCCAGCTTCCCCTTTACAATGGGTGTTTCGACGGTTAACCGATTGGCGACCAGGCTAATCCCGCCCGTCAGCCGAAACTGATTCAGATCGGGATTACGCAGGCTGATGTCCAGCACCGAGGCCGCCCGGCCACCGTAGCGGGCCGGTACGTTGCCTTTGTAGAGGTCCAGCCCGGCAACCGCATCGGGCGGAAACACCGAAAACAGACCGAACATGTGCGTAGGATTAAAAATGGGCGTATCGTCGAGCAGGATCAGATTCTGGTCGGTGGTGCCGCCCCGAATGTTGACCCCGTTGGCCGCTTCACCCACGCTGGTCACGCCCGGCAGCATTTGCAGACTCCGCAGAATATCAACCTCGCCCAGCGCGGCCGGCATCTTTTTGAGCGTAGCGATATTGATCTGACTAACGCCAAGCAGCGGCTGACGCACGTTTCGGTCGTAGCCTTTGCTGGTTACCACAACCTCCTCCAACTGGCTCGATACCGACGGCAGACGAACGTTTAGTACCGTGTTTCCCCGCAGGTAAAGCGTTGTTCGATACGGCACAAAACCCAGGCTACGCGCAACCAGAATATGCTGACCCGACCGGGCCTTGATGGAAAAATTACCCTGTGCATCTGTGTAGGTTCCGGTGGCTGACTTTTCGTAATCCAGCACAACAGCCGCCCGCACAACGGGTTGCTGACTGGCCGAATCGCGAACGGTTCCTGAAAGCGTGTAGAGGATTTGTGCGTGTACTGTCGATGCGGATAGCAGCAGAACAACCAATAGTTGTCGGATCATGAAAAGAAAAATAAACGTTGATTTTTCGTTAGC
>JANPJE010000445.1:0-3631 GCA_031425355.1 Spirosoma sp. | reverse complement strand
CGATTTCGCCATTATTTAATAATCGTCGATTCTTTGTCCACTCTGGGCGCCTGTCCACCGCGCAAAACCGAACTGCCGTTATAGCGCTGGCTCTGGTCGATGCCAATGGGTTGCGTCAGCTCATTCAGGCTAAGCTGACCGCTTTGGGCGAAGGCTGTCACAGCATTGGTAAACGTTACGAGTCGGATAGCTTCGTCAGAAATACCGCGTTGTTTCATCAGGGCGGCTGTTTTTGGTACGGCAAGCGGGTCGCTGATCCCCCAATCGGCGGCAGAGTTAATCATGATACGTTCCGGACCGTACTGCTTCACAATCTCTACCATACGCTCGTTGCCCATTTTGGTAAACGGATAAATGGTGAATCCCGCCCAGAAACCCCGGTCCAGCACTTCACGAACCGTTTCCTCATTATTGTGGTCGACAATGACCATGCCCGGCTCCAGACCGTGCTCTAAAGCGATGTCCATGCTGCGGCTCGTACCCTGTTTTTTATCGCGGTGGGGTGTATGAATCTGAACGGGCAAACTGGCTTCTTTGGCGAGGTCCAACTGAGCGCGGTAGTATTTATCTTCGGCAGGCGTCTGGTCATCGAAACCAATTTCGCCGATGCCAACCACGCCTTCTTTATAAATGAACAGAGGCAGAATTTCCATAACCTGCTCGGCCAGTTCTTCCTGATTCGCTTCTTTGGAGTTCAGCCCGATGGTGCAATAGTGCCGAATGCCGAACTGCGACGCCCGAAACCGCTCCCAACCTACCAGACTGGCAAAATAATCGCGGAACGAATCAACGCCCGTGCGGGGCTGGCCCAACCAGAAAGCCGGTTCGATCAGGGCCACCACACCGGCATCGGCCATGGCCTGATAGTCGTCCGTGGTGCGGGAGGTCATGTGTACGTGCATATCGAAAAAGGACATGCCGCGAATTGAATCCATAAAATCCATAAGTGTCGCTATTGAAGGCGTTTATACTACGTTGGTTGGCGGTCAAAGTTCTGCAAAAATCCGGCGTCTCTCCCCAACAATTTCTAATCGAATTTTAACGTACGCGTCAAAACTTCCGATTAGTCTATTCGTTCTATAGGTAGTAAATAACACATACAACCATGAACAGGTATCAACAACGCATGTCAGGAAAAGGATTCCTGTGGGCGATACTACTGCTAACGACGAGTGTGGGTCTAACGGCCTGCCGGGAGAACGCCATCAACGATTTAAGCCCCGCCGACAGTCAGGTGTACATCACTAACTACGACCGGTCAGTTGATTTTAGCCAGTACAGAACGTTCAGTCTGCCCGATTCCGTCATCATCGAATCGAACGACGGTTACCGGCCATCGCTGGGACCGCTGGAAAGTCAGTTCATAACAAACGTAGCCAACGGGTTAACCAACAGGGGTTTTCAACGAGTTAGCCGGGGGCAGGCAGCCGATCTGGGCGTGGCCGTTATCCGGGTCACCAATCTTTACACAGGCGTAGGCGTTGACCCGTACTCCTACTACGGAAATTACTGGGGCGGTGGGCTTGGTGGTTTTGGTGGTCCCGGCGGGTTTATTCCGTCCTTTCCATCGTACTACACCTACCAGGTTACGGACCAGTATTGGGAAGTACAAATCGTTGATCTGAAAAATCAGCCAACCAACACGGGTACGCAGCAACCCCAGTTGAAGGTGATCTACGATGCCAGAATCCGGGGTGCGGACGTTACTACAACGGCAGATGTCGATGCCGCTATCACAGCTATTTTTAACCAATCGCCTTATTTAAAGGCAGTTCAATAAAAGCATGAAACGCGCACTAACCTCACTTGTCCTGTTGGCGTTGACAACAGCCGCACAGGCACAATACAAGAATGAATACTCAGGTGAATCGTCGACGTATGACCGATACGTTACGTTCAACATTTCGGCCCGGTATGGTGTATCGCTCCCATTGGGCGGACAAAAGGGCTATATCGACAAAATTTCGCCGACTAATTTTGCTTTAGAAGGTGAATGGCTATTCCCGCAACGGTTTTCGCTGGGACTAAAAACGGGTTATCAATACAGCCAGCAGCGATTTGGACGGCAGGTTTATCAGTATGATAATCAGTCAATTTCGGCGGTGCAAACACGGACGTTGACCATTATTCCGGCAATGGCGTCCATTTCGTATTACTTCGCCGGAAATGCAGACGCCCTGCGACCCTACGTACAGATTGCCGGGGGCGGTGCGTATGTTGATTACACGAATTATTTTGGTGCGCTGGCCGACCAGCGGAACGGTTTCAAAGGCGCCATCGCTCCAGCAATCGGTTTAAAATATTACGGCAAACGCGAACAGAAACTCGGTGCGGAGATTCAGGTGCAGTACCAAAATGTTTTTTTCAACTACGACCAACTCCAAAAGTCGGCTCCGTCGCTGATGGTGTCAGCAGGAGTTGCATATCGGTTTTATTAATATATGGTTACGTCGGGTTAAAACCCGGCGCAAATCATATGATGTAGCCGAAATGACTTGCACCGGGTTTTAACCCGGTGTTTCTGTGTCACATCAGCATCTCGATATTTGGCGGCAAACTGCGTCCGGCAGCCCGGCGTTCGGCAGCGTAATCGGCCAGCGTTTGGGCAAGCCGGGCGTTTTTTCGTTCGGCCAGTCCAGTAATTTGCGTTACGTCTTTATCCGTAAAAAACGCCTTCAGCACCATTTGATTCCACGCGGCTTCGTCAAAGTGATCGGCGGGGTACGGGTTGTGCAGCATAATGGCCGACTGCACATCAGCAATGTTGTTCCGAATCCCTTCCGTCGCCTGAAATCGCCACGCTTCAGGATGACCTAACACCGGCAAAGCCGAATACAGCGCGACTAATTCGTTGAGTTCCCCCGCTTTGAAAAGTTGCGTAATCGTTTTCACATAGGCCGTTTCATCGTCGGCGGGAAGTTGGAGCAGCCACCACACCCGTGCCAACCGGTCGAGTGTCCAGCCGGAAACCGTAAAGCCGGGACGTATCCGTTTTAGAGAAAAGTCCATGTCAGCCGGGACGGAAATGAGTTGTTTGCCGACGAAACGGGGTAAAGCCGTAAAGACCCGATAGAAGATACTGGTCTGTGGATTTGTTTGAAATGCGTCGGCCTGCTCCCGAAGGTAAGAAACCGCTTTTTCGGAATTAGGTTGCTGCTCAATAAGATAGAACAGCGTTTGGCTCATCTGGAGAATATTCATATAATTAATGTACCTACGTACCTATGGGATTTAGCCCAGATGGGGGGAAAATATGGGCTAAAGACTGTAGGTATGTTGTTAGTTTTTCGCTTTGGGATGCGCCTGATCGTAGGTCTTTTTCAGTTGCTCTAAGCTGGTATGTGTATAAATCTGGGTGGCTGCCAAACTACTGTGACCGAGCAAATCTTTAATAGCGTTGAGGTCGGCGCCCCGATTCAATAAATGGGTGGCAAACGAGTGACGCAATACGTGTGGACTTTTCTTCTCCAGCGTTGTCACGAGGGTTAGGTTTCGCTTTACAATCCGCTGAATCAGAACTGGATACGCCGGAACGCCTTTGTCGCTCACAATCAAAATCGTTTGGTCAGCTTGTCCACTAAACTCGCTCTCTTTCAGTTGATTATACTGCTGAATGAGGTCGAATAACGGT
>JANPJE010000444.1:0-5427 GCA_031425355.1 Spirosoma sp. | reverse complement strand
GAGGGTAAATTCCTGCTCGATGATCCCGTTTCGAAATATATTCCGGCGTTTAAGAACCCGAAAGTGCTGGACAAATTCAATGAGAAAGATACGACTTTCACGACCGTTCCGGCAAAGCGCGAAATCACGATTCGGCAGTTGCTGACCCATACATCTGGCATTGGCTATCCGGTTATTGGCTCGAAAGAGATGAACGCCATCTATGCCAAATACAAAATTCCGAGTGGCATCGGTACGCCCGACCGCAAACTCGATGAAGCCATGACCGCACTGGCCGCGCTTCCGCTGTCGCACCAGCCCGGCGAACGCTGGACGTACGGATTGAGCGTCGATTTGCTGGGCCGACTGATTGAAGTCTGGTCGGGGCAACCGCTCGACCAGTTTCTGCGTACGCGCCTGTTTGAGCCGCTGGGCATGAACGACACGTATTTTTATCTGCCTGCGGCCAAACAAAATCGCTTAGCGGCACTTTACACCGAAGATTCGACAATGGCACTCCAGCGGCAAACGGCCCGCTTAGGCGCATCCCCCGATTTTCCGAACGTGAACGGTACGTATTTTTCGGGCGGTGCCGGGCTGAGTTCGACACTGTATGACTACGCCGTTTTCCTGCAAATGCTACTCAACGGTGGCGAATACAACGGAAAACGTCTGCTCAGCCCGGCAACCGTGCGGCTCATTACGACAAACCAGATTGGCGAACTGAATCAGGGTTTGAACAAATTCGGATTAGGTTTCGCCATTACGTCAGAGCGGAGCGCGGCTCGGATGCCGGTGTCGCAGGGGAGTTTTGACTGGGGTGGTATTTTCGGAACGACGTACTGGGTTGATCCGCAGGAAGATATTATCGCGCTAATCTACACGCAGAAATTCCCGAATAGCTACGGCGATTTGACCGACAAGTTTAAAGTGCTGGTGTATCAGGCCATTACGCAGATGAACGGGGCTAAATAGTAAAGACGCGATGTGGCTGACTTTTAAGGGCTTACCAACTACGCACATGAAAACTATTCTGACCCTCTGCTGTGTCCTGTCGCTCCAACTCGTGTGGGCACAAACGTCGCCTTCGGCTGTTGCGGTTTCACCTTCGGCGGCTGCTACAGTTGCAAAATCCGCCCCTTCGGCAGATGAAAAGGCTGTCATTGAAACCGAAAGACAACGTTTTGCTGCGCAGGTGAGCAAGAACTACGCCGTTCTGGATCAGATACTTGCTAACGATTTGGTTTACACCCATTCGCACGGTGGCACGGATTCCAAGCAAGCATACATTCAATCCATCCGGGATGGCAAATCGAAATACGACGCCATTGATGCGCTGGAACAGACCGTGCGTATTTATGGCAATACGGCTGTCATCAACGGACTATGTATGGTTCGGGCAACAAGCAACGGCGAGACAATCAATACGCGTCTGCGCTATACTGATGTGTATGTTCGCAAAGGCAATCAGTGGCAAATGGTGGCCTGGCAATCGCTGAAGGTGGCTAATTGAGTTATATGTTTTACAGTTTGTGGTTCGTAGTTGCGGTTCCCCGCCGGGACTACGAACCACAAACTGTAAACTTCAAACCTTCAAAAACTCCCGCAGTTCCGTGGCGTCCTCGGGTTTCATGCGTCCGGCGAGAACCAGCCGTAACTGGCGTCGGCGAAGGGCACTGGCGTAGCGGTCTTTTTCGTCGTCGGTTTCGGGCAAAACTGCTGGTACTTCAATGGGTCGACCGCTCTGGTCAACGGCTACGAAGGTATAGAACGCACTGTTGGTGCTGACCCGGATGCCCGCTGGAATATCCTCTGCCCAGACCTCAATAAATACCTCCATTGACGAACTGAACGCCCGCGTCACCTGGGCTTTCATGGTCACGATATTGCCGAGCCGGATGGGTTCGGCAAAGGATACGTTATCGACTGATGCCGTGACGACAATCCGGTTCGAGTGTTTTTGGGCGGCAATAGCAGCCGCAATGTCCATAAAATGCAGGAGTCGCCCGCCCATCAAATTATTCAGCGTATTCGTATCGTTGGGCAGCACCATTTCGGTCATTACCGTCATGGACTCGCGGGCGTATTTGGGTTGGGGCATTCGTTCGTTTGTCTGTAGAAATAATCCGTCAACTTAAAAGCAGCGAACAGATTTGCAAACCAACCATTGAAAACTGACATGGGCAAACGAAGTGTAAAGTTTGCTCAGATCTGGCAGGAAAACCGTTCATTTGTACAACTTAATTTCACTATTTCGTTGTAAATTTGGAAGATATCAACAAACTCAACACAATGTTCATGGAGCAGTTTGCCAACTATTTTGAGCACATTCCATCGTTGCACCGAAGTCTGATTCTGGTGGGTGGCATCGCGCTTTTCTGGCTGATTGAAAGCGCAGTTCCTTTATTTCAGTTCAATCAGCACACGCCGGACTACCGAAAACTTCACCACGCAGGTATCAATATTTTTTTTACGCTGACCACCATCGCCGTCAATTTTGTACTGGCTTTCATACTACTGAAAGCCAGCGATTGGGTTGTGCAAAACCAGATTGGGCTATTGCCGTGGGTTTCTCTGCCGCTTTGGGCGGAGGCCGTCACCGGTTTGTTGATGATGGATTTAATTGGCGCGTGGATGCCCCACTGGACCCAGCACAAGAGTAAATTTCTGTGGCGGTTTCACCTCATTCACCACACCGATACGTATCTGGACACGACCAGTGCCAATCGGCATCATCCCGGCGAGAGTGTGATTCGTTTTGTTTTTACAACGCTGGCCGTTTTAATTACAGGCGCACCGATGTGGCTCGTTTTTTTGTATCAGGCGCTATCGGTCGTGTTATCGCAGTTCAACCACGCCAATATTGAGCTGCCCCGCTGGGCCAACCGGCTGCTGGGTTTAGTGATTGTGACGCCCAACATGCACCATGTTCATCACCATTACGTACTGCCCGTCACAAATACCAATTATGGCAATATTTTTCCGTACTGGGACTGGCTCTTCGGTACGTATCATGAAATGGCCGGTAAGGACATTCGATATGGCATCGACACCCACCCTGAACCGCATGAGCACTCGCGCATTGGCAATCTGCTGAAAATGCCTTTTCAAAAATACCGTCAGCCGGTAGGGGAGAAGAAGCCCGAAAAAATGCTGTCGTGATTGTAAGGGCTGTACCGATAGAGATGTCATCTTTATATTGACTGTCCGTGAAAGATGACATCTCTATCGACCTATTATCATCAACTTCTATAGATTGGGCGGGCAATCGGTTTTGATGAGTATGTAATTAAATCCGGTGTTTGGCTGCTTTAACACCCATTTTCCCTGTTTTTCAATACGTTCGCCTTCGTACCACGAAATGCTGTCGCCTTTTAGGGTTAAATCGAGCGTGTAGGGTTGCGTTTTGCCCTCGCCCGAACGCTGCCAGTCGGCCTGAATCTGGTTGTTTTTAACAGTTCCCTGAAACGAACCCCGCGCCCGATCCTTTTCGTACGGTTTTATATCCAGATAACCCGAAGCCTGCTCGCCGTTAACAACTAACCGAAGGGTGGTTGTGTCGCGGCTCATAATCTGCCGAAAACAGACGGTGTCGGCAGACGTCGACGCCGTCGCGGTTGTAGCCGAAGCGGTATCGGTCGATTCAGAATTGGATTGTTCAGAAGAGCGGTTTTGGCAACTTAGCGACAAAGTTAGTAACCCTAAAATCAGGTAGTTACGTTTCATAATGAGCGGTGGTTTTAGGAAAACAACTCCAGATCAGGCGAATAGTTTGAGAACCAGATGGCTATCTGCATCAAAAACATCAGGGACTGAGTGGAGAACAAAACGATTAACTTGTCGTTTTCATCAAGTGGGCATACCCGTTCCACGCTCGTTTTACTAACTCCCAAACAATCATGCTATTGAATCAAAACCTGTCTGCCGGACGTAAATTAAGCTTTTTCGTTGCTTTACTAACGCTGTTAACGTTCTCTTTTTCAGCCTGTAAAAAAGAGGACACATCCGCCACTCCCGTTCCGACGATTAGCGAACTTATTACGTCAGGAAGCCGCTTTACGCTACTCAAAGCGGCTCTTGTCCGGGCTGGCCTGGATGGTACATTCGGCCAACCCGGTACATATACTCTGTTCGCCCCAACGGACGATGCATTCAGGGCCTTCGGTTATGTCGATGCAACGGCCATTAATGCGGCCCCGGTTGAGCTGCTGAAAACGGTACTTCAGTACCACGTACTTGGTACGCGTGTGGAAGCCTCGGCGATACCATCGGCCATCAATACGTCGCAGCAAACATTGGCCGGATTGCCGGTATACATATCCAGAGTTGCGTCGTCGTCAGCCACTACGTCGAGCACTGTTTCCATCAATGGCGCACGGGTGCTTCAGGCTGATGGTCAGGCGAATAACGGCATCGTCCACGCTATTGACCGCGTACTGTTGCCCCCTGTTTTTGGCAATGTGGTTCAGACCATTCAGGGAATTCCGCAACTTTTACCAACGGCTTCGTTCAAACTTCTTCAGGCTGCCGTTGCTAAAACCGGCCTCGTTACGTCGCTGGTAGGTACCGGACCTATTACCGTATTTGCGCCAACCGATGCGGCATTTGTGGCTGTAGGTATTGATTCTGCCGCAATTGCAAAGACGCCTGCTGCTACACTCGCTACAATTTTAAGTTATCATGTAGTTGCTAATCGTACGTATAGTCCGCTGATTACCAGCGGTTCAAGTTTGACGACATTGCAGGGCGGCACAATTACGGCGGGCGTCAGTACTACGGCTCTAACCGTAACGGGCAAAGGTAATGGTGGCACCGCGTCCAACATTGTCGGGCCGGATATTACTGCGACGAATGGGATCGTACACATTATTGACCGGCTGTTATTGCCTCAGTAGTTGCCTTCGCGACCGTCAAGCTTGGGAATTTGACTCAGCCAATAATTAACGTGAATCGCCCGGTAAATGGCTCTCAATCAGGGGTTAATTGCCGGGCGATTCATTGTTGTACATGCCGAAAACAGGAATCAAAACCCACCGTTACCTGTTATACTTGAGCGAGATTTGTTCTGCATTACCTTGTAAATTGTCGGTTTGGAAATGGTTGATTGTCGATAAGACTTTCGACCTTTGGGAGACTGATTAGTGCTTTTTATCGAATGGCAAAACCAACCAAGAAACTGTTTTTACTTGACGCGCTGGCTCTTATTTACCGCGCTCACTTTGCGTTCAGCAAGTCACCCCGCATCTCGTCGCGCGGCACAAATACATCCGCCATTTTTGGCTTCATGAATGCCATGATTGAGGTGTTGACGAAGGAGAAACCAACTCACATTGGTGTTGCGTTCGACTCGTCAAAAAAGACGTTTAGGCACGAGAAATTCCCGATGTATAAGGCCACGCGACAGTCGCAGCCCGAAGACATCAGCGTAGCAACGCCCTATATCAAGCA
>JANPJE010000443.1:0-3666 GCA_031425355.1 Spirosoma sp. | reverse complement strand
ATACACCCGATAAGCAGGCATGGTGATATTCGTTGCTTTGATGGCATCCACCGCCGTACCCGTGCGGATCAGGTCGAACCAGCGGTCGTTTTCCAGAGCCAGCTCCAGCCGACGTTCTTTAATCACCGCCGTGCGAAACGCTTCTTTAGTGGCAAGGTCTGCCGCCGTATAAACTGAAACGCCCGCGCGGGTACGTACCCGATTTAGTGCAGTAAACGCTTCGCCGGCAGCCTGATAACCAACTTCGTTCAGTGCTTCGGCGTACAGAAGCAGCACATCCGCAAAACGTAACACCGGAAAATCGTTGCCTACGTCGTTTGTTCCGGACAATTCATCGTAAAACTTTCTCGGCACAGAATTGACACTACTCGGCACCCGAACCTGCACCGTTAGCGGAAGCCGCTTGTCGCCCGGCGAATAGGCCGCCCGCAACGACGGTTCGATGTTGTCGCCAATGTTAGTGCCGTACCACGAACCATGCCCCTCACCCAGCAATCCGCCTTTTCTGAACTTCACGGCAAATAGCAGTTCCGCGTTGTTTTTATTGGCGACTGAATACACATCGGCCACATTGGGCAGCAACTGATAGGTCGTTCCCGTAACGACGTCTTTCAAGGCCGCAACGGCCAGATCATACTTTTTATTCGTCACATACACCTTCCCCAGCAAGCCTTTGGCCGCGCCCGACGTTGCCCGGCCAATGTCGTTGCCGGTATAGCTGGCAGGCAAACCAGCGGCAGCCGCCGTCAGGTCTTTTTCAATGGCTGTGTAAATATCGGCGATCTCGTTGCGCGTGTACGACCGGGCATCGGTGGTGGTGCCCGCTGTCAATACGAGCGGCACTTTCCCCCATAGCCGCACCAGATTGAAGTAAGACAAAGCCCGGATAAACTGCGCTTCCCCTTTGTAACGGGCTTTCAGCGGAGCATCCATCGGTATGGCGTCGATCTTGTCGAGGATCAGATTACAGCGGTTGATGCCCGTGTACAGACTCCCCCACGTATCGCGCAGAACGCTGTTTGTGGTTGGCTCAATGAACCGGTCGATGTTATAGCGCAGACCCGCATTTGACGAGGGGTCATTGTCGAGAACATTGTCACCTCGGGCTTCGATGATCGTGTTGAAATCGCTTCCGTACTGCGTTGAACTTTGCAGGGCGTCGTACGCACCGTTGACGGCATTGCCAAAGTCATTGGCCGTTTTATAAAAGTTGTCCACGTTGGGCTGCGACAGTGGCTTCAGTTCCAGGAAATCTTTCTGGCAGGCCGTCAGTCCAACAAAGGCGGTAAGAAATAAGGCTATTTTTTTCATGGCTGATTAAAATGACAGGTTAATACCAACCGACGTCGTGCGGGGCAGTGGATACGTTCCATAATCTTCGCCCGACGAAAGCGCACTGTCGGGGCGGCTGTTGACTTCGGGATTGTAGCCGAGGTACTTTGTGAACGTAAACGGATTTTGCGTTGTCACGTAGAGCCGCGCCCGGCTAAGGTGTATCTTTTGCAGCAACGCCGTGGGCAGTGTGTAGCCAAGCGTAATGGTGCGGATACGAACGTAGGAACCGTTTTCAATGTGCCAGGTCGATATTTCGCCGTTCGAGCCGGAGGCCAGCCGGTTGGCGCGGTTTACTAACCCACTACCCGGATTCTCAGCCGATTGCCAGCGGTCGAGCGAACCCCGGAAAAGGTTGCCGTTGCCTTCGAGGTTATATACGTAGCGACGGATCAGGTTGAGGATTTTATGGCCCTGAACGCCCTGAACAGCAACGCCCAGATCGAAGCCCTGATACGCGAAATTATTAGTGAACCCAAAGGTGAATTTCGGAAAATAACTGCCCGTGACGGCGCGGTCGCTGCTAAAATCAATTCTTTTATCACCGTTGTTGTCGATAAATTTGAAATCGCCGGGGCGGGTCGTTGTCGTGCGCGGGTACGCATCGACTTCGGCCTGATTTTTAAACACACCGTCGTAAATCATCGTATAATACTCGCCAATCGGTCGGCCAATCTGGGTAATAAACTGCGCACCAGCCACACCACCCGCCACAATAATCGGGTCGCCGGAGGGTCCGAGAGCGATCACTTTGTTGCGGTTGGCCGCGAGGTTGGCACTGGCATCCCACCGGAAACGGCCAAACGTCTGGCGCGTACCAAGCGTAAATTCAATCCCCTGATTATTCACTTTGCCGATGTTCTGTAACTCCGTGCTGAACCCCGACGCACGCGGCACCGGTACGTTCAGCAGCAGGTCCGACGTATTGGCGTTATAATAATCGACAGTGAGATTCAGGCGGTTACGTAGAAAACTTACATCGAAGCCAATGTCGAACATGGCCGTTTTTTCCCATTTCAGCTTGTCATTGGCTGAGTTGCCGGGAGCCAGACCGCTCACGATGGCTTCGTTGCCGAGAATATAATTCTGGTAATTGAGCAAACTCACTGACCCGTAATTCGGAATCTGGAAGTTACCCGTCAGGCCGTAGCTGGCGCGTAATTTCAAATCGCTCAGCCACGAAACCGACTTCAGAAACGGCTCCTGCGATACGTTCCAGCCCGCCGATACCGATGGAAACGAACCGTAGCGGTTGTTGCGGCCGAAGCGCGATGAGCCATCGGCACGTATCGCTGCCGACAGCAGGTATTTTCCATTGTAATCATACTGCACCCGGCCAATGTATGACAGCAGCGACCATTCCTGAACGTCGGAGCTGCCTGACGAAACCTGCCCGGCGTTGAGGGTTTGTACTAAGTCATTCGGGAAGTTGGTTGCCGTCAGTTCGTTCGCCGTCCGACGATCTTTCTGCGACGAGAAACCCGCCAGTGCCGACACGGTATGCAAACCAAATGAACGGTTGTAATTCAGCGTATTTTCGACGAGCCAGTTCACGAAATTCTGCGACCGGGAGAAGCCCGTTGGCGTCGACGCGCCCTTCCGATCCCGGATTTCGAGGGTCGATGGCCGGTAGTAATCGCGCTGAAAACTGTTGATGTCGGTACCTACACTGAGCCGGTACGAAAGCCCTTTGGTGATGTCATATTGGGCGTAAACATTGCCCAGCACCCGCAGTTGGCTTAATTTATCATTCACCTGATTGGCGATTGCTACCGGATTCAGAATCGACGTAGCACCGTAACCCCAACCATTACCGCCGAAATTATACGAACCATCGGCATTCGTAACCGGGAAAATCGGAGCCATTTGCACAGCCAGACCCACAACGCCTTCGCCCAAATACGGCCCTTCGGCTTTTACCAGATCGTGATACGAGTACGTTGGATTGAGGTTGACACCTACTGAAAGCCGCCCGCTTTTTACATCGACATTGGCACGTGCGCTATACCGTTTGTAGCCAGAATTAATAACGATCCCCCGCTGGTCCATATAATTTCCCGATACGTAAAACTTGACATTGTCCTTCCCACCCGAAATAGACAGTGTGTGGTTCGTAATAGCAGCCGATCGGAAAATTTCGTCCTGCCAGTCAGTGTTGGTCAGTCCGGGCGTTCCCGACAGATACGGCACAATTTCGGGCTGAATAAGCGTACTCGGTGCACCCACTCCCCTGCTCCGAACATCGTTCGCATCGGTCGGTTTACCCGTCGGGTTGCGATCCAGATACGCGTTGTTTTTGGCTTCGTAACTGAGTTGCGAATATTCGTAGGCGTT
>JANPJE010000442.1:0-3615 GCA_031425355.1 Spirosoma sp. | reverse complement strand
GTCAGGGCATCGGGCTGGGTCTGTCGCTGAGTTATGACATTATTGCCAAAGCGCATGGCGGGCAATTGGAGGTACGCACCGAACCGGGACTTTTCACGGAATTTGTTATTAAACTTCCCGTTACAACCCCCTGACTATTTTCCATGATAAATTACCATAATCGGCAGTTCCGTTCTGTGTCCAACTCGCCCAACGGTGAGGTGTCGGGCGAGACGCTGTTTGCTTATTTTCAGCAGGATGACATTGTCTGGGCAACGTATCAGGGCGGCTCCGTTCGCTTCGGCACGCTGACCGGATTGGTTGGGGCCGACGGGTCGCTGCGGTTTGCCTATCAGCATGTTAACGCGCAGAACGAACTAATGACGGGCCACTGCGAATCAACTCCCGAAACACTACCCGATGGCCGTATTCGCCTGCACGAACGCTGGCGATGGACGAACGGAAGCAAATCGGCAGGCGAGTCGGTGATTGAGGAGGTGTGATTATATCAATACGTTTTATGAGTCAATCAAAATGAATAACTATCTCAAGATCAGCCTAATTCTGTTGGGGGTCGGGTTGTCAACTCCCGGTTTCAGCCAGCAGATAGACGTACTGCTGCGACCGCCCACATGTCCTCACTACGATCTGACGAAAAAACCGGGAGGGTCAGCGGTGTTACAGGCTTACCAGAATTATTTGCAGTACAGCCATTATTCCGAGATTGACAGCGAAAACGGACCAATGGGTATTTTGTTGCTTACCGAATTCAAGAACGCAGGAGGTAAAGACTCCTGGCAAATCGAGTGTTGTTACGACGATCGGTATAAAGAGGCTGTTCCCATAGGTTATTTCTTTCAGCGATCCGGCAAGTTCCGGTTAATCCTCGTGTACAAGGGAGACGAACAGGGCACAAAAATGAACCCCACTTTAGAATCGTCAGTCGCCACACGCAGAAGCATGGCTTGTTTTGAGGAAGTGGTTGGTAACCGGGTCTATACCCGACCCCCGCGCCAGCAACGTATCGCCCGGATTTTGGGGAAAACAACCGATATGTGGGTGACGGACCAGGTTGATTATACCGGGAACATCTATCATGCAGTGTCGATTGTCTTTGAGTCTGATGGAACCTTCAAAGCAACCTATTAACCGGAGATTCTTCACTAAATAAGTCCATAAAAAGCCTTACTTTTCGGCGAAAACCGTTTGATTCTGTATGCAGCCCGACCTCATATCACCCGAAAAAGCCTTCGCCGAAACCGGCTTTTCCTTGCCACCCGCCCCTCAGCCGATGGGCGTTTACAAACCGTATCTGATTGACGGAAAGTACCTGTACGTATCGGGGCACGGGCCGGTTCTGAACGATAAAACCCTGATTACTGGCCGCGTTGGGGCCGATCTGGACATCGAGCAGGGGAAACTGGCCGCCCGTCAGGTTGGACTTACTATTTTATCGACCATACGGACCAACCTCGGCAGTCTCGACCGGGTAAAACGTGTGATTAAAGTGCTGGGTATGGTAAGCTGCACCGCCGATTTTGAGCGGCATCCGTACGTTATCAATGGATGCAGCGAACTTTTTTCGACCATCTGGGGGCCAGATAACGGTGTTGGCGTTCGGTCGGCGGTGGGGATGGGTTCATTGCCCGGCAACATTCCGGTTGAAATAGAAGCCCTGTTTGAACTGGTTTAAGCATGGAACAAACGCCCTGGTATTCGATTGACAACATCGCCCAACTTGATACGCCCGCGCTGGTCATTTACCCCGACCGGGTGCAGCAAAACATTACCCGGCTGATAAACACCATTGGCGACGTGAGTCGGTTGCGACCACATGTTAAAACCAATAAGTCGCGGGAGGCCAGCCAGATGATGCTTGACGCTGGTATTCAAAAGTTTAAGTGTGCGACCATTGCCGAAGCAGAAATGCTGGCGATGATCGGCGCTCCCGACGTATTGCTTGCTTATCAGCCCAACGAAGTCAAGATTCACCGGCTGCTCGCCTTGATGCAGGCATATCCGGCAACGGCATTTTCCTGTTTAGTCGATAATTCCGTTTCCGCTCACCAACTGTCAGAACTGGCGGTAGCGGCTGCATGTGTCGTTCCGGTTTACGTCGATTTGAACGTGGGCATGAACCGAACGGGCCTGGCTCCCGGCGGTGCCGTACTGACGCTCTACACTGAACTCGACCAGTTGCCGGGCGTCCGGCAACTGGGTTTACACGCCTACGACGGTCACCTGCGCGACCCGGATTTGGCCGTTCGGACGGCGCAGTGCGATGCCGCTTTCTGGCCTGTACAACTTATGTGCGATACACTTTCGGCTCGTGGGTTTGCATCGCCCATACTGATCGTTGGCGGAAGCCCGACGTTCCCGATCCACGCCCGCCGACCCGGTGTCGAGTGCAGTCCCGGTACGTTTATTTATTGGGATAAAGGCTACCAGACCGGACTGCCGGAACAACCGTTTCAACCAGCGGCTTTGGTGGTTGGGCGGGTCGTTTCACTCCCCGATTCAACCAAACTTTGCGTTGATATCGGCCATAAATCCGTTGCCGCCGAAGGTGAGTTAAGCCAGCGTATTACGTTTTTAAATGCCCCGGATTTAGTGGCCATTGGGCAAAGCGAGGAGCATTTAGTACTCGAAGCAGGGGTAGGACATTCGTATGAAATCGGGGATGTGCTCTACGGACTACCCAATCACATTTGCCCAACGGTTGCTCTATACGAGCGTGCTTATGTTATTGAAAATAAATCTGTTACAAGTGAATGGCGCACTATCTCCCGCGACCGGACGGTTTCGATTTAATGGTGAGATATGGTGGGGTATCGTGGCATTCCAGAACCCAACACCACGATACCCCATATCACAAGACCGCTTCAACAGCCAGCATGTACACCACCATCGACTCGCCTACGGTGGCAATCCAGTTGTCGTAATCGGTGATGGCCTGCAAACGTAGCGTCTCGGTAATGTATCCAGCCTGCACCAATTGAGGGCCGCGCAATTCGGCAACTTCGGCCCATAATCGACTTGCTACGGCAAAAGTAGGGTCATTTTTTTGCGCGATTTCAGACTGATTTTCTACCTGTACCGAGTCAAAACCAATGCGGTGCATCATCGCTTCCAGATGGTCGGCAATGGCGTTGTCGAAGCCCGCATCCTGTCGCCATTGCAGGAACGCATCGTAAAAGGTTTGCATCGTTTGTGGCGGTTCCGGTGTCCAGACAATCTTCTGGTGGTTATAGTCGAGGAGTGCCAGACAGCCGCCCGGCTTAACAAACCGCTTCATGTTCAGCAACGCAGCTTCGGGTTGGGCCAGCCATTGCAGCGTTCTGGCGCACGTAACAAGGTCGAACTGTTCGGCTATATCGAACGAATACACATCAGCCTGTTGGAACGAAATGCCCGGTAAACTGACCGC
The DNA here is from genome assembly GCA_031425355.1 of Spirosoma sp. GTDB lineage: Bacteria > Bacteroidota > Bacteroidia > Cytophagales > Spirosomataceae > Spirosoma. The sequence goes on along the minus strand of JANPJE010000442.1, from coordinate 209 downwards.
GTTTTGCCGGGCCTGTTCAATCAGGTTTTCGTTGGGGTCGATGCCCAGAACACGCCCGGACGGACCGGTTTTTTCGGCAATGCTGCGGGTAATCGCTCCTGACCCGCAACCGATGTCGAGTACAGACAAGCCCGGTTTTAAGTATTTCAAGAGGTTCCGATTGGCGTTTTCGACCGTTCTACGCTCCAGAATCGGGTTTTGTCCAGCGG
>JANPJE010000441.1:0-22221 GCA_031425355.1 Spirosoma sp. | reverse complement strand
TTTTTTATCTTTGCCTTTCTACGCATCTATACTTTTGATGGATAAGCTTTCTGCTGACGATCTGATTTACGGCTACATAAATGGCATTTTTCCGATGGCCGATGCAGACGGTACGCTATACTGGTACGCGCCCGACCCGCGTGCCATTATCCCGATCACTACGTATAAACCTGCTAAATCACTTCGTCCTGTATTAAATCGGGATCTGTTTGAGATTCGCATCAACACCGCGTTCACCGACGTGATGCGCGGCTGTGCTGTTCCCCGGTCAGACGACGACAGCATCTGGATTTCGGAAGAGATAATTAATGCCTACACCGAACTGCACCAGATGGGGCTGGCTCACAGTGTAGAAACGTATATTGACAATCGGTTAGTGGGCGGCTTATATGGCGTGTCGCTGGGGTCTGCTTTTTTTGGCGAGTCGATGTTTAATCGGGTTAGTAATGCGTCAAAGGTGGCCTTTCATCACCTGATTCTTATTCTTCGCCAGCAACAGTTTACCCTGCTCGACACCCAGTTTATCAACGACAACGTTCGGCGATACGGAGCCATCGAGATTCCTAAAGCCGATTACCTGAAACAACTACGTGCCGCCATCCGGCGAAAAACCCAGTTTATAACCCCTCCGCCGGTGTCCAAAAAACAAATCAATAGCTGAGTCGTACGCTGCTCGACATGGGTTGATACGTATCTTTGCCCGTATGAAAAAGCCCGTCCTTGTTCTTAAATTCGGCACTGCATCCATTACAAAACCCAATGGCGAACCGAACGAGCCGGTTATGGTGGACATTGCCCGGCAGGTAGCGGCCCTTCACCCACACTACCGGATTGTGCTGGTATCATCCGGGGCGGTGGGTGCCGGCAAAGCCTTAATCCGGGACTACCGGGGTGATATTACCCAGCGAAAAGCGGCTGCGGCTGTCGGCAATCTGCTGTTACTCAATCAATACTCCCGATTTTTTTCTATTTACGGAATCGCCATTGCTCAAAGCCTGTGCGAGCGTCATCACTTTGCTAACCGCGATCAGTTTCTTCAGTTAAAACAAACCTATGAGGAACTGTGGGCCAACGATTTAATTCCGATTGCCAATGAAAACGATGTTGTGAGCAACCGTGAACTGAAGTTCTCCGATAACGACGAACTGGCAACGCTCATTGCCGTTGGTTTCGGAGCCGAAGCTCTCATGCTTTGCACGTCGGTCGGTGGCTTATTAGATAGCAACAGTCAGATTATCAGACAGGTAACCGAATTTGATGAACGTGTTTTTGGTGTTGTTCGGACTGACAAATCCTCATTAGGTTTGGGTGGTATGGCGTCCAAGCTGACCTTTGCCAAACTGGCAACCCGCATGGGCATTCGGGTCGTGATTTTCGGAATGAATGAACCAGACAGTCTCAGACGTGCTTTACGTAGTGAAATTGGCACTGAATTTATTCCACAGGCCACTGCTCTCTCCGCCCGAAATCGATGGCTTGGCAGCGGTAGTTTAGCCGTTGGGCGGGTGCAGGTCGATGCGGGAGCGGTGCGGGCGTTGCAACAGCGACGCAGTCTGTTGGCGGTCGGTATCCGGACGATTCTGGGCGATTTTGCGACGGGCGAAATGATTGAAATTCTAAGCGAAGACCAGAAGACTATCGCCGTGGCCCGCGCCCGAATTTCGTCGGACACCTTGTCGCAACAGCTTAATCAGCAAAACGTTGAGGTCGCCAACGCTAATGATATTGTACTTTTGTAGACCAATCTTTTTGCCCAACTTTGTCTTTTAACGCACGTTCGATATGGTACAAGTAAGTAAACAGGCCGTGAAGCAATGGATGATGTTCGACTATCTGACTAAAAAGCATCGCTTTCAATCAGACATATCCATGTTTGAGCGGAAGTACAGTATGTCGCTCGAAGCGTTTGAAAAGCAATTTGAAACGGCTGACAAAGAGATAGTTGACGAGTGGAGTGATTATATTGACTGGAAAGCGGCTCATGAATTTCTGGTTCGTATCAACGCTAAAATTCAGGATATTAAGAATGGAAACATCGAAGTAATCGACTAAACAGGCCCTTCATTTACAGTATCATATGGATTTTCTGAACTGGCTGGATCAGCATCCGCTCGTGATTAGTTATGACGTACTGAATCATTACGATCTTGATGATGCGACACTATTAAAACTCCGAATCGATCTACTTGACGGGTCGGTACTTTTACGAAAGAGTACATCGACGAGACAACTCGTAAATATGCCTTCCAATGGCAAAAAGCTGATGATAGCTGGTTGATGCGTTGGGATAACGTACCCCACTTCCCTAAACTGATCTCTTTTCCGCATCACAAACACGATTACCGAAATGACTCGGAGGTTGTGACCAGTAGTTTTGATATTTCGCTGGCGGAAATACTCACATACATAGTCAGCTAACGAGTTCATAATCAATGACATCTATTACGCCCCTCCTTCAGGCCACGCAACAGGCCGCAGCTTCTGTTCGGCGACTTAGCCCGGCCCAAAAAACCGACCTGCTCAACCGGCTGGCAGATGTGCTTGATGCGCATACTACCGAGATTGTGGCCGAGAATCAGAAAGACCTCGACCGAATGCCGGAATCAGACCCTAAATATGACCGGCTGAAACTGACCCAAAACCGAGTAGCTGACTTGTCTAAAAGTTTGCGCGAAGTAGCCGTATTGCCCGACCCGGCGGGCGAAGTCATTCTGGAACGCACCCTCGAACAGGGGTTAAAACTCAAAAAAATCGCTGTGCCGCTGGGTGTGGTCGGTGTTATTTACGAAGCCCGTCCGAACGTAACGGTCGATGTGGCGTCGCTATGTTTGCGGTCGGGAAATGCGTGCGTATTGAAGGGCGGCAAAGAAGCCGATTTCTCAAACCGCTACTTGATTTCCCTGATTCAGAGCGTATTAATTGAATTTGGCGTACCCAAAGCAGCCGTCACCCTGCTCCCGCCCGACAGGGCCGTAGTCAACGAACTGCTGACTGCCACGCGTTACGTAGACATTATTATTCCGCGCGGTTCCGATTCGCTGATTCAGTTTGTGCGCAAAAACTCATTGGTACCGACGATCGAAACCGGTGCGGGCGTTTGTCACGCGTACGTTGAGCAAACCGCCGATTTAGACAAAGCTGCCGCTATTGTCGTGAATGCCCGCGTGTCGCGCCCATCGGTCTGTAACTCCCTCGATTGCGTGCTGGTTGACGAAACCATCGCTGACCGCTTTTTACCCATGCTGACCGCCGATTTCACGAAATGGAACGTAGAGGTTTTCGCGGATGAAATGGCGTACGCTATTTTTGAAAAAGCGGATTATGACAATCTGCAACACGCTCAGCCGGAAGACTTCGGCCGCGAATTTCTGGATTATAAATGTGCGGTGAAAGTAGTGGCTGGATTGGACGAAGCCTTATCGCATCTGCAAACGTATTCGTCGCGCCATTCTGAAGTGATTCTATCCCAGGATCAGGCCCTCATCGACCGGTTTTTGTTTGAAGTCGATGCGGCTGCTGTTTATGCCAATGCATCGACCCGCTTCACCGACGGGGGCGTGTTCGGATTAGGTGCCGAAATCGGTATCTCGACCCAGAAGCTTCACGCACGCGGGCCGTTCGCGCTGGAGAAGTTAGTAACCGAAAAATGGATTGTCGTGGGCGACGGGCAGGTGCGGTGGTAATTTCAATTCCGGAGACGTCATTTTCCTGTCCGGCAGGAGTGGTATAAGTAGAGTCGTACAACATAGCTTTATCTCTATATGGATTTAATTCAACGTTTTTTACCCGGATTCAAAACGTGTTGCGTGATCGTCTGCTTTCTGTACGTAATTATGGGCGGAAGCCTTTTCGCCAGAGGGTTGATGACGAGTATGGCCGATTTTCAAGTGCCTGCGGTAGTACTCAGTTCCCCGCACTACTACGACGCTATATTCTGGGTTTACTCGCACATGATTATACTGGGGTTAATTATCGGCCTGGTGGGCTGGTATGGTAGAGATCGGCAACTTAAGCTATGGATGAGCCGACTTTTGTTTATAGCACATGCTTACTACACGTACCTCGATTTCCGAACGTCAGATTCAAGTCTTGGAAATGGACTTTATAAGGGAGCCGGTTCTGTTTTTCCCGGTTTTGTCTGCCTGTTTATAACCTTAGTCTTTTTTCAACTCATAATAGTAGGTCAATCGTCTGCTGCAACAGAAACAGCATCGGCTAAACGCTGAACAACGTTGACCAGACGCTTATAAAACACGAATGATTGATATTCGCAAGGCGGTTTATAGCGATCAGGACGCTATTTGGGCCATCATCAAAACCGTGATAGCAACGGGGGATACGTATTGTTTTGCGCCCAATTCGTCAAAGGAAACGATGCTACGTTATTGGTGTGGTGATGACAAGCACACCTACGTAGCCACCGTGGATGGAAACGTTGCCGGTACGTTCGTTATAAAAGACAATCAGGTCGATCTCGGTTCGCACATTGCCAACGCGTCCTATATGGTTTCTGCCGACTACGAGGGTCAGGGTATCGGGAAGTTGATGGGTGAGTATTCCATCCGGGAAGCCAAAAAATTAGGCTACAGGGCAATGCAGTTTAACATCGTCGTAAAAAGTAATGAGCGGGCCGTTAATCTCTGGCAGAAACTTGGCTTTAGCATCATTGGTGAGATTCCAGAGGCCTTTAACCATCTACGGATTGGGTACACGAATGCCTACATCATGTACCGAAAACTGTAATTTTTTATTCAGCGAATCGCTAATGGGTAGATTGTCGTGGGCGACGGGCAGGTGCGGTGGTGAGTTAAATAAAACTCATATTTTAGTTAACAAAAGAAATTCAGTCAACATGTACGCACCTATACAACAGATGTAAGATATCTTGTCACAGTTCTCAAGAAGCCCCGTTACAATTTGGAAATAGGCATAAGGGCAATCCGGAACCGAGTTGCGCCTGCCACATCGTTAACATTCATTGCGCCAAATAAATACGCTACTTTACCATCGGTATAACCTAATGAATAAGGGCCGGATTGACTCTTCAATGAAGACAAAGCCCGGCATGACGCCTGAGCATGGGCTTTAATACCTAAATAGGTAGCGCGGTCATAGGTAGCAAACCAGATAGTTTGGCCACGATTGCCATCGTTGATCAGTTCCGGCATTGTGACCTCCTGCACTTCCCCGATACGGCCAATCGCTTTTCGGCATCGATGATATACGATTGAGTTATCAGACTTAGCCATAGGTAATGAAAAGCCTTGTGCTAAAATGCGATCAGATCGATTAGATGCCTTGTAAACTTGTTTAAGCGTAGCCAGCGTGAGTGGTTGGCAATCCTGAGCGGAAGCACCCCACGTAATCATCAAGGCGATTTGGAACAGAACGGCGCGTATCATAATGAAGTCCGCTGAAGGGTTTGAGCTAATTAAATCAATTTCATTGATATTATCAAATGGTATGGCAACTTACTAATTCTGAGGGCGTTATTAAAAAATAGTGATCAGTTTTTCGTGAATTAGACACCGCCGTCAACGATTTGAAGATAGGCATAAGTATTCGTAGATAGTCAGTATAATTTCTACTGGCATAATGGTAATTATTCTTTCCAGCCTTCCGGTTTAAATGGAGTCTGCGTATCACTTTGCAGGCAGGGAGCCAGGGGAGGTCGGTCGGTATTGGGCCACAAGCGAACCTTGGCTTTTGCCCGCTCGCCCACATAAGGAGGAGAAGGCTCTACATTGGGCTGGCGCGAGTTGAGTGCATAGAAGAGACCATCATTGCCCGGTCCGTAGGTGCCCTTGTCCCGCAACGTATCGACAGGGCCGGTCGCACCATACGATAGGCCTTGTGTATCTTTGCGATCCAACCAATAGTGAACCAGCGAAACCGCTGAAGCTGAGAAATAGCCCACCACACGAACTTGAGGACGGTCTACCTGATGCACATTACCGCCCAGTGCCGTAGGCGGATTGTCAGCTAGTCCACCCGACTGCTGCGTCTGCTGCTGGAAGAGCCTGTAATACCGGTATGCATCTGCAGTTAAGGAAAGCTGCCGAACATCGACCAAACCCGGACCAACATCATAAAAGGGAATTTGAGCCACGCGCTGCTGAATGATGGGGCTGCCATTGGTGAATTTATCGTCAAATACTACGATATCATACCCATAGATGAGTTGCCAACAGGGCGTCTGACAGCCATAATCATAAATCCAGTCTTCCCGAGGGACTTCAGGTGCTTCTTCACCCGCTTTACCGGCCGGTGGGCTAAAACAGTCATTATACCGTTCAGTGCCCGTCACAAAGTAATCCCGAGCACGATAGACATTCGGCAGCACTTTGTACATCGAATAAACACCCTGCCGACAACTATGGCACCAATACTGCCGTTCCCAGAGTTTCCATTCCCAGCGATAATAATTGCGCTCGCTGGCCGGGTCCTGACTGTCAATAAAGATGTCATGAGCGGCTGTATAGCCTTTTAGTTGTTGTGGCGATAAACTGGTGGGATTAAAGCGAGCATTTATTTTGTCAATCGGGGCGACCGCAGGCATTACCTGTTGGGTCGATACGTAACGGACTCCATCGGTGAGGGTAAAGCGAAGTTGATAGGCATGGCCCACTTGTCCCCTAAAATCAGCGGGTAGCTGATAGCTGCCATCTACGGTCTCATGGCAGCTAATGAGTTGGGCGGAATCGACCATGATTTCTACGGATGCTTTCGTCACCGGTCGAGTCGAGAATTGTCCGGTTAGTCGATCTGCCTGTGCCCGACTGAGTTTTATGATTTGAGGCTCGGCCAGATTGGTAATGGTGCCTTCTACGAGCAGAATATCTTTTGTTGTGGTAACAAAGGATGTTTCCTGCGGATCTATACAAGCTGTGGTCAACGTGAGCACCAGTAAGCCAATGAACACAGATGACACTACTGAATGCATACGTGAGATTTATATAAGATATGGATTTCGGTTTCGCGGGCGTTGTGACTATATGAAATTAAGTAAAGAGTTTTGCCAGCTACGCTTCAATAGGTTCCTGATATATCTTCATTAACTGAGTAGCCGACAATACGGGAAGAGCGTATGTTACGCCATTCAAATCCGCAAACTCAACGAGAAAACTTCCACCGTCGAATAGCTCGACAACAGTTCCCAAACTGCCTTTCCGCAATTTTTCGTCCGGAAGATCTGCGAGCAGTACAACAACGTCCAATAAGTTAGGAGCATCCATAATTTTTCGATTTAATCGTTTACCTAACAACTAACTAAGCGTGGAAACGATTCGCCGAAGAGAATAATCCAGGCTGATCTAATGGTAGCATTTTTGCCTTGATGGGTCATGCTTAAATCCATCACATACATGTCTCCCTTCGGATTTGGTCCGACAAATCGAGCTTGGTTTAATAACACTGCTGTCAAGATCGTCTCCTTAAGCAACAGATAATCAGTATCTATGAGTCCCAGAGCTTATTTAAACACGCGGGCTTTATGTTTTCCAGTCGTATGTGTTTCTGATAAACAATAGCCAATCAATTTTTGATCGTCAATGTAGGCTTTTTTGGCAAACGGCAATAGCATACAGCAAATGTAATAAAACGACTATTCCTTCATTCAATACCCGTACCACTCCCCCCACCATTTCTCTAAACTCCGCCGAATTTCCGCTTCGCGGGCGTTGTGGCCGGGTTCGTAAAGTTTGTGGCCTTTCAGGTCGTCGGGGAGGAAGTTCTGCCGGGCGAAATTGCCTTCGTGGGCATGGGCATACTGATACTCTTTTCCATAGCCAATCTGCTTCATTAGTTTTGTCGGGGCATTACGCAAATGCAGCGGCACAGGTAAATGAGCGGTTTGTTCGGCCAGCGCAATAGCCTCATCAATAGCCACATAACTTGCATTGCTTTTGGGCGACGTTGCCAGATACACCGCCACCTGCGACAGAATAATTCGGCCTTCGGGCATGCCGATAGCGCGGATGGCCTGCACCGCTTCCGAAGCCATAATCATAGCCGTTGGGTTAGCATTTCCGATGTCTTCCGATGCCATAATCAGCATCCGCCGGGCAATGAAAATCGGGTCTTCACCCGCTACAATCATACGGGCCATCCAATATAAAGATGCATTGGGATCGGAGCCACGTAACGACTTGATAAACGCCGAAATAATGTCGTAGTGTTGCTCACCCGATTGGTCATACCGGGCAATGTTTTGTTGCGCTACGGTTGTTACGTCTTCGTCGGTGATCACTAACGGATTAGTTAATACGTGCGCTGACGCAACGAGTTCCAGCAAATTGAGGAGTTTACGCCCATCGCCCCCCGACAGTCGCAGCAAGGCATCGTATGACTCAACGGTAATTTTTTTGGACTGGAGAAAAGCATCGTGAGCAATGGCCCGGTCAACCAACTGAATCAACTCCTCGCGGCTAAGCGTTTCCAGAATATACACCTGGCAGCGTGACAGCAATGCGCCGTTGACTTCAAACGACGGATTTTCGGTTGTTGCACCGATAAGCGTGATCTGGCCTTTTTCTACGGCACCGAGCAGCGCGTCCTGCTGTCCCTTGTTGAATCGGTGAATCTCGTCGATGAAGACGACAGGCGGAAACATGCCGATTGGGCGACTCAATACGTCTCTAATTTCCTTAACCCCCGAATTAATAGCGCTCAACGCCACGAATGGCCGCTTAACGGCTTCGGCCAGCAACAAGGCCAGCGTCGTTTTACCCACGCCCGGCGGCCCCCACAAAATCATGGACGGCAACCGACCGGCATCGACCGCCCGACGTAACGCCCCGGACGGACCAATCAATTTACGCTGACCAATGACGTCATTGAGGGTGCGGGGACGTACCCGTTCAGGCAAAGGCGTTGAGTCTGTGTTCATCCGGCGAAGTTACCGGAATGACAGGGGCATGTCAAGAATGGGCAAAGATTGTCAGGCAATGGCCAGGTTTTGTCAGGTGTGGTCAAGTAATTGCCTGACTATAGTTGACTACACCTGACCATTCTTGACTATTTCCTGACCCCTAAAAAAAGAACCCGGCAACTGATTGACAGCCACCGGGTTCGGGAAGGTTTAGGAATAGACAGCGTCAGAGTGACACATTTTCGAGCGTAACATAACGCTTGAGGTTGCTCATAGCACCAAATATCAAGTTATAAACTGATTGAATATTAATTTCCATGAGGGTCGAAATTTCTTCATTGCTCATGTTCTGAAAGTACCGAAGATGAACCGCTTCCCTTTGCCGACGTGGAAGTTTATCCAGAGCCTGATGCAGACACGAAGTCATATACGAATCCTCTTCATGAGCAATGAGCAGGTTTTCATGCGATGGATCAGCACCGGGGAGCGTATCGCCCACACGCCGGCCATTAATCATTTCATCCTGGCTAACTAACTTCTGCTCAGCCGTTAAGTGGCGCACTAACTTGCGTTTGATGGACGCCATCAGGTAAAACCGCACGGAGGTTGTTGGTCCGATTGTGGTGCGGTGTTTCCAAAGTTCAACGAACAGGTCGTGAATGCAATCTTTAATCAGGGCGCGATCGGTAGCAAAGTGAGCGCAATAGTGGTAGAGGGTTTGAACATAGTTTTGATACAATCGGGCAAACGCATTTTCATCGCCACCGCGAAACAGATTCCACAGTGTTTCGTCGTCGGGGCCAGTTTTCGAGCGTGAGCGAGCCATGATAGATAGAGAGATAAAGGTTAGGAACAGCCTTGAGGAGTGTAAACGTACCCATAAAAAATAGAATTTAAAACAGTTCTTAAATAAATTTTTTATGGGTCGTCATTTCCCTATTTCCAGAGGGACAAATTTGAATGTTTGTCCATCAAACAACCCTTTATCACTCAACTTCAGATTCGGGATAACCAGCAATGCCATGAACGACAGGCTCATAAACGGAGCCAGCAACGTACTGCCCAGTTCCTGTTTGGCAAACTGATCGAGAGCCGCATATTGGGCGGCAATTTCATACCCGTCAGAATCCGTCATCAGCCCCGCCACAGGCAATGAGAGCACTTGTTCATCGGTGGCCATTGTCAATTGAAGAAATTTACGACGGCTCATAACTTCGTCGTCGAGGACGTCGGAAGTAGTTCCGGCTACTGCTGACAATCCCCCTTTTGCGTCGATAACTAAGTTAACGGCCCGGCAAATGCTCTCGTCATCACAGCCAACAGCGGTAATGTTGTGCGAATCATGCCCGACCGACGAGGCAATAGCACCGTGTTTCAGACCGAAATTTTTAATAAATGCAATGGCCGGTGGCGCATCCTGATACCGATTGACAACCACCAATTTCAACACATCCCGCGCGACATCGGCAACAAGCTTATTGTTTACAAGTTTAGGTTCCAGATGTAATTCGTTCGTAATCAGTTGGCCGTCAAGGGCTTCGATGACCCGAATGAGTCCACCGTTCTGCGTTGCCATAACCGCAAAATCATCAGGTGTTTTGGGCGAACAGGCAAATTTATTAACCCGCTCGCTTCGCAAGTCCGGGATGGCCGACCTACCGTTTTCGGCTACCCGTTCGCCGTTAATAACCGTCTGCTGAACCTGAAATGTCTGTAAATCAGCCACGACGATATAATCAGCCGGGTCGCCCGCCCGCAACAGGCCAACGGGTAGCCGGTAATGCAAAACAGGGTTCAGGCAGGCAGCCCGCAGAACGTTCCAGAGTAAATGCCCTTTCGCCAATGCTCTCACGACCAGCAGATTAATGTGTCCTTCGGCCAGCGTATCGGGGTGTTTATCGTCGGAGCAGAACATAATCTGCGCCGGGAACTCGGCAAGCAACGGAATCAGTGCGTCAAAATTCCGGGCTGCGCTCCCCTCCCGAATCAGGATATTCATGCCCCGACGTGCTTTGTCCAGCCCTTCTTCGTAGGTAAAACATTCGTGGTCGGTGGTGATGCCCGCGTCTATGTAGCGTTGGGCGTCATCCCCCGTCAGGCCGGGAGCGTGTCCGTCGATAGGTTTATTAAACGCCTTCGCCAGTGCAATTTTCGCCATCAGGTCGGGGTCATTATTCAGTACGCCCGGAAAATTCATCACTTCGGCCAGATAACCGATTTCTTTCATCGCCAGCAACTGCCGGACATCCGACACGCTGATCGTAGCCCCTGCCGTTTCGAACGGTGTAGCCGGTACGCACGACGGTGCACCAAACATAAACTTAAACGGAACCCGCCGGGCTTCGTCAATCATATACGTCACTCCCGCAACGCCCAGCACATTCCCAATCTCGTGCGGGTCCGACACAGTAGCAACAGTGCCATGCACAACGGCCATCCGCGCAAACTGCGGGGGCGTGAGCAACGAGCTTTCAATATGAACGTGTGCATCTACAAAGCCGGGCAACGCGTACGGTTCGCCCGGACGTTCGGGACCGAGCCGACTGACCTGAGCGATGCGCCCGTTCTCGACGGTTATCGTACCATAAAAAATTGTTTGGTCGAACAGGTTCAGGATATTGGCCGTGAGCATAGACTTAAATACGAATGAAAAGTTTTCGGCGGTACATCCACCGGAGAATCAGGTAAAAAATGCCCAGCGTGGCAAAACCTATCAGGAGGGGTTCATAAACAGGGCCAAATGCTGTAAAAAGACCGTGTCCAAGGTGGGTATAAAGCGAGGCAATAATAAAGCGGTCGATCAGATGCACTAAACAGTAAATAGCGATGGAGTTCATGCCCACAACGAGCAGCGGAAACGCCCAGCGACGATGCCCCAGCACATCAATAATGCTGTAAAAAAATGCCAGTAACCAAAAGCACCAGCCGCCACTAAACAGCACCCAGGCGGGCGTCCAGATGCGTTTAACGATGGGGCATATTCCCAGAACCTGTAGCAAAACGCCAGCAGTCAGGCCAATTGCACCGGCCAGCACCAACCGGTTCAGAATTTCCCGTTTTGTCATTCCCGAACGTAGCCACCAACCCGCCAGCAACCCAAGCAGCATAGTTCCGAGTGTTGGAATGAAGCTGAGCGTCGCATAGCCCCCGCCATTGAACAAAAATGGTTTTTCGCGTGGAAACAGATTCAAAAACCACGTATCAAAGGCCCACGCGAGGTTACTGTTCTTATTGAAATGAGCCATTAAACCGGTATAATGCTCCGGCCAGTTTATCGGAACGCCAACCGCCGTATAATTGAACGTAGCGTCCGGCGTGGATTCGCCTGAAGTTGGATAAAGCACAAAGGCCAGCCAGTAGCCAACCAGAACTGCGGCCAGCGCAACCCAGACGGTGCGGGGTTTGGTGTAGCCCAGCAGAAACAGAAATGGGTAGCCAAGCCCAATTTGCGTTAGCGTATCTTCAAACGTGAAATTTGTCTGGCTGGCGTGGATAGAGCGCAGAAAAATACCCAGCAAAACCAGAATCAGTGACCGCCGGAGCGCATGGCCGAACTGCGTTTGGAAGGACTGCCCCTGCGCGGCCCGGCTGGCTAATGAGTAGGGTAGAGCGACGCCCACCAGCAACGAAAATGAAGGCTGAATCAAGTCGTGTAAGGAACAACCCGCCCAGGCAACATGACTCTGATGATACGCCAGGAACGTCCAGACGACACTGTTCGGAAACGCTTCGTGCATCCGCTGGAAGTCCAATATCTCAGCCGCCATTAATATCATAACGAAGCCCCGGTAGGCGTCCATTGACAGCAAACGATCCGGTAGCAGACGGCGGGTTGAAGCCGGACCGGTGAGAAATTCCGTGGCGTTAGCAGGTGATGACTGGCGCATAGAAGAGGAAAAGCGATTCTTGGTCAAAACTTAGCATTAACGGTCACATTCGCAATAGGACAGGACGAAGTTTCGGGTTGCGATGGTATATTTCGGACTGATGCGTCTCTTTGTATAAAAATAAGTAGCAAATGACTGCCCGTGTTCTGAAAGTTCATCCTGCCGATAATGTGATCGTCGCTCTGCGCAACCTGTCGGCGGGAGAGCAAATTACGTTCGAGAATGATACCTATACGTTGCCTTATGCGGTTAGTGCCAAGCATAAATTTGTGACCGAAGATCGACAACCCGGAGAGCCTATTACAATGTATGGCGTGCTGGTTGGTAAAGCGACACAACCCATTCGGCGGGGCGAACCGATCACGACCTTTAATCTTAAGCATGACGCCGACAGCTACGGCCTCGATAAAAAACAGCCGTATTCGTGGCAGCCACCCAACGTTTCGGCCTGGCAGAATCGCACGTTTATGGGCTACCATCGCACCGATGGCCGCGTGGGCACCCGAAATTACTGGCTTGTAGTGCCGCTGGTTTTTTGCGAAAACCGTAACGTATTGATTCTCAAGGATGCGTTCGAGCGCGAACTTGGCTACGCACAACCCGAAATGTACCGGCAGCAGGTTCACGAGTTGGTCAGTCTGTATAAAGTGGGCGATATGAGCCACATCAAAAAAATGCAGCCGTTTGTGGATGAGAGCCAGAACCAGACACTCGATCACTCAACCGCCCAATCCCGCAATCGCCCGTTTTCGAATGTCGATGGCATCAAGTTTCTGACCCACGAAATGGGTTGTGGCGGCACCCGGCAGGATTCGGGCTATCTGTGTTCGCTGCTGGCGGGGTTTATCAACAACCCGAACGTAGCGGGGGCAACGGTCCTGAGTTTGGGCTGTCAGCATTTGCAGACGGATATGATTTCGGCCGAAATCAAACGGCAAAATCCGAAATTCAATAAACCGCTCCTGTTGTTTGAGCAGCAAGACGGCACCGAATATGCGCTGATGTCGCAGGCGGTAAAAGAAACATTTCTGGGTTTAGTTGAAATCAATAAACTCGAACGGCAACCCGCCCCGCTCAGTGCATTGACTGTTGGCTTAAAATGTGGCGGCTCTGACGGTTTCTCCGGAATTTCGGCCAACCCAACGCTGGGGCATCTGTCCGATGTTATCGTGGCGCTGGGCGGCAAAACCGTGCTGGCCGAATTCCCCGAACTGAACGGTGTGGAGCAGGAACTCATCAATCGCACCACAGACCCGGCCAAAGCGCAGAAATTCATTGACCTAATGGGTGGTTATTCGGCCTCTGCTGAAGCCGCCGGATCGGGTTTCGACATGAATCCATCACCCGGAAATATTAAAGATGGGTTGATTACCGATGCCATTAAGTCGGCAGGGGCGGCTAAAAAGGGCGGTACATCGCCGGTTGTGGACGTACTGGATTATGCCGAACCGGCCACCACGCCCGGCCTAAGCCTGCTTTGCACACCCGGAAACGACGTTGAAGCCACAACCGGCATGGCAGGTTCGGGCACCAACGTCATTTTGTTTACGACGGGCTTGGGCACGCCAACTGGTAATCCTGTAAGTCCTGTGGTTAAAATTTCGACAAACACTGTCCTGAAAAACCGAATGCCCGACGTCATCGACTTCGACAGCGGCCCGATTATCGACGGAGAACAGACCATCGAACAAAACGCCGACGCGCTGCTGGACTACATAATCCGGCTGGCCTCCGGCGAACTGATTACCCAGGCCGAACGGCTCGGACAGGATGATTTCATTCCCTGGAAACGGGGCGTTTCACTATAAAAGGAGGAAAGGGAGGAGAGGAAGAAAGGAGAAAGTGGTTTTTCCTACTACCATTCCTCCTCTCCTCCCTTTCCTTCTATTTTTTTATGTTCTCTCTTAAAAACAAAACCGCCCTCGTAACGGGGGGAGCCAGTGGCATCGGGCTGGCTATTGTAAAAACGTTTGTGCAGGCGGGGGCATCAGTGCATATCCTCGACCTCAACGGCGTGCAGGCCGACCAAGCTGCCAGCGACATCCGGCGGGCGGGAGGACGGGCAAAAAGCCACGCCGTCGACGTATCAAACCAGCAGCAGACGGTAGAAGTTATCAACCGGATTGCGGATCTGGAGCCGATTCATATTCTGGTCAATAACGCGGGCGTATCGCACATTGGCACCGTTGAAACCACGACCGAAGCCGACTTCGACCGGATTTTCCGGATCAACGTAAAGGGTGTTTATAATTGTCTTTACGCTACCATTCCGCACTTGAAAGCCAATGGCGGGGGCGTTATCCTGAACATGGCGTCGGTTGGGGCTACGCTTGGACTGTCCGACCGTTTTGCGTATTCCATGAGCAAGGGTGCTGTCTTGACCATGACCCT
Organism: Spirosoma sp.; assembly: GCA_031425355.1. GTDB lineage: Bacteria > Bacteroidota > Bacteroidia > Cytophagales > Spirosomataceae > Spirosoma. Next base: position 7,074 of record JANPJE010000441.1, on the reverse strand, counting down.
GTCGGTCGCCAAAGATTATCTGAAAGATAAGATTCGCTGCAACTGCATCTCGCCCGCACGGGTGCATACGCCATTCGTCGATGGGTTTCTGGCAAAGAATTATCCCGGTCAGGAAGCAGAAATGTTTGAGAAACTGTCGAAAACACAACCCATTGGCCGTATGGCCGAACCGCGCGAAATTGGTACGCTTGCTTTGTACCTGTGTTCCGACGAAGCGGGTTTCGCTACCGGCTGCGACTATCCACTTGACGGCGGGTTCACCCGATTGAACACGTGAAGATTAACCAACCAATCATTCCAAAAACCTGACTTTCACTGCATGAAACTTTTCCGCTTCGGACCGCCCGACCACGAACATCCCGGCGTCGTAACACCCACAGGCCAGCACATCGACGTAACGCATTTTGGCGAGGATTATGACGAGTCTTTCTTTGCCAGCAACGGCCCCGAACGACTCGCCCACTGGCTTACGGCCCATGCTCACACCTGCCCTGAAGTAAGTCCGGGCGAACGCTTCGGACCCTGCATTAAACGACCGTCGAAAATCGTTTGCGTTGGTCTGAACTACGCCAAACATGCCGCCGAAACCGGAGCTCCTTCCCCCGCCGAGCCAATTCTGTTTTTTAAAGCAACGACTGCGCTTTGCGGCCCCAACGATAATGTTGTCATTCCGAAACGGTCCGAAAAGACAGACTGGGAAGTTGAACTGGCGATTATCATTGGCAAGCGGGCCAGCTACGTTAGTTTAGACGAAGCAATGAACTATGTGGCCGGATACGCCCTGCATAACGATTATAGCGAACGGGCCTGGCAACTGGAGCGCGGTGGGCAGTGGGTGAAGGGCAAAAGCGCGGATACCTTCGCCCCGCTGGGACCGTATTTGGTCACGAAAGACGAAATCGCCGACCCGAATGCGCTGAACCTGTGGCTGAGCGTAAACGGCGAGCAGTTACAGAACTCCAACACCGACGATATGATTTTCAACGTACCGACGCTCGTTAGCTATATCAGTCAGTTTATGACGCTGCTCCCCGGCGATGTCATCTCGACCGGAACCCCGGCGGGCGTGGGTCTGGGACTGAAACCACCGCGCTATCTCAACCCCGGCGACGTTGTCGAGTTAGGCATTGAGGGGCTGGGCGAGCAAAAGCAAACGGCGGTCAGTTATCAATAATGGATGAAAGGGAGGAGTGGAAAAAAGGGATAATGATTATTTTCCTCTCTTCCCCTTCTTCCCGTTCCTCCCCTGATCCATGACCATTGACTCTCATCAGCATTTCTGGCACTTCGACCCCGTCCGCGATAGCTGGATTACGGACGATATGGCTATTATCCAGCGCGACTTTTTACCCGCCGATCTAGAACCTGTTCTGGCACAAAACCGCATGGACGGTTGTGTGGCGGTTCAGGCATCGCAGTCGGAGGAGGAAACACTGTTTCTGGTGAATATGGCCCGGAATTATGACATCGTGAAAGGCGCTGTGGGCTGGGTCGATTTGCAGGCAGAAAACCTCCCCCAACGATTAGACGAGTTGTCAAAGCACAAGGAAATCAAGGGTTATCGACACGTAGCACAGGCCGAACCGGACGATTTCCTGACCCGTCCGGCGGTGGTACAAGGCATTCGGCAACTGGCAGAATACGGATTGACGTATGATATTCTGATCTATCCAGACCAGCTAAAAGCCGCTTTGCATTTAGTCCGGGCCGTTCCGGAAGTCAATTTTGTGATCGATCATCTGGCGAAACCATACATTAAAAAAGGGGAAATCAACCGTTGGTCGAATTTTATGACGGCCATTGCCAAATACAAAAACGTATCGTGCAAGCTGTCGGGCATGGTAACAGAAGCCGACTGGCACACCTGGGGCAAAAAAGATCTCTTTCCATATTTAGATGTAGCTTTCGAGCAGTTTGGTCCCGACCGGCTTATGTTCGGCTCTGACTGGCCTGTTTGCTTAGTCGCGGCCAATTACACGCAGGTCAAAACACTGGTTGACGATTATGTCTATCCTTGGGGCGAGGAGGTTCGGGACAAGGTATTCGGGGAGAATGCTATGTCGTTTTATAGGTTGGAGAGTGCCTTTTGAAGATTTTTAAACACAGAGGAAGATGGAGAAAAGACTGAGTTACACAAAGAGAAAGAACTCTGTGAATCTCTGTCTTCTCTCCATCTTCCTCTGTGTTTCCCTTTAATCCTACAAGTATGAATTGTTTCGTTGGCGTTGATGTCGGTACGACCAACGTGAAAGCCTTAGCTATGCCGTCGGATTTAGGTCAGATTCTGGCCCATGCATCCGCTCCACTTACCACGCTGCACCCCGAACCCGGCTATGCCGAACAGGACCCCGCCGAAATCTGGGCGGCCTTTATACAGGTCATCACCGAAGTCGGTCGGGAGGTGGCGCAAGGCGGGCATGTTATCACACACGTAGCGTTTTGTACGGCCATGCACAGCCTGCTGCCGATGGATGACGACGGTACGCCCCTCGGCAACGCCATTCTCTGGTCCGACAACCGCGCCGAAGCGCAAGCCAATGATCTCCGAACGACACAGGCCGCACTGGGAAAAACCATTTATAAAGAAACCGGCACGCCCCTCCACCCCATGATTCCGCTGTGCAAGCTGGCCTGGCTGCGCGAACATGACCCACGTACGCTCCACCGAACGGCGCGGTTCGGGTCGATCAAAGAGTTTTTATGGCACAAATTGACCGGTGAATTCGAGGTTGATTTCTCGATTGCCACCGCTACCGGATTGTTCCACGAAAAGAAACATCAATGGAGTAAACGGGCAATGACCTACGCCGGTGTCCGCCCCGACCAGCTATCGACGCCCGTTCCGACAACTCACCAGCGAACGTATCAGCCCCGTCCCGAAACAGGCGCAACGGGCTTGCCATCAGGCGTTTTGCTGTTGATTGGTGCCTCAGATGGGTGCCTGGCGAACCTTGGCGCGGGAGCTATCAAACGCGGCACGGCTACGCTTACCATCGGCACCAGCGGAGCCATTCGCCAGACCGTTCGCAAGCCCCTCCGCGACGCTCAGGGACGGTTGTTCTGTTATTATTTAGACGAACATTACTATGCCGTTGGCGGACCAACCAACAACGGTGGCAACGTACTGGAGTGGGTATCGGAGAAACTCACGCAACTGAATACCGAAGCCGTACTCACCGAAGCGGCCACCATTTCGCCCGGATCAGATGGACTGCTGTTCCTCCCTTACCTGCAAGGCGAACGCGCTCCCTTATGGGATGCTTCCGTTCGTGGAGCATATTTACAGGTCGATTGGCAGCACACGCGGGCCCATTTTGTGCGGGCAGCTTTAGAGGGTGTACTATTTAATTTGCTCAGCATCAACGAACTACTTACCAAACATACGGGGTCAGCACGGGTAATTCATGCCAACGGCGGCTTCGCACAATCAACTCTATGGGTACAAATGCTGGCTGATATGGCGGGCGTTCCGGTGCGGCTCAATGCCAGCAATGAAAGCGGTTCCATGGGAGCTATCCTGCTGACAATGAAAGCGGTGGGGCTGGTAAAAACGCTGGATGAAGCCGCTGAGAGAATACAATTTGGTAAAACGTTCGAGCCTGATTTAACGAACTATACAGCGTATCGACATGCGTTTAAGCAGTGGCAGGAGGAAATGGAGAAACTGTAAGATTTTTCGTAATCAGTTTACCTTTGTCCCATATATAGTTGATGAATTTAGCAGCTTATATTTTCACAAATTAAGCAGAGTTTTAAGCCTTTCGTAGAAGCCAGTATTATGAAAAGTAAATTTTTTATGAAGAACATAATTACTCAAAAAACTCAATCCCATTCCGGCGACTTGTGAAACCAATTTATTAAGGTTGACTGTTTTTACTGAAAACGGAATAAGCACGGTTAATTGATCAAAATGTGTAGACGAATAGTCGTATAGAAGGGACGATCCATATACAGTAATTACGCACGAAACTACGGAAACGAGCGTAAACTTGACCGCTTCACGCTGCGTTTTGGCCGAGTTTTTTGCATTGAAAGCAAATAGTTTAGTAAGAAAAAATCCTGCCAGAAAAGCAATTAAGTAGCCTGCCAATAATGCCTGCTGGTACGTAATCTGAAACCAATCCTGAAGTAAACTACCGGCTATTAATTGTAAAGACGCACCGATCGCTGCAACAATGAAATAGGCTATAATGTCTTTACGATTAAAAAGCTCGGTCGCCATAATTAGCCCTACAAAACAATCGGAAAGAAAAGTACAATTTCATGTAAATTTTTCATCTGGTTATCGTCATGCCAAATAGCAAATTCTCCTGACCATCAGCACCAAATATAATCTTCTTCTCAAAACGCAAGCCCAGTTTTTCGAGCAACCGAATGGAATTCTGGTTGGTTAATTTCGTAATTCCAGTGATGCGCGTTAACCCCAAAGTGGTTATGGCATAAGCCAATACCACCGAAGCTGCTTCATAGCCGTATCCCTTTCCGGCATACACAGGCAGGAACGCAAAACCAATATCAATGTCATTTAAGGCGTCGCGTTTATACAATCCGCAAAGGCCAATTGGTACGTTGCTGGTCTTCAATTTAACCACATAAGGCCCGAAACCGAATCGCTCATAACTCGTCAGCGGACCCGTCAAAATGTATTGTTTCGCATCATCGAGCGTTAGCACATTCCGATCACCAATAAACTCGAGCCAGGCTGGTGTATTGAGCAGTTCAAGGACAAAAGCAGCATCATCGACAGAAAACTTACCAATGATTAAGCGTTCGGTGTCAACCATTCGTACAAGCTGTTTTTAAAACGCCACTGCTTTCAGTCGCAATCCCGTATCCTCCGGTAAGCCGAAAATCAGGTTCATGTTCTGAACAGCATGGCCCGATGCGCCTTTGGTTAAATTATCGATCACGCTGGTAATGAGCAACTGACCATCGTGTACTTCCAGATGCAACAGGCATTTGTTCGTGTTTACCACCTGTTTCACGTCCACCGGTGCGTCGCTGATGTGTGTGAATGGATGGCTTTCGTAATAACTTCGGTATAGTTGTTTAGCTTCTTCCAGCGTACCCGAATAAGGTGTATAAACGTTCGCCATGATGCCCCTCGTGAAATCACCCCGATACGGTACAAAGTTGATGGCGTGGTCGAAATCAGGTCCGCCGTTGAATCGGGCGAGTTGGGTCAGGGTCTGGCGAATTTCGGCTAAGTGCTGGTGCGTGAAGGCTTTATAAATCGATACATTATTGTTGCGCCACGTGAAGCCCGTTGTTGGCACAAGGGCCTGCCCTGCGCCTGTGCTGCCCGTAATGGCACTTACCTGTACGTCATTTGTCAGTTTTCCGGCTTTGGCTAACGGCAACAGAGCCAGTTGAATACTGCTGGCAAAACAGCCGGGATTGGCAATCCGCATCGCTTCCCGAATACGGTCGCGGTTGAGTTCGGGCAGTCCATACACAAAATCGTCGTGCTCATCGCGAAAATCGGCACTGAGGTCAATCACAGCAATATCGTCGGACACGTCGTCCTCAGCCATGAACGTAACCGATGCGCCATGACCCGAACATAGAAAAATAGCATCGACGGCTCTCGCTTCATCCGATAACTCAGTTTCGGCCAAATCAGGAATTTCTCCTGAGAATAGTAAATCCGTATCGCCCAGCAAATCGGTGTGCGTTGACCAGATGGGTTTTCCTGCCTGACTGTTGCTATGCACAAAAGTGATGTTTACAAACGGGTGATTGATGAGAATACGTAGCAACTCGCCACCTGTGTAACCCGCTCCGCCAATGATGCCAATATTTATTTTCTCCATGATTTTTAAGGATTGGGACACAGACCGGGCCGCCGTCAGAGCTTTTTAGCGTTTATCTTATGAAACCATTCCATAGCCCTATCCAGCAACGCTTCGTCAAACGACGTAACATATTCGCTGTCAAAACCGGGCCGGTCGATGGTCAGTTCGCGGCTTAGCAGGTGATTATGCAAAACCAGCGTCGGCTGGCTGGCTATTGGGAAAAATTGAATGCCCATGCCATTTTTTTGAAACGACAGCGTCGGACAACCCAAGCAACACAAATGCATCGGCAGCGAGTCGAGGGTAAAAGCGGCCTGCGCCTGTTCGCTCAAACTGGCTATATCCTGAAGCGTCAACGTACCGACCGCTGGTATTAGCCGGTCGGCAAACGCCGGGTTATTAGCCAGAACACGCTCATACAATTCGGTTGTAAAGGCTTTTTGACCGCTGAAAACCAGCGAATTGGGGCTTTCGGCCAGCAGCCGGGTAGCCAACTGACACCAATAGTCAATAGGCAACATCCGCACATCAGCCCCTGATTCGGGACAGATCAAAATAGGTTTGTGGGCTGGAACGGCCCGATTCAGCTTGTTCCATAACTGCGCTGGCGACTCCGACGGATGGAAAAACTTAGGTTCAATCGTTTTCAGATCGGCCTCGATACCCAGCGGCTTCAGTACGGTCAGAATCAGGTCGAAGTTATGAACTTCTTCGTCAGGCAGAAAAAACTCGCTGTCGAGCAAGCCGCCAAAACCGCGCGTACCAAAGCCAATTTTTCGTTTAACCTGAATATACGGCAGTACAAAATGCATGGGCGAATCCGAAAACCGAATGTCTATCGAGTAATCGTACACCATGTCTTTAAGAGTTTTAATCGCTGATCGGGTTGTCTGAAAAAACTCCTGCCACTTCCCCCATTTCGAGAGCGGTCGGCGGCTTGTGCCAGCATGATTGAGGTGAACAACGCGCCGAACATACGGATTATCTTTCCAGATGGGATCGCACCACGACCCCGCCATGACGTCGATTTTTGCATTCGGATACCGCTCCCGAATGAGCGGAAACGCATACGACAGAATGAGCGCGTCGCCCAGATGCCCCGATGTCATCAGCAAAATTACCGGCGCATCATTGTTCGGCAGACCGAAATTGCGCTGACTGTAATTTCCCCGCGCATAGTAATCCACGCCTACATCGAGCAGTTGAAGCGGATAGGCTATGCTGCGGGGAGCGCAGTATTTTCTCGGCTTACCGATCACTGATTATTGATTTTCTCGTA
>JANPJE010000440.1:0-8521 GCA_031425355.1 Spirosoma sp. | reverse complement strand
GGGCTTACGTCAGTTTACGCGTTCTGCTTCATCCGAATGATGTTCAGAGCCGCACCGGCTTTAAACCACTCGATTTGTCCTTCGTTATACGTATGATTTACCAGAAACTCGTCGTTCGATCCATCAGCATGATGCAGCACGATTTCGAGCGGGCGACCCGGTGCGAATTCGGTCAGGCCGTCGATGTCGATCGTGTCGTCTTCCTGAATTTTGTCATAGTCGGCGGGGTTGGCAAACGTTAGCGCCAGCATTCCCTGCTTTTTCAGATTCGTTTCGTGAATCCGGGCGAAGGAACGTACCAGAATGGCCCGGACGCCCAGGAAACGGGGTTCCATAGCTGCGTGCTCGCGGGAGGAGCCTTCGCCGTAGTTCTCATCACCCACCACAATCGATCCGATACCAGCGGCTTTATAGGCACGCTGTACAGCAGGCACTTCGCCGTATTCGCCGGTTAGCTGGTTCTTCACGCTATTGGTCTTTTCGGTATAGAAGTTGACCGCGCCAATCAGCATGTTGTTGGAGATATTATCCAAGTGCCCGCGATATTTCAGCCACGGACCAGCCATTGAAATATGGTCGGTCGTACACTTCCCTTTCGCTTTGATGAGCAGTTTCAATCCGGTCAAATCCGTTCCTTCCCAGGCCGCAAAAGGAGCCAGCAGTTGCAGCCGGTCAGACGTTGGCGATACCAGTACACTCACGCCCGAACCATCTTCGGCCGGAGCCTGATAGCCCGCGTCGTCAACAGCATAGCCATTAACGGGCTGCTCGATGCCCATCGGCTCGTCGAGCATAACCTGCTCCCCGGCTTCGTTGGTCAGCGTATCGGTCATTGGGTTAAACGTCAGGTCACCGGCGATGGCAAAAGCTGTTACGATTTCGGGCGAGGCCACGAAGGCGTGGGTGCTGGCATTACCATCGTTACGCTTGGCAAAATTCCGGTTAAAAGACGTAATGATGGAGTTTTTGCGGGTAGGGTCGTCCATGTGTCGTGCCCACTGCCCGATGCAGGGGCCACAGGCGTTGGCCAGCACGACACCGCCCATCTCTTCAAACGTACCCAGCAGCCCGTCGCGTTCGGCCGTGAACCGGACCAGTTCAGAACCCGGCGTAACGGTAAACTCCGACTTTACTTTCAAGCCTTTGCTTGTGGCCTGAGCCGCAATGGAGGCCGAGCGGGTCAGGTCTTCGTAGCTTGAGTTGGTGCAGGAGCCAATTAAACCAACCTCTAATTTCTCGGGCCAGTTGTTTTCGCGAACGGCTTTGGCGAAGTTCGACAGGGGCCATGCCAGGTCGGGCGTGAACGGACCGTTGACATGCGGCTCCAGTTCGGAGAGGTTAATTTCGATTAGCTGATCGTAGTACGTAGCGGGATCGGCATAGACCTCATCGTCCGAGCGCAGGTGTGCCCGCACGGCATCGGCTCCATCGGCAATTCCGGCGCGGCTGGTGGCCCGCAGGTAATCGCTCATTTTCTCATCATAGCCGAACACCGACGTCGTTGCGCCAATTTCGGCACCCATGTTACAGATTGTGCCTTTCCCAGCGGCCGACAACGTTTCTGCTCCGTCGCCAAAATACTCGACGATACAGCCCGTACCGCCTTTTACGGTCAATATACCGGCCACGCGCAGGATTACGTCTTTGGCTGAGGCCCAGCCGCTGAGTTTACCGGTCAGCTTAACGCCGATGAGTTTAGGCATTTTCAGTTCCCAGGCCAGACCCGCCATTACGTCGCAGGCGTCTGCGCCACCCACGCCAATAGCGATCATACCCAGCCCGCCCGCCATCGGCGTATGCGAGTCGGTGCCGATCATCATACCACCCGGAAACGCGTAGTTTTCGAGCACAACCTGGTGAATGATTCCGGCGCCGGGTTTCCAGAAACCAATGCCATATTTATTAGAGACCGAGGCCAGAAAATCATAGACCTCCTTGTTTTTACTTTTCGCAGTACTCAAATCCTGGTCGGCCCCCACTTCGGCCTGAATCAGGTGGTCGCAGTGTACCGTAGACGGAACCGCTACCGTTGGGCGACCGGCCTGCATAAACTGTAAGAGGGCCATTTGTGCCGTTGCATCCTGCATGGCCACCCGGTCGGGCGCGAAATCCACGTAGGCTTTCCCCCGCTCAAACGCCTGGGTAGCACTGGCCCCCGAACCGGAACCGGCAAAGAGGTGGCTGTATAAAATCTTTTCCGACAGGGTCAGCGGCTTGCCCACTGCCTGCCGGGCTGCTTCGACGCGCTCGCCGAGGTTAGCGTAAACGCGCTGAATCATGTCTAAATCAAAAGCCATAGCAAATAGGGATAACGGGTTACTGAAAGGTACACTACTGGTAAAATAACTAACGAAATCAAAAAATGGATTCCGCTTAGCGGGTCAAAATTAGAAGATTCTGCCACGTTTTGGAAATATTCCTGATAATGGATGACAAACACGGGCAATGTACTCTTAAAACATACTTGTTCTTCGCTTTTCATGGAACGATTCCTATCAACGTATCACGGATCAATCACCCTGATCCGGGCCGTCTACCCAATGAACAGTTGAATAAATAAACACTTTACTTTACGAAAAAAACGCGTAAATACGGGGCGTAGAATGTGTTTTCGGGCTGAATTGCTCTGATAAAACCCTATTGCTGCCCGTACATAAAACCAACCAACCCTTAATGGAGTATATAGCGGCAGATTTATACTTATCAGAAATCTATCATCCTGTAGGTGCTGTTTCCAAACAAAACACGTCAACTTTGTCTTGTTACTTTTAGAAGTGCTTGCATTGTATTCATAAACAGGGTCCTTTGCTGCCAGACTGCTACTAACTTCAACTCAAATTCATTCACGACAACATGGCTAAACGATCTACCTTCCTGCTGGCAACTGTGTTAACAGTTTTAAGCCTTACACTCATGTATTGCAATGACCACCGAACGTTTGCTCCCGACGCAAAAATTCGTCTGGTAACAACCCTTAGCGGGGCTGCCGAAAGACCAAATCCAGTGGCATCGGCCGCGACCGGGTCGTTCGTTGGTGTTGTTGACCGGGCAACCCGCGTGCTGAGTTACACCGTTACGTATTCTGGCCTGACGCCGGTGGCCGGACACCTGCACCGCATCAACGCGGCTAACGGCAACGGCCCCGTCGAGATTCCGTTTCCAAGTTTAGCGTCGCCAATAATCGGCACCACGACACTGGCAACGAACACGCGGGTGGACAGTTTAATCAACGGTTTTTATTACGCCAACCTGCATTCAGCCGCTTTTCCGGGGGGCGAAATTCGCGGGAATGTCCGGGTAGATGGGCAAATCAGATTGACGGCTGCGATGAGCGGGGCCGCCGAGAGACCAAATCCAGTACCGTCGGCCGCGACCGGCGCATTTGTTGGCGTAATTGATCCGTCGACCCGTGTGCTGAGCTACACCGTTACGTATTCTGGCCTGACGCCGGTGGCCGGACACCTGCACCGCATCAATGCGGCTAACGGCAACGGCCCCGTCGAGATCCCGTTTCCAAGTTTAGCGTCGCCAATAATCGGCACCGCTACGTTAGCGACTGCGGGCCGGGTCGATAGCCTGCTAAATGGCTTTTATTATTCAAATTTACATACCACGGCTTTCCCGGGTGGTGAAATCAGGGGGGATATCAAGCCATAAACCCTTGTTGTTTCTTTTCATTACAGGTAATTTCACTGCGCGCTTTTAGCAGTGAAATTACCTGTTTGGCATTATCAGCGATACCGGTTTTCATGAATTCAGGACACCGTCATTCGTATTGTTAGCCGCCACAAATACCGTCTGATTCACTCATTTCTGCTCATTTACGTTCGCTCATCCGAACTGTGAGCCAGTACATGTTGTTACATCTATGTTACCAGTCTTATTGCGCGGTAATCCTCCCCTATTCATTCATCATACATCGCTCATAACTTGTCGATTTGCACAAGTGAGGTCTTTTGCGTCTATATTTGGCCGGAGTCGAGGGGAAAAGAGAGGAGTTAAAGTACCAACCTGACCATAAATTATGTCGAAAAACTTAGTCATAGTGGAGTCGCCGGCGAAGGCGAAAACCATTGAAGGCTATCTTGGTAAGGACTTCACGGTGAAGTCCAGTTTTGGTCACGTACGCGATTTGCCCAAAGATGGGCTGGCCGTCGATGTGGCAAATGGCTTCAAACCTTCTTACGAGATTTCGCCCGATAAGAAGAAATTAGTAAGTGAACTAAAATCGCTGGCCAAAGCGGCCGATGAGGTATGGCTCGCCACGGACGATGACCGCGAGGGAGAAGCCATTTCCTGGCATCTTAAAGAAGCCCTCGGTCTGCGCGACAACACCAAGCGAATTGTGTTTCGTGAGATCACGAAGAGTGCTATCCAGAATGCCATTAAATCGCCCCGCACGATTGATGTGGACTTGGTGAATGCCCAGCAGGCCAGGCGCGTACTCGACCGGCTGGTGGGGTATGAACTGTCGCCGGTGCTGTGGCGCAAGATCAAAGGCGGCAGCACGGGTTTATCGGCCGGGCGTGTGCAATCGGTGGCGTTACGGCTCGTAGTCGAGCGGGAACGTGAAATCGACAAACACTCGGCTAAGTCGTCGTTTAAAGTGACCGCTCAGTTTATCGTTGATGGCAACAAAGTGCTGAACGCTGAACTGGCAAAGAATTTTGCTACGTCCGTCGATGCACGGGCTTTTCTGGAAGCCTGTATTGGCGCTACGTTTACGATCAAAAACTTAGAAACCCGCCCCGCCAAAAAGTCTCCCGCTCCACCGTTTACGACCTCGACCCTCCAGCAGGAGTCGTCGCGTAAACTCGGTTATTCGGTTGACCGGACGATGCGGATCGCACAGAATTTATACGAAGCCGGTAAGATTTCGTACATGCGGACCGACTCGACCAATCTTTCGCAGGAAGCCATCGACAAAGCCGTTGCTGAAATCGGTTCGGAGTTTGGCCAGAAATACATTCAGACCCGACAGTTCAAGACCAAAAATGAATCGGCACAGGAAGCCCACGAAGCTATCCGCCCGACGAATTTCAACGATCGGAACGCTGGCGGTGACCGCGACCAGAAACGACTTTACGAGCTCATCTGGAAACGGGCCATTGCCTCCCAAATGGCTGATGCTCAACTCGAACGCACAACCGTAACGATTGGCATTGGCTTTGCGGGGAATGGTACCACCGGGTTAAAACCCGGCGCAAGTCAATTAGCTTCAATGGTTGATGACAGCCCATTTGCGGATACCGACGCCAACATCCAGAATACATCGGAAACAAAAGCCTTCCCCTCCGAGCTTGTCGCTCAGGGTGAGGTAATTAAGTTTGACGGGTTTTTGCGGGTGTACCTTGAGTCGAAAGACGACGAGGACGACGAAGATGCGAAAGGTATGTTGCCTCCGCTCACCATCGGGCAGGGGCTGAACCTCGGTCAGATGAAAGCTACCGAGAAATTCACACGTCCGCAACCGCGATACGCCGAAGCCTCTTTGGTAAAAAAACTGGAAGAGATGGGCATTGGCCGACCTTCGACCTACGCGCCAACAATTTCGACAATTGTCAATCGCGGGTACGTTGTCAAGCAGGACAAGCCCGGTCAGGAACGCAAATACATCGAGTACACGCTCCAGCAGAATCAGATCAGCGAAACCAGTGGAAAAGAGACGTTTGGCTCCGAAAAGTCCAAGCTGTTTCCGACGAACACGGGTATTGTTGTGAGCGACTTCTTAGTCGAATACTTTCCCGATATCGTGGATTATAAATTCACAGCTACTGTTGAGAAAGATTTCGATGAAATTGCCGATGGCCGGATGAACTGGCAAACGATGCTGCAAAGTTTCTACGGCGATTTCCACAAAAATATCGAAGAGATTCAGGGATCGTCGGTAGTGGCTTTCAAAACCGGTGCGCGTGATTTAGGCCTTGACCCCCGTTCTGGAAAGAAAGTGTCGGCACGGCTTGGTAAATACGGAGCTTACGCCCAAATCGGCGAATCGACCGACGACGAAAAGCCGCAATACGCCAACCTCCGCGACGGTATGCTGATTGAAACGATCTCGTTGCAGGACGCGCTCGATTTGTTCTCACTACCGCGTGAGGCCGGTTTCTTTGAAGACAAAGCCATGACCATCGGTATCGGTAAGTTTGGCCCCTACGTGAAGCACGACGATAAATACGTTTCGCTGACGAAAGAGGACGACCCGTACACGATTGACGAAAACCGCGCCATCGAACTGATTCAGCAGAAACGGGCTGAGTCGGTCAGTGAAGCGCTGGGCGAATACGAAGGGACGCTTGTCGCAACCGGAAAAGGGCGTTTCGGTCCGTACGTAAAGCACAATGAAAAGTACATTTCGATTCCGCGCAACGAGTCTATGGCAACCCTGTCGCTCGACCGGGCCATCGAATTGATACTGGCCAAGCGTCAGGCTGAAGCCGACAAATACATTAAAGAATTTCCGGAGAACCCAGCCGTAAAAGTCATTAAAGGGCAATACGGGCCCTATTTGGCGGTTGGCAAACGTAATGTCAAGATTCCCAAAGATATTGACCCTGCTTCGCTGACCCTCGAGGATTGCCTGAAACTGGCGGGCGACGAACCTGCGCCTGCGGGGAAAGCACCGGCTAAAAAGGCTGGAAAAACAACTACGGCAGTCAAAGCGAAGGCTCCTGCAAAAGCCAAAGCACCGGTTAAAGCAAAAGCAGGTGCGGCAAAGAAGACAGCCGTCGCTGCTAAGAAATAGATTCTGGAGCCTTAAAAAAACCTTTCAGCGATGGAAGGTTTTTTTGTGTTCAACCCGCCCTATAATACACCGGCGAAGTCAAAAACTAACCTCCGGCGGACCGGTCAAACAGTTTCTTACCATTTTCAAAAACATCAGTAATTCCTCCTTTCAAAAAATCCTCGCTATTTTGCCCACTTAACTATCAAATCGTTTCTTTATCAACCGCATGAAACACTTGCTTTTTCTGCTGCTGCTATCCAGCACTGTACTTGCCCAATCCGAAAATCAATATAACCTGATTCCGTTTCCGGCGCGATTTTCCGGGCAAACCGGGCAGTTCACGCTCACGGCCAATACACGCCTTATTATCGCTCCCGGTACCGACCCAACGGTACGTTCTATAGCGCAAACGTTTGTTAATCAGGTTAAAACCAGCAATTCTATTACGTTGCCCGTTGCGTCAGCGAGTCCGGCAGTAGCCAAAGGTGCCCACATTTTTCTCTCGCTCAACAAGAAACTGAACCTCGGCGACGAAGGTTACAAACTGACCGTTACACCGGGCCGCGTGCTGGCCGAAGCTGCCACGTCGAAGGGACTTTTTTATGCCGCCCAAACCATGCGACAGTTGTTGCCCGTTGGTCCATCGGCAACAGTAACCATGCCCGCCTGCGCCATCACCGACAAGCCCCGCTTCGGGTATCGGGGCCTGATGCTCGATGTTAGTCGACACTTCATGCCCGTCGCGTTTGTCAAGAAATTCATCGACCTGATGGCGATGCACAAACAAAATACGTTTCACTGGCACCTTACCGACGATCAGGGCTGGCGCATCGAGATCAAAAAATACCCCAAATTAACACAAGTTGGCAGCAAACGGGCCGAATCCATCGTTGGTCAATATTACCAGAATTATCCGCAACAGTTTGATGGCAAGCCGGTTAGCGGGTTTTATACGCAAGCCGAAATTAAAGACGTTGTGCGGTACGCGCAAAGCCGGTTCGTGACGATTATCCCCGAAATTGAACTCCCCGGCCACGCCCAGGCGGCTCTGGCGGCTTACCCTGAACTGGGCTGCGACCCCGCCAAAGGCTATCAGGTATTTACCAAATGGGGCGTTTCGGACGATGTTTTTTGCCCGTCCGAAAAGACATTTGGCTTTTTGCAGGACGTACTGACGGAAGTTATCGCGCTCTTCCCCGGCAAATACATTCACATTGGGGGCGACGAATGCCCGAAAACTGCCTGGCAGCAAAGTGCGTTTTGCCAGGAGTTGATGAAGAAAAATAAACTGAAAGACGAGCACGAGCTACAGAGTTATTTTATCCGGCGCATCGAAACTTTTTTGAACAGCAAAGGTCGGTCGATCATCGGCTGGGACGAGATTCTGGAGGGCGGTCTGGCACCAAACGCTACGGTGATGAGCTGGCGCGGCACGGAAGGCGGCATCGCAGCAGCCAAGCAAAAACACAATGTTATCATGACACCCGGTGCCACCTGCTATATCGACAAATACCAGGGCAACCCGGCTACTGAACCATTAGCTATTGGCGGTTATCTGCCTATCGATCAGGTGTATGCATATGAACCCATGCCTACCGAGCTGACCCCTGCCGAGCAGAAATACATCATAGGCGTTCAGGGAAATCTCTGGACGGAGTACGTCCCGACCCCCGAACTGGTTGAGTATATGGTCTTTCCGAGGGCGATTGCGCTGGCTGAAATTGGCTGGATGCAGGCGGGTCCGCACAATTTTGAGGATTTCGCACAGCGGCTAAAAAATCACCTGCCGCGATT
>JANPJE010000439.1:0-10744 GCA_031425355.1 Spirosoma sp. | reverse complement strand
TAGTGAGTTTGTTGCCGAAACTGTTACTATTTTTCAATAGGATACGACTAACAGAAAACGGGTGCTGCCGCCCTGATTAAACGTCCACTCTGGCGTACCTGATGATCTGCACATACCATGAACTGGAACGAAACCCTTACTGCCCTCAACTATTATTTAGCTGATTTATACTTCGATCAGGACCGGGCGCGTCGGATTGCTAAAGTTGCCGGTCTGAAAACCGGTTTGATTGATTTCGACGGCGATGCATACACAATCTGGTTCAATATTCTGGAGTTCGCATCGGCCAATGAGCAGCGGCTTCAACAGTTGCTGTCGGCTGTTACGTTGCCCAACGAAAAAGGGGGCGATGATGAGTACCTGAAGGGCGTTCTGGAAAATCTGAAAGCCGGAAAACTACCGATTGCAACGCCCAAACTCGCCCCTAATGATTGGAAAGGCTCCGTTGACTCCGGTAATCTGGAAAAGTTGATGAGCAGTAAAAGTACATTATTGCCCATTAGTTTTCTCGAACGAGGTGTCGAGTGCGCGAAGTCCGTTGCGCGGATTGATCTGGGAAACTCGTTTGGAACCGGCTTTCTGGTGCAGGGTAACTTCCTGATAACCAACAATCACGTATTGCCCAATGCTGATGCTGCCCGCCGGGCCAAAGCCCAGTTCAACTACCAGACCAACTGGAACGGAAATGCGCTGGCACTTGAAGCGTTCGACCTGGATGCTGACCAATTCGTGACCAGCAAGGACCTCGATTGCAGCATCGTGAAAGTAAATCAGAACCCGAACGCTACGTACGGACAGTTAGAACTAAGCCAGCAAGCAGCTCAGGTAGAGGACTTTGTGAACATCATTCAGCATCCCGCGGGTGGACCCAAGCAAATTGCGATGTACCATAACGTGGTTGCCTATGCCGACGATCTTTACATCCAGTACCTGACCGACACGCTCGAAGGTTCGTCTGGCTCGCCGGTGTTCAATTCCGACTGGAAAGTGACGGCCCTGCACCACCGGGGCGGCAACATCCGCGAGCCGGGAACAAATTTGCCGGTACGTCGGAATGAAGGAATCAACATCCTGAAAGTGGTTGAGTTGTTAACGCCCTTGTTACCCTAATGTCGTTATGGAAACAGCACTGACACCCAGAGATATGCACCGGCTCAAGATTGCGTTGAGTGGCTGCTACAATAAGGCAGACGAGGCTCGCCGGATCATGAAATCAGCGTTGCTCGATCCAAATAGAGTGGATTTAGACGGCTCTGCCTATACATTTTGGCAAAACATACTGGACTACGCACAAAAGCACGAGAAGCTTATTGATTTGCTGGCGTTTGTGGCGGGTCCTAACGAGAAAGCGGACGTTTTCGTTGTCAATCAACTCTTGAACGAACTCCGGGAAGGTCGCCAGATTCGATTAAAGGCACTGACGCGGGCCATTCGCTCCCGCCAGTGTATTTTATTTCTGGGACCAAATACGCTACGCTGTCGCGAAGGTGTTTCAACGCCCCCGTTCAATCAGGTTCTGGCCCGTGCTATGGCCCGTGATCTGGATGAATGTGATGTCTATTTTGCTGACAGTGAGCGCGATAACCTGAGCTATATTGCCCAGCGGTACACTGAAATGCCAAACTACGTACTGGGCGAACAGAGCCGTAAAGCACTCAACGTGTACAACAAATCGACCATCGACGATAGCGTGTATCGGGCGTTGGCTCCGCTGCCCTGGAAGGTGATTATCAATACAAATCCTGATGACCGGCTGGCGCAGATTATGGAAGATGAAGAGTATGGGCCGTGTCAGCACAGCTATTATTCCATTGCCAATCAGCCAAATTTGTTGTCGGCCACGCATTTCCCGGCAGACTCGGACGGGGTACTGATCTATAATCTGTTCGGTTCGTTTAAGGAACCGTCGTCCATTCTGCTCACTGAGAGCCAGCTTCTTTGTTTTACACGCAAAACGCTGGCGAAGGACCCGGCCCTCGACCCTAAAGTGCGGGGTGAATTTGAATCGCCAAATTATTATTACCTGTTTCTGGGATTTGACTTCGATCAGTGGTACGCTAAAATTATTTTCGACACGATTCTAAAGCTGACCCGGCAGGAAAATCACGCTTTTTCCGTTTTTCCCAAAGACGTAAAAATCGACCAGAGCAATCGCGAATTTTTCGAGGAAGAGTTTAAAATCTACTTCGTCAGCGATGATATGGATAGTTACCTGAACGACATCATCAAATGCTATTCGGAACCCGTTCTTTCCTAAGTGTACTATGGCTTCTGATCAGAAAGACCGTTATCCTGGCCTGCGTCCCTTTCGGGTTGATGAGAAAGACGTTTTTTATGGCCGCGACGTTGAAGCCCGTGAGCTAACGGATTTAGTACGTGCCGAACGGTCTGTCATTCTTTTTTCCAAATCCGGTTTGGGTAAAAGTTCGCTGCTGAACGCCAGGGTTTGTCCGCAACTCGTATCGCATGGATTTTGGCCCATTCTGATCCGTTTTCAGCCGCAAACGTACACGCCGGAAGGGGGATTCAGCCCGGTCGATGTGGTGGTGGATCGGCTGCGGACCGAATTTGATCTGGCTTATCAGAATCTGACGAAGCAGGTGAGCGACTGGAAATACGAAGCCAGCCGACAGCCCGCACAATCCGTTGCTGAAGCAGTTCTGGCATCGGTGGACGAACCGCCGAAGCCCGTTGATGATAAGCAGAAACGCCTGACCGAAGCCATCGAAAAAGCCGAAAAGCACTTGGCAAGGGCAACGCTGGACGGAACGAAATTTGTGCCCGACCAGCCAATTCTTTTTAACAGCGAGGCCCCTCAGTTGTGGGAATACGTTAAAATTCACCGGTTTCCGAACGACGAGATTCCCGTTTTTGTCTTCGATCAGTTTGAGGAGTTTTTTGCTTATCCGCTTGGTGATCAGCAGGTATTCGCGCAGCAACTGGCCGAGTTACTGCACGACCAGCCACCTACGCGTGTCATGAACTGGCTTTTGGATATTCCGCCTTTCAAACGCCAGCCCGAAACGATGATTTGGGGCAAGCAGCCCACCCTGAAATGTTTGCTGGCAATTCGCTCCGACCGGCTTTTTGAGATCGACAGCCTCAGGCAATACATTCCGCTTATTGTCCGAAATGGGTATCGGCTAAATCCCCTCCATGATGATCAGGCCCGCGATGCGATTGACAAACCGGCACAGGCAGAGGGTGACTACCGAACGCCCAAATTTCGCTTTTCTCCGGCCATCCGGGAGAAAATTATTACCGATTTGAGCAATGATGACTGCGAGATAGAAAGCTCGCAGCTACAAATCGTCTGCAACCATTTTGAGCATTATGTTCTTGACAATCACGTTAATAAACATTCTGAAAACGGTACGGAGATTGTCATCGACAAAATCGACGATTCGCACACCATCAAGCGAATTCTGAACCGATTTTATCGCAATCAGCTACGTACGCTCGGCAGTCCCGAGGACATGGACCTGGCTCGGGAGGTGCTGGAGAAAGAATTAGTGATCAACCACCACCGCGTTGGGCTGGCGGAGGTCAGAATGAGAGAGTTGATGAAAGGCCGTACGGACCTCATCGAGAAGCTGGAAGAAGCCCGGCTCATCCGGGCCGAAGAAACGCATCTGGGCAAGACCTACGAATTAAGCCACGACACCCTGATTGAACCCGTCGAGAATGTCCGCCAATTAGTTTCTACGCTTCGGCAGCGCGAAGCCCGCGAACGGGAGCGCGTCCGCGAACGGGAAATTCAACTCGAAAATCAACGACAACTGTTGGCGCAGCAGGAAGAAAGGGCCGAAAAGCGACTGCAACGCCGACGGCTCCGACGGCGTCAGGTCGGTTCTGTTGTGGCTGTGCTGTTGATCGCAGTCGTTGTGTCGGTTGGGTTTCTGGTCCGTAGCAAAAGACATCTGGCCAAGGCCAATAGCGATTGGGCCAGCGATGAATATGAGGCTGGTAATCAACGGATGACGTACCGACTTTGGGAGAGCAGCGATGAATTGTTGTCCTTTTTTGGCTTCAGCTACAGCAGTCGGTTGCAGGATAGTACGAGCCGCCGGTTGATGGTTCCGTTTGCCGGAATCGATACTCAAATCAATCCCTCGGACACCAGTTTACACTACGTTGCTAATCTATACAAGGGCAATTACTTTGAGGTATGGGAGAAAATCCGCGACAGTAACAGGAATACAGATGATAGTATTTATCGGAAAATTGACTGGCTGGATACGTTGGGGCTAAAGGCTGCGACCCAATTACGGCTCCTGAATGATCGCCTTGTCGTGTTCAACAGCGACAGTACGTTACAGGTGGTGGACTTGTTGAAACGTCGGCAAATTTTCCCGCTTACAGATGCCTATCCGTTTCCGTCACTCAACATGCTGTTGAGTAGAGGCCAGGTTATTATAAACAAAAACCGATCTGTTCGCCCTGTGCCAACTATGGTGCTTCCGCCCAAAGGGAACTGGTTATCCGTACTCGACACCAGTGTGCACGCGCACCTGTATGACCTCAAAAATGAGGGTAAAGAGCATGAACTCTTCCGGACAGTAGCCCAAAAAATACCCAACTTCAGCTTGAACAGTCTCACCTTTTCGGCTCCAGAGAACTTTTTGCTGGTGAAGTATCCCGGCGCCAACCGCTACGACTTACTTGATCTGAAAAGCGAACAACCACTAACGTCATACGTCAATACGGTCTATGCTGATTTTTCGCCGTCCGGGAAATACGTCACTACGCTAAGCACGACCGGGCAGCTTGTAATCAGCGAGTTAACGACAAAACAGGTGCGCTATTCCGGCACGGTTTTACGACCGGGACGAACGGCCCAACTTGCCGAACTGGTTTTTAATCGGGACGAATCAGCCGTTGTGGTTGTTATCGAAAACCGGGTAGCGGAGCAAGCCAGCGATTCCATCCGGTACGATCTTTCGTCAATAAACCTGACCGGACCGAAGCCATCACTCGTCGTTGTTGACAGAAATGCAATTCACTACCAGTCGTTTAGCTGGGCCGGGCATATTTTATTTACCAGCGGAACGCCCGCTTCTTCGTACAATTACAGTATGAATACCAGGAGCAAACAAGCGTTTCCGGCAACTCACTACGTTCCCGTTAAAACAGGAAAAACGAGTATAGTTTATACCCGCGCATCGCCGGATGATAAACGGTTGTATTTGTATGACGTACTGACTGGCAACCAAACGGAAATCACCCGATTCGTATCGGCCAACCGACCGGCGTTCGCTTTTTACGCCCCGCCGAATGAGCCGGACCAATCGCTGATTCAGGCAACAGGCAATTCACTGACGTCGTTTGATATCAGGACGTTTCCGACTTCAGGCGTGTGCGTTTATGATGACCAGAAGGCCAAAATAGATAGTCTCAAACCTGATAATCAACTGTTTGTGCCCGGAAGCCTCAGTATTTCGGGGCCGCTTATACACGTAAGAAATCGGGATGGTATTGTGTTGAGCTTTTTCGCGGACACCCGGAAAAATCGGGTCGACTACATCAAAAACAATATTTATCCCCAGTTGACACCGAAAGATCTGATTGTGGCTGGCCTGTAGAATTGATGTCCGGCCTGTTACACAATTCCTGACAATATGATTGCTGTGGAAGTCGTTTTCGGGGCATACGCGACGTATCATTTTGTCCTAACGTTTTGCTTATGATTCACCCCGACACCTATGTCAGAAATACGAGTAAGGGATTCGGGCTGTTCGCAAAACGGCGGTTTCTGCGGGGCGAAATCCTGTGGATTGCCGACGATATCGACGCCAAAATTCCGCTTCGGCAGTATCTGGCACTTGATGCGCTGCAACGGCAGAAATTAGACATTTACAGCTACCTCGACAATAGAAATCGGGTCATTATCCCGTGGGACGAAGGCAAATATGTGAACCATTCCTGTGCCCCCAATTCAACGGGGTTGCTGGAGTTCGATAACATAAGTATTGCGCTGCGAACCATTGAAACAGACGACGAAATCGTGGAAGATTACAGCGGGTATTACGGTCATTTCGAGACGTTTACCTGCCGATGCGGTTCGCCATCCTGTCGCGGAACGGTGGATCAGGAAAACACGTACCGGGCCGATTTGCGGCTTCCCTTTGCCGATGTAGCGCCGATCATACTTGGTCAGCCACAGGTGCTGCTGACTATTCAATCGTCTGAAAACGATGAACTTATGTCTGTTCTGCGTGACTACTCCCCGCTAACGTACCCATGAATGAACGTATCAAATGGTTTCTGCTGATAGTCATGCTTGAAGTAATCTCCATATTCGCCGATTATTTAATCAAGCGGGCCTCGTTGCAGGCCGGATGGTTAGGCTGGAGGCCGCTGCTTGCCGGTGGCTTCATTTATGGTTTAACGGCTATCGGGTGGTTTTACGCCATGCGAACGTTTAAGTTATTCACAATCAATCTGTTTCACTCTTTTCTGGTCATAGCCGCCAGTGTATTGATGAGCCAGTTTATTTTTGGCGAAAAACTCACCAACCGAGAGGTAGTCGGCATCGTTCTGGGCATTGCGTCCATCGTGTTGCTGATTCGGTTCAAAGAGTAAATCGGTGCTTCATTAAACGAAAAAACAGCAGACCCATTCGGCTGCTGTTTTTTCGTTTAAGCGACTTCACACGCCAACAGAATCAGAATAAATTGGGATAGTCTGAAATGATGCCATCAACGCCTAACTCCGCAAGGCTCGCTATTTCGGCTTTGGTATTTACCGTCCAGGGAATAATGAGCATTCCCTGCTGGTGGCAGGCTTTCACGGTTTCGCTGGTTACTGTTTTGTAGTACGGGCTGTAGGCGTACGGCGTGAAACCCAGCGTTGCCAGATTTTCGGTCAGTGATTTTGGGTTCGCCGTCAGGTAGGAGAGGGTAATGTCGGGAAATTGTTTGTGAATCAACTGGAGCGGGCGGGCATC
This sequence comes from Spirosoma sp., assembly GCA_031425355.1. Taxonomy (GTDB): domain Bacteria; phylum Bacteroidota; class Bacteroidia; order Cytophagales; family Spirosomataceae; genus Spirosoma. The sequence goes on along the minus strand of JANPJE010000439.1, from coordinate 3,798 downwards.
AAATGACTGTATAATCAATCGCTTACCGAGGTTCTTTGTCCGGCAAACGCCTAAGACCAACTCAACAAATTCCGCTGGTGCCGGATGGTAAACACCGTCGGTGGCGGGCATTGACTTGATCTCAATATTAAACTTGGGGAGAGGCAACCCGTTTGCTTTCGCATACGTATCGACGGAGTCAAGCAGATCAGATAGCAGCGGTTTATAGACCGGGAATTTCTGTTGTTGTCCAAACTCAGGATGCGGTTTACTGCCCACATCAAATTTCTTGATCTCAGCATACGTCAGTTGGTACAGATTGATGGTTTTTTGCTCGTCAGCAGAAACCGGAGTGCCATCCGGTTTTTGTGCAATCGCAGACGACATGTACGTATCGTGTGAAACGACCACCTGTTTATCCTTTGAGATCACCACATCTAATTCCAGCGTCTGAACACCCAGATCGAGGGCTTTTTTCATCGCCGGAATGGTATTTTCGGGCATCAGCCCCCGGCAACCGCGATGGCCCTGGCGGTCAAATTTGGGTTGGGCCAGCAGCGTATTGGAGCAGAATAATAGGGTGAGCAGGGCTATATTCTTCATTCGTTCAGTATGTATGGGTTTGAAAAACCCCACCCCTGGTTTTCAAGGGTGGGGTTGGGGAGGGGTAAATTAATTAAAAGCTGTAGCGGGCACCAAGCTGGAGTTGAAACGGATCGCCCGAGGGCGTAACAACACCCGCCGTATTGACGCGATAAACGAACCGCTGATTTGCTCTGTCAAATCCGGCGACGGCCGGTGCACCGCCTGCTGCTGGAATGCCCAGCGCGTACAAGGCCTGGCTACCTAAAGCCTGATTGGTGCCCTGGCTCTTACTCAGCAGGTTAGCTACATTGAACACATCTGCCGATAACTCAATGGCGTGGGTTTTAAACAATCTGAACCGTTTGCTGGCCCGGATGTCGAAAACGCCGTAGAAGCCGTTGATACCGCCATTCCGTTCGGCTATTTTTCCGGAGTACTGGTTAATGTAATTTTTTATGCTCTGGCTCGCATTCGGATTGTCGAGAATTGCCTGCAAACCTGTTTTTACGTTAGCAGGCGTATTCTCACTGTTTCTGTCGAAGATAAACGCCAGATCATTCTGCCCGGCCACAAAGTCGGCATTGCTGTTCGCGCCCGACAATAACGTGTAACGGGTTCCGCCAATACCCGAGTAACGAAGCCCAACCGTGATGCCGTAGAAGGTAGGCAGCGTGCCGTAAACGACGACTTTATGGCGGAAATGGTTATCCGAGTAAGTCATTTTGCTCAGGTTACGCGGATCATCTTTTACGGGCAATACCAGCGTCGCCGTATTCGCTACGTTGCCATTGTAAGACGTATTGTCCTTTGTGTCGCTCCAGGTGTAACTGGCCGAAATTTCGCCATCCTTAAAATACTGGTACGCAGCGTCGGCAACAAAGGCAAACTGGTTTACTTTTCCCTGACTGTTCAGCTCCAGCACACGGCCTAATTTCTGACTGATACGTCCCTGCAGCCAGTCGCCCGCGCCATTGGCAGGCATCGAGGCAAGTGGCACATATACTCCACGATTGTCTTCGTTGGCTAAGCGGAAGAACGGCTCGGCCACCATGTTCCGGTCCACATACATGTAGTTGTTGCGGCCTAACGTAGCAAACCCCGCAATACCTACTTTTAACTTATCGGTCAGGTAGCGGCTATACGACAGGTTCGCTTTGTAAATGACCGGCACACGGGCATCAGCGGCATTGGTGTTGATGGTGGGTAGCTGAAAAGCAGCCAGTGAAGGAATGCTGGCGTAGTTGTTCCGGTACGCTGCGAAATCAGGTGTTGGTACGTTGGCTCCCCGAACATCGACCGTAGCTAAGTGTTTTCCGTCAAAGGTCAGGTTGTTGATAATCGCGTAATTGTTGATATCAGAGGCAAAAATGCCGCCCCCCAACCGGACGAAATCCGTGTGTCGCTCGTTAACATCCCAGGTAAACTGCAAACGCGGCTGAACAACGAACGACTTAAGCTTATTATCTGTCCGGAGTTGAAGCTCATCCAAAACCAACTGATTGAGCGGGGAAGAAGGATAGCGGGCATAATCGAGCCGCAGACCCGCAATCATTTCGATGCCAGGGGCCAGTTTTGTCGCCATTTGACCATAAATACCAGCGTTTATTGTGTTGCCAATCACGGTCAGGTCATCCACTAAGGGCACTTCCCGGAAATAACGATACGGTTGCAGCCGGTCAAATTTTTCGAGAGCCGTCACCGCTCCATCGACAGTGTAATGAAAACGACCATTTACTTCACTGCCATACACCGAGTTTGCCCGGGTGTACATCAGGTCAAGGCCAAACGTGTACTGACTCTTATCGGTGTTATAATACACGTTATCAACCAACTGAATCACGTTATTCTTGAATCCTTCCTGAGCAAATCGGTGCCCGCCCATCTGGATATTCGTTGCCCGACTGACCCCGGCAATAGTCGACGCAATGTTTTCGACAAGATTCCTCGGAATGTTCGCGTCCGGCAACTGATCGCCGGGGCTGCTTTCCTGAAATGTATAGAGGTGCTGAAGTTTCAATTCGTTGGTAAACCGGGGATTTACCGATGTACGCAACGTAGCTAAAAGACTGTTATCGACGTTGTAATCATTGCCGGTTGATTCAAAGATATTGATGGACGTATTATCCGTCAACCCAAGCTTATTCCGGTCGTTGGTGTAGTTATTCCGAATTGTCAGCAGGTTTTTCTCATTAATCTGCCAGTCGAGCCGGGCAAAAGCGGCATCTGAACCCCGAACTTTGTCGAATGAACCGTATTGGGGCGTATTGGCAACTCCATATTTGCTGCGGGCGATATCCACAAACCGGTCGAGGGTAGCGCGGGTGACGTTGAAGCGGGTTTCGTCCGCTGCTGATTGAACATCCGCAATAATCAATGGACGAGAGTCCTGCTGGTGATCCCAAACGAGAAAGAAGTGGAGTTTATCTTTAATGATTGGCCCGCCCAGAGAAAATCCGAACTGATTCGTTGAAAATTTATTGTTCCGGTTATTGCCCCGAATATCATAACGACTTGCCAGCCAGTTTGCCCGTGTGTAATTAAAGATGCTACCGCTCAGCTTGTTGGTGCCTGCCTTGGTAACGGCACTAACCGTACCTCCGCCACTACGTCCGTAAACGACATCATATTGATTGGTAACGACCTTAAACTCCCGAACGGCTTCAATGGAAATCGAATAAGGTGCGCCACTCCGGCTGGTAGTTGCCCCCGCCGACGTCGGGTTCTTGGCGTTCATTCCGTCGATTGTATAGTTGGTCGACGAGCCAAGCTGTCCCGAAATGTTACCTCCCCGGCTTAGGGGCGAAAGGTCGAGCAGCGACGTAAAATTCCGGCCATTGACCGGAAGCGACGCAATCGACCGGGCTGAAATAGCCGTTGCAGCCCCCAGATTGTCAGTTTTGTTTTTTAATCCTGACGCAACAACCTGCACAACCTCAAGCGTTTGATCGGTTTCCTGTAGAATGAGGTTTACCCGAACAGCATCGCCCTGATTAAGCAAATAGCCCGTCCGTTTCTGATTCCCGAAACCAACGGACGTTGCCTGTAGTGTATAAGGACCGCCCAAAGGCAACTCTTTGAACGAGTATTCGCCCTTTGCATTGGTTACCGTGCCGGTGGTAAAGCCGGTCGACTCATTCCGAATCTGAACGGTAGCACCCGGAAGCGATGATTTCTGATTTTCCGAAATAACCCCCGAAATAGAGGCCTGTGTCGTCTGTGCCAGCGTCTTATTAA
>JANPJE010000438.1:0-34219 GCA_031425355.1 Spirosoma sp. | reverse complement strand
AATACCCACTCTTCGGTGACCTCGTCCAGACCGATGTCGACCGGTCGGCGGTCCGATCCGCGCATGAACTGCTCCATGCGGTGAATGTGGGAGAGGTATTTCTCAGCACTGTGGTACGATCCCCGCCCGCGCATGCGTTCGATGTAGGTATGGGCCGCACTGAGCAGACCCGTCTGGGAACGCTGCTCGTCGAATACGCCTTCGGCCGTGATGGGTAGTTTTTTGCGCTGCAGATCCAGTAGCCTGCTTTCGGCCTGGTTATAGGCGTCGGAAATGGTTTGTTTGAGGCTTATAAAATTGGGGTGAGCGCTCTTCAGATTGCCGGTCTTGCTCCAGTATTTTGGATCAATCCGGCAGATGGTCCGCCGGCAAAACTTACGGCCCTGCAGCGTTTCGTAAATGAGCTGGAGCATGAGCGCCCGGCTGCCATCGGTGTAGGCTTTGTGGTGGAGAACGACTTTTAACGAAGGCATGGATGGGGCAACCAGCGGGTGCACAGCGGTTGCACAACAAAGATAAACCACTGACCTATGTAGACCTAACGAAGACACTGCATCCCGATTAAATAAGGCCTATCCAACTTTTTAAAGGGGAAAATGTGTGTGCAGTGTACTGATACTGTGGTGTCTCCGTCTCCACAAACAAAAAATCTCTGACACATTTTGTGTTGGAGATTTTTTTGTTCAGGGAAGCTACAAAACATTAACAGAAAAAGGCAAAGTAGAGTCATCATGCTCTTGTAAATAATTTTCGCCCCGACTCTGAAAAATTAACCAACAAATTAAAAGCCAACAGTTTCATTTAAATCTAATTATGAAATAGATTTTCTTTTTTAATAATCAGAGTTACTATATTTGCGCTGTGGTGTTCTAATAACAAAAAAATTCTGTCGAATGAAAGCCAAACAAATACGGTTCTTTTCTCCGAATGAGAATAGCGAATCCAAGAAAAAAGCTGAGAAAGCAATTGCGAAGACTGCACCGGTAACGGGGTATGTTTCATCAACCGGCAGGCTGGTTTTTCCGGCGAAAGCAATTGCCCAACTGGGTATTGATCCGCAGAATAATCAGTTTAAAGTGGGTACTCAGGAAGGCAAGAGAAAGATAAAATCCCTTTACCTTGTTCCGGGTACGGAAGGACACGAGGGTACATTCGAGTTGGAACAGGGGGCTAAAAGTTACAGCATTTCACTGCCATTTATTCTACAGAAAGGTGGAATTGATTTCGCCGAAACGAAGCATAATTTCTCGGTTAAATCATTTGATTACGGCAATGGCGTAACGGGCTATGAGCTGAAATTGACCAACGAAAGCCCTAAACTACCATATACAGGCAAGCCACGGGGCCGGAAACGTACAAACCCGGTAACCGAATAAACCTTTGTTGAAGCTACGTAGTGAGCTTTTTGGTTAAAAACTGTATTAAATTAAAAGAGCGGGCATATTGTCCGCTTTTTTGATGAAAAGTCACTGATGAATGATTCTGCTTTGCGTTATTGACGCTGGGGTAGAGGCTACCGAATGGGCATATTCAATAGTATACTGTGGATTTGGTTAGTGAATAGTTTTCATCTCAACGGGCTACACAATCGGTTATTGGATTAACGAATGAAGTATTTAGTTAGTGAGTTGATTCCCGCTTGATTGGCCGATAAAGAAATTTGCGTTAAAAGGGTTTGTGTTGTTATTGATGAACGTTTGCCTTCTTCTGCCGATACAACAAATGATATATTTGCAGGCCGATAATTGACTGGGCTATAATTAAATCAAAAATAGTAATGTGTTTTTTACGGGTTTTACCTTTAAACCATTGATAAACGTGATTTACTAATCCAAACGTCTGATATCTTTACCCATAATCAAATTAACCAACAAACAACAACATACAGGGTTTTATGCCTATGACCCGTAATCAACTTGATACTCTTATTGAGCAGGGCGAACACACCCGGCTTGAATTTAAACGAACTATTTCATCGGCTTATCGAATTGCCCGAACCATTGCCGCGTTTGCCAATACATCGGGTGGAACGCTCCTGATTGGCGTGGCCGATAGTGGTAAATTAGTAGGCGTGCCGTCGGAGTTTCGGGAAATGGCCAAAATTGAGGAGGCAACCGACCGCCTGATCGAACCTGCGCTGTCGGTTAGCTACGAAACACTCGCGCCCGATGGTCGACTGATGCTGATTATCAGCGTCGTGGAGAGTGGAGAAAAGCCACACTACGTTATTGATGAAGCGGGTAAACGAATCATTTACGTTCGGGCGAAAGATAAATCGGTGCCGACCAGTAAGCTGATTATCACACCCGAAATGGCCGACCGCGAGCTTCTTAAATCGCCAATGGCGCGAACGCTGATTCAGTATTTGCGAAAGAACGATTTTATCACCGCCGATAAATTCGCCAAACTCATCAACATATCCGACTACCGGGCCGGTAAACTCCTGCGGCAATTAGCCGAGCGAGGGTTGCTGTTATTGATTGACAAACCCCGCCCCGTACGTTACGCCCTCAAACTGGCCGAATAATTAGGGAAATGGATTGACGATAAGGTTGTCTTCACGAACTTTGTCGACATGACGACCGAAAACGTAGTAACGAAGGAGACTATTTCCACTTTTTTCCTGGATTTGCAGGACCGAATCTGCCGGTCGCTGGAAGAAGCCGACGGCATCCGCGAATCCACGCGGGGCGAATCCACCGTAGCGACGGACCGACCGGGCGTGTTCAGAGAGGATAGCTGGGAGCGGCCCGGTGGGGGTGGAGGTCGGTCACGCACATTAACCGATGGGGCCGTTATCGAGAAAGGGGGCGTGGGATTCTCGGCCGTGCATGGCGAAGCCACCGAAGCCACGCTGCGTGCGCTCGACCTTACCGAACCCGCCGAGTTTTATGCCACCGGCGTCTCGATTGTCCTTCATCCGCGCAACCCGATGGTGCCCATCATCCACATGAACGTCCGGTATTTCGAGATGAGTACCGGCCATTGCTGGTTTGGTGGCGGTATTGATCTAACGCCCCATTACGTCGTGGACGAAGACGCCCGGTGGTTCCACCAGTACCTTAAAACCGTCTGCGACCGCCACGATCTGGGGTATTACCCGAAGTTCAAACCCTGGGCCGACGACTATTTTTATATTCCTCACCGGCAGGAAACGCGCGGCATTGGCGGCATTTTCTTCGATTACCTCAAACCGACCGACGCCCGTCATAAAGCCGAACTGTTTGCGTTCGTGCAGGATGTGGGCAACGCGTTCGCCCCGATTTATACGCACTTCATGCACCAGAACCGTGATTTGCCTTTTGGCGAACGCGAAAAAAGCTGGCAGTTGCTGCGACGGGGCCGGTACGTAGAATTTAATCTGGTGTGGGATCGGGGAACGAAATTTGGCCTTGAAACGAACGGACGCACGGAGTCAATTCTGATGAGCATGCCCCCGCAAGCCAACTGGACCTATGACTTCCGACCCGAACCCAACAGCCGTGAAGAACAGACGCTAAGTTTATTGCGGAAGGGTATAGACTGGGTGTAATCCTGTCTAAGAAAAGCAATTCTGTCTAAAAATACCCCGCAACATTTAACAAACCGGTAATGCTGACAGCCTTAACTTGGCTCTCTGAATCAATGCATTACGTTGTTCATAAAATCGCCTGCATTCTATTTTTTCACGACCGCATGAAACCCTTTCTCCTTACCGCCGGCTATCTGGTATTCTTCAGCCTGATGGCTACAGCGCAGCAAAAAACCTATCGCCATTCTACTGATAAACAGACGCTTGGCGATCAGTCGCCTACGATAATGCCATATAACCGGTTGGCAAAATCGGCGGGAACGGTGCTGACGTACGGTAATGCCCGACTCGAAAATCATACCCTCGATATGGCGTTATTGCCGGGCGGTACGCAGGTCGTTATCGAAGATCGGTATGGCATCGCGGTGCTGGATCGGGCGAGTCAACGGCTGGTTTATCGGTGGACGTTCAGCGACGCGCCCGCGTATAAATCGCTGATGAGTACGTTTTCGGGCATCGAAACGATGACGTACCAGAACAAAACACACATCATCTGGGGCGTGTCGGAGCGGAACAACGGGAAGTCGGGCGTGATGATCGCGACCTGGGCTAATGGCGCTATCACCACGCCCGACCTGCTGCCATTCGCTCCCGTGGCTCCCTCACCGCTGGCCCTGCCCAACGACGTAGCGGTTAGTGTGGAAGCCGGTGAACCGTTTCTGTACGTAGCCCTCAACGGCAACAATCAACTCGCCAAGGTGCGCTTTGCCGACCGAAGCATCGTCTGGACCGTATCGACCGGCGTGGCTCCATTTGGCGTGGTCGTTGCCCAAAACAAAGTGTACGTCAGCAATTGGGGCGGCCCGCAACCCGACAGTTCACAGACGTCCGGCAACGTCCGCGAAACGGCCGGTGTGCCGTATGGCGCTGCTTACATCAACCCAAAAACCGGCGCGACGAGCGAAGGAACGGTGTCGGTATTCGATCCGGCAACGGGCAATAAACTGCGCGAAATTCCGGTCGGCCTGCATCCTAACGCGTTGTTGGTCAGCCCCGTAAAGTCTGTCCTGTACGTAGCAAATGGCAATAGCGATACCGTCTCTGAAATCGACGCGACGACTGATTCGGTGATTCGCCAGATTCCGGTTGGACTGTTCGGTGGGTCGGCAACAGAACGCGACTCTTCCCTGATCGGCAGCAGTCCGAACGGTCTGGCTATCGACCCCAACGGCCAAACGCTGTTTGTTGCCAACGGCCTCGACCATGCGGTTGCGGTAGTCAGTTTGGCCGGAACAGCGTCCGTGCTGGGCTACATTCCTACCGAAGCGTATCCGGCGGGGATGCTCTGGCACGACAACACGCTGTACGTAGCGAACCTCGAAGCCCGTGGTGCGCGGGTTGCCAACCAGACGCCCGAACTCAAAAAACGGTTTCCGAAACTGTCCGCCGACACCAAAGGAGCCTTTAATGCCCACGAGCAACTCGCGTCGCTGTCTATTATTCCAATACCAAATCCGGCGCAACTGGCAACGTACACAAAACAGGTGCAGACGATGAACCTGAGCTTCCGGCGCGAACTGAGCCGGTTGCTGCCCCGACCCGGTATCCGGCCCGTTCCCGTGCCGGTTCGCACGGGTGAGCCATCGGTTTTCAAACACGTCATTTACATCATCAAGGAAAATCGCACCTACGATCAGGTGTATGGCGATATGCCGCAGGGGCGTGGTATGCCGTCGTTATGTGTTTTTGGCGACAGCATCACACCCAACCAGCACCGGCTTGCCCTGACGTACTCGCTGATGGACAATTACCACGTATCGGGAAAATCGTCGGCGGAGGGGCATCAGTGGACCGATGCGGGTATCGTTTCTGACTATGTGGAGAAAAACGTGCGGGCGTGGTTCCGGTCGTATCCGCACCGACAGTACGATGCGATGGTGTACAACCAGAACGGGTTTATCTGGAACCACGCTCTCGACCACGGAAAAACGGTTCGTATTTACGGTGAAGCCTGTTTTACGGAATTCGATGAGTCGATGAAGTGGGCCGACATTTACCAGAATTACAAGGCGGGCAAACCGTTTGTGTTCAAAAATACGAGTACCATTTCGCGGGTGCGGCCTATTCTATCGCAAACGTATCCGGGTTATGACGATCCTAAAATTAACGACCAACTCCGGGCCGACGCGTTTATCCGGGAACTGCATCAGTACGAGCAACTCCCCGGCGACAGCCTGCCGAATCTGCTGGTTATTGCCCTGCCCAACGACCACACCGCCGGAACCAGCCCCGGTTTCCCAAAACCGCAGTCGATGGTTGCCGATAATGACCTTGCACTCGGCCGAATTATGGACGCGCTGACGCACAGCCGTTTCTGGGATTCGACCGTGGTGTTCGTTACGGAGGATGACTCGCAAAGCGGCTGGGATCACATTTCGTCGTACCGCACCGGCGCGCTGGTACTCAGCCCATATAGCCGAATCGGGAAAACGGTCAGTACGAATTACAACCAGATTTCTATGCTCCGCACCATCGAACTGGTGTTGGGATTGCCGCCCATGACGCCCCTCGACGCCACCGCGCTCCCCATGTTCGACTGCTTCACCAACAAGGCCGATGCGTCGCCGTTTACGTTTCTGCCGAACCGGATTCCGCTCGATGATATGAACAAGCCGTTCACATCGCTGTCGGGTGCGGCCCTTCGCTACGCCCGCTTATCGGTCGAAAACGCCAACGAAGGCACCGACAAAGGCGACGATGATGAGATGAACCGGATTCTATGGTTCGCCATGAAGGGGAACGTACCGTATCCGGGCCTGAAAAAGCCGTAGTGCAGAACCGTACTAACCGCTTAGTTAATTTCGGCGGTGATAGACAACACGACCGTGTATAAAGCGTATCTATTCTATAAGCTTTATACACGTAGTAAAAATGCCGATTCTGATAGAACCGGCATTTTTTGTTTTAATGTGTGTTGTTACGCCGGGATAAATCCCGGCGCAAGTGATTTGCACAGTGCATGATGACTTGTACCGGACGGTCGCTGCCATTTATTCCGGTGTTCCATCAATTCGATCACGCTTTCGAGCCGGATTGCTCGCTGCTGTGCAGTTTGGTGAGCTTGGTAGCATCATACTCCTGCTCAGTCGGATTGTCTTCATTGCTGCTCTCGCAGGTAACCGTCATGCCGTCATCGCTAACAGATTTTACGGTCATGGGCGCACTGCCATCTAATAAGGCAACCTGGTCGCCGGGCTGGTAGGAAATCGGTGCATCGGCCATAGTCAGTAGAAAAGTAAGGTGTGTTGAGTACGTTCAGTTAACAGTTTCCACAACTGGAGTAAGGCGGGAAATGTTTGGGGCGGGCGCGGTGTATTGAGATTGAATGCCACTATTTACTATCAAAAACTCTGTTTACATTGTAGCGGTTGCTATGAAAGCGTTATAGTTAACACGGCCTTTTGTTGTCAAAGTTGCCAAAAGGCTGATATGCGATTGAGAAAGGCAAGAAATTAAGGGTGCTAAATTATTGCTTAAACATGTTTTAAAGCTCATAAATGCAGTGAAGTTCGCCCCCATGAACTACTCCTGAAAAATGTACCTGAATCTTTAAAACATAAAACGTCATTTATAAATGACGTTTTATGTTTTAAAAGGCACTTGAAATCTATTTTCCAAGAATTTTAGAATTTTCTGAAAATTTTCAATTGTATTTTCAGAAAAATCAAATTTTATTTTATTAATTAATGCCTCCTGAATAGCTCTATTAAAAACTTTTTTGTTGTATTTTTCGGAAGATGCAAATATTTTTTTTTGAAAATTCAATAAATCTTTACTATTAAATAATTTTTCAAGTGATATACTGCCCCAAGTAGAATCAATATCTTCTAATGTAAATATATTTTCTTCCACACTCAGGCCAAATTTTTCTATATACCTATCTTTCTGTTTTTTCCCCTCGTTATCTGAATCTAAGATAATAAGAAATTCCTTACCCCATCCCATGTAAAGGCTTATTAGGGTATCTAAATTGCCAGCTCCCGTACTTGGCGCCATATTAATGTTATTAGGTAAATCTAATATTAAATTATTAAAATACTTTAAGGTATAGTAATCATTTTTTCCTTCAAAAAAAGTACACTTTGGAACTAATTCTAAGTTACTGGGAGCGTAATCTAATATGTCTAAGATTGGTTGAAAGTAAGCCGTATTATGCGGATGCTTAACGACAAAATCCTTGTATCGCTCAATAGATATATTTGTTGCTTTTATTATATCTGTTTCTAGTGGGTCTAAACTTACTCCTTTATTTATAACAACATAAGTACTTTCTAACCAATTAGGATTAATTAAATGGTGGCTGTGGGTAGTATATATTATTTTACTGTTGACTGTTAAATTTGCAAAACTATCTAACAATTGTTTTTGAGCATTTGAGTGTAGATTTGATGCAGGTTCATCAAATAAAAATAATATATTTTTTGAAGTCTCTATTCTAAAAGGTCTAAATTGAGTGAATAACAAGAAGGTGAAAAACCATCTAAATCCTAAAGACCTTTCATTAATTTGATATATTCCGTTTTGTGACTCAATACTAAATTCTAAATAAGATAAATTTAACTCATCAACCCCAAAATCAATGATTACTCTTGTATCTTTTATTTCCCTTTTAAATATTTTATTCCAAGCGGTAAAAATAACCTCAGACACTTTACTGCTCATTTTTAAAAGTAAACTGCTTAAGCTTCTCTTATCATTTTTATCAACTGATTTTATTCTTTCTATTAAATGGGTATAAACGTTTGTACTATTTTCAAGTGAATATAATATGTCTTGAATTAAATCAAAATAAAATTGTTCTTTTGCTGTAAAATCTACTAATGATTCAAGGTATATCTTTGATGGAAAATCAAATAAAAAATTAGGGAAATATATTATACTTGGTATCATTTCTTGAGTAAAAAAATAAAGTTGAGAATTGTCTAAAGGATATACTTTATGATCAATATCAACATATTCGAGTTTTTTTCTTATATTACTTGTCTTTTTTAATTTTCCTTTAAATCCAGTCCAACTGTTTATAATACTTTTAAATTTGGAATTTTCGTAGTTATACTTTCTTCCAAATGAAACTGTATCTTTATTTTCTAATTCTTTGAAAACTGTATTTTTTACAGCGAATGAATTTATAGTTGCAAAATCAATGGGTTCAAGTTTAAGTGTAGCTGATATTAAAATAGATCCATTAAAATTGTCCCTTTTGTTTATTGGAATAATAGTATTATAGTCTTTAATAACAGTACCTGGTACATCTTCGAGTACACCAAGTACTTTGTCAGCGTTATTGAAGAAGTTTATAGCTTCTAAAATTGTTGTTTTCCCGCTTTCATTCAACCCAACTAACGTATAAACATTAGCATTGATAGATTTTTCCAGTCGAAAAGTTAATTTCTCAATACCTTTAAAATTTTCAATATTAAACGTAAGAAAACGCATATAAAACGCTGATTTTATAAATTTAACTTAACTCTGAATTAAAAACATCAAACGGAAGAAAAAAAGAGCAGGTATCAAATTAGGGCACATTTGGCATAAAAAAACCGTTCAAATGGTTGATTTTGAACGGTTTTTTTATTTTTTGCAGAGAGCGAGGGATTCGAACCCCCGGACCTGTTACAGTCTTCGGTTTTCAAGACCGACGCGATCGACCACTCTGCCAGCTCTCTCTGGATGCAAATATACAAACGTTCGGAGATTTGTCAACCCATGCCGGGCAATTTGGGCCAAAAACCGTAGTTTTGCCAATATTCAATGAGCGAATGAGTGAATGCAGTAATGGACTATGGAAACCTATTCAATCACCGCGCGGGCGGCCCCGTCACTAATTCGCTCATTCACAATTCCCTATTATGGATACCCTCGAATCGCTACCCTCGCTTGACACTGCCCGCAAACTGGGCCTGCTCCCCGAAGAATTTGACCGTATTGCCGAGATTTTAGGCCGTCGGCCCAATTTCACCGAACTCAGTATCTTCTCGGTGATGTGGTCGGAACACTGCTCCTACAAAAACTCCATCGTCTGGCTCAAAACGCTCCCCCGCGACTCCGAACGGATGCTCGCCAAGGCCGGAGACGAAAACGCCGGATTAGTGGATATTGGCGATGGACTGGCCTGTTCGTTCAAGATCGAGTCGCACAACCACCCGTCGGCACTGGAGCCGTACCAGGGCGCGGCAACGGGTGTGGGCGGTATCAACCGCGATATATTTACGATGGGTGCGCGGCCCATTGCCCAACTAAACTCGCTCCGTTTCGGCGATTTGACCCTGCCAAAAACCAAGCGTCTGCTGCGCGGTGTGGTGAAAGGCATCGGCGATTATGGCAACGCGTTCGGGATTGCGACCGTGGGCGGGGAACTGCATTTCGACGACTGTTACAACACCAATCCGCTGGTCAACGCATTCTCGGCGGGGATTGTCGAGGTGGGCAAAGTCGCGAAAGCAACGAGCTATGGCGTTGGTAATCCGGTGTTTATCGTCGGGTCGGCAACGGGAAAAGACGGTATTCACGGCGCTACGTTCGCATCGGAAGATATTTCGGCGGCTTCGACCGATAAACTGCCCGCTGTGCAGGTCGGCGATCCGTTCATGGAAAAACTCCTGCTCGAAGCGACGCTCGAAATAATTGCCACGGGCTATGTAATTGGTATTCAGGATATGGGTGCCGCCGGAATCATCTGCTCGACTTCGGAAATGAGCGCGAAGGGTGAACACGGTATGCTAATCGACCTCGATAAAGTGCCCACACGCCAACCCAATATGGCTCCGTTCGAGATTCTGCTATCCGAATCGCAAGAGCGGATGCTGGTGGTTATTGAGAAAGGCAAAGAACACATCATTCAGGGAATTTTTGATAAGTGGGACCTGAACTGCGCCCAGATTGGTGAGGTAACGGCCCGTGGTGAGAATGATCTGGGCCGCATTCATTTCTACCGCTACGGCGAACTCGTGGCCGACGTACCGGCTTACGACCTCGTGCTCGGTGGCGGTGCGCCCCAGTATCACCGCGAGTATACGGAACCCGCTTACATCAAAGAGTTCGCCAAATTCGACGTATCGGATGTGGACGATCTGGAAATGGAAGACATCAAGGAAGTGGCTGAACACCTGCTGGCTCACCCCAATATCTGCTCGCGCAAATGGGTGTATGAACAGTATGATTCGATGGTGGGAACGGCCAACCGCAGCACCAACGCCCCATCCGATGCCGCCGTGGTTCGCGTGAAAGGTCCCGGCCTGCCCGCCACCGACAAATCCATTGTCATTACAGTCGATTGCAACAGCCGCTACGTGAACGCCAACCCGCGTCAGGGGGCCATGATAGCCGTTGCCGAAGCTTGCCGCAACATCGTTTGCACCGGGGGCGAACCAATAGCCGTAACCAACAATCTGAACTTCGGAAATCCTTATGTGCCAGAGGTTTACTGGCATTTCGTGGAAGCCGTTCAGGGCATGGGCGAAGCCTGTCGGCGGTTTAGCACACCCGTTACGGGCGGTAATGTGAGTTTTTATAATCAGAGTTCCGACGATGGGCCGGTGTTCCCAACGCCGACCATCGGGATGCTGGGTTTGATGGAAGATCCAACCAACCACATGACCCTCAACTTCAAAAACGAAGGGGATTTGATTTATTTGGTCGGCCAATCGAGCAATGACATTGCCTCGTCGGAGTACCTGTATTCGTATTTGGATATCAAGGCATCGCCCGCGCCATATTTCCTGTTCGATGATGAATGGCAGGTTCAGGAGGGCGTGAAAACGCTGATTCGCAACCGCCGGATTCAATCGGCGCACGACGTTTCGGACGGTGGGCTGTTCATTACGCTGGCCGAATCGGCGATGGCGGGTACTAAAGGATTTTCTATTGCTTCCGATGATCGTTATCGCTTGGACGCGTTCCTCTTTGGCGAAGGGCAGAGCCGGGTAGTGGTTTCAGTGTCGCCGGAGCAGCAGCAGTACGTAGAAGGCTACCTGACCGACAGCATCATTCCGCATCGGCTCTTGGGCACCGTAACGGCTGACGGATTTACTATCGACGAAACGCAGATCCTGACCATTGCCGAAGCGAAAGAGCTGTATGACAATGCGTTAGGAAAAATAATGGCGTAAGAGAGTTATTCAACTATTAAGCGGTGAGTCATCAAGTTGTAAGTATCTGTATGTTAATAACTCGTCTTACTCCTTAATAACGTATCACTTACCACACAATTATGACGCACGATTTAGCCGCGCTCACCCGCGAGATTTGTCAGATTGCCACCGATGCCGGGGCGTTTTTACTTCAGGAGCGCAGTCGTTTTCAGCGCGACGCTATCGAATACAAAGGCCTGAACAATCTGGTGTCCTACGTCGATAAAGAAACCGAAAAGCAGTTGGTGGAGCAATTGAGCCAGTTGTTGCCCGAAGCCGGTTTCATCACCGAAGAAGGCACCACCGGACAGGAAGCCGATCAGTCGGCCCTGAACTGGATTATCGACCCGCTCGATGGCACGGCTAATTTCATCCACAATCTGCCGGTGTTTTCGGTCAGTATCGGGCTGGCGCAGGGCAGCACACCCATTGCGGGCGTCGTGTTTGACCCCAACCGGAACGAGTGTTTTTCGGCCTGGCAGGGTGGGGGAGCGTATTGCAACGGAGCTAAAATTACAGTTTCGCCCGCTACCCAACTAGGTGAAAGCCTGATCGCTACGGGATTTCCGTATTATACGTTCGACCGGATGCCGCAATACCTGCGCATTCTGGAATCGCTGATGCAGCAAACGCACGGACTTCGCCGGATGGGGTCGGCGGCAATCGACCTGGCCTACGTAGCGGCTGGCCGGTTCGACGCCTTTTACGAATACAACCTGCACTCCTGGGACATGGCGGCTGGCGTGTTGCTGGTTCGTGAAGCGGGTGGCGTTGTGACCGACTTCGAGGGGGGGGACGCGTTTCTGTTTCGGGGCGATGTCATTGCCGGTTGCGGTGTTCACCCCGAACTGATACGGGTTATTCAGGAACATTGGACGTAAATAGTCAATAAGTGGTAAGCGGGTAAGTAGTAAGTGGCGGACGCCGATAAGCTACTCTCGCGCAGCCACTTACTACTTACCCACTTACCACTTACTTTATGCAACCCCTCGACTCACTCCGTTATCCTATAGGCGAATTCGTATATGGTCAATCGTTCTCGGCTGACGATACCCAGCGGCACATTGCGGCTATTGATGAGTTTCCCTTTAAGCTAACCACACTGATTGGCAAATGGGGCGATGACCGATTAGATACACCGTACCGACCCGATGGCTGGACGGTACGGCAACTGATCCATCACGTAGCAGACAGTCACATCAATGCCTACGTCCGAACAAAACTGGCCCTGACCGAAGATAATCCGACCATTACGCCCTACGAAGAAGGCGAGTGGGCCAAACTGCCCGATTCATCGCTCGATATTGCGCCGTCGCTTGTGATTTTGCGCAATCTTCACCATCGCTGGGTAACCATTCTGACGGCTCAGGACGATTCGGCGTTCAGGCGAACCTATTTTCATCCCGGCTTGAAGCGGTCATTTCAATTGTCCGAAATGATCGCGCTGTATGCCTGGCACGGTCAGCACCATTACCAGCATGCGTATGGGCTGGCCGAGCGGAACGGTTGGCTCTAAATATCGGTTTGTGAAGTATAGTTTACCAAAATGCGAGACCCATGCAGGAACTCATCATTTTTCTGGTTTTTGCCGTTGCCGTCGTGTATTTAGGCCGCCGGGTGTACCAGAGTTTCGCAAAAAAAGAAGCCGGATGTGGTAAGGGATGCGGCTGCGCGACCGAAAACAAAAACAAGGCCACACTGTTCACAAAGCAAGTTCAAAGTTAGGCTTCTAACATTTTAGGAATCCGGTAGTTAGTTGTTGCAATGAATGCACAGCGAATTATCGGATTTTTAGTTGTACTCGTCTCCATCATCAGTAGTGTTGGGTGTAACCGCGTTCGTCCGGCAATTCCTGAGCAGAAGGACTTTGAACCGGCCATTGTTGACCCGGTTTCGTACATGGCCGGAAACGTTACGTTCAAGATCCGCGATCTGGAAGACAAAATAAACCGGACGCTTCCCGTAATATTAGTGCCCGAAGAAACCTTTGAAGGGCGAAAAGGGGAAGCCTGGCGATTATGGGTAGAGCGTACCGGGCCAATTCGTATTCGGTATGCCAACCAGCGGGTATATTTGTCGGCTCCGCTGCAAGTCTGGTACAGTAATCCCATTGGTCTTCGTAAGATTGAAAAGCGCAAAAGCCGCCCGTTATGTGCGCTCGGCGTGAATTTTGCCAGCCCGGTTGGCGTGGGGTCCAACTGGCGATTGGCTACACAGGTGCGGTTTGAAGACTACCACTGGACGCTGGAACCGAAGGTGAAACTGCTGGGTATCAACATCAGCATCAAAAAAATTGCCGAAACGATTCTGGACAAACGCCGTCCCGATATTGAAGCAGCGATCAATAAAGCGGTGCATGATGGGCTACGGCTCGACCGGGAGATTGCAAAAATATGGCGCGACATGCAAAATCCGCTGCGCATTGCCAAAGTGCCTAATAACGTCTGGTTGCTTCCGAGACCATTCAGTATTGCCGCAGCTCCGGTTTATGGCGATGCCCGACAAATTACGGTGCCCGTTCAGATTGCGTTTCGGGTCAGAACAAAGATCGGCCCGAAACCCATGGTCGATACGTTGGAGCTATTGCCCCGCTTGCTGCGCCGAAAAGTCCTGCCCGACTCGTCCCGGATCGAAGTACTGGCGTTCATTCCTTATTCCGATGTAAACCACGTGCTGGCCCAGCGGCTCACCAAGGAAAAACTTGACTTGATGGGCGGCAACCTGACCATTAAAAGCGCGTCGGTCTACGGAAGCGGGCGAAATCTCATACTGCGAGCGGACGTGAGCGGGGCTGTGAAGGGTACGCTTTATTTTCATGGAAGCCCTCATTACGATACGCTTACGAATACCCTGCGGATGCAAAACGTTGATTTTGACGTCGATACGAAAGAGCGATTGTTCGCCACCGCCGACTGGCTTCTGCACGATAATCTCCGCGACACCATTCAGGCGGCAATGGTTATTCCGCTACGTCAGCAGATTTCCTCTATTCCCGATAAAATAGAAACGGCCTTCGCCAAAGCCAAAGCCGGTCAAAAAACCGCGCTCGATATTGATACGTTCCGGTTGGTGCCGCAGCGAATTGTCGTGCGGCCTGATGGAGTGCAGGTGTTAATCAAGGTGCAATCAAAGGTGGCCGTTCGGGTGAAACGCATATAGAAACGAGGACGCTACCGGGCCAGCCATCGCCACAGATACCGGCTGGCCGTTGTTCGGTACGGTCGCCAGGGATCGGCAATCTGATGCAGGACTTTATAGAGTGCTTTGCCAGATAGTCCTTCGGTTTGGTCAGGATAAGCCCGCTGCATGGCCTGCCGAATGACGAGGTCATCAATTGGAAACACGTCGGGCCGGTCCAGCACAAACATCAGGAGCATTTCCACTGTCCAGCGGCCTACGCCTTTGATGGGCAACAGATACTGAACAATTTCTTCGTCGGTCATCGCGTCTAAATGCGTCCGGGCAAGGGCCGGGGTCGCGCCCGACTGCACCAACGAAAATTCGGCCACGCTCTGCAAATACTTTATCTTCTGAAACGACAATCCCGAACCGCGTAACTCGTCGGTGGTTTTGAGCAGCAGGGCTTCGGCGTGAGGGTACTTATCGGGAAACAAGGCCCGAAAACGGCCAAAAATGGCGTCGGCAGCTTTCACCGAAATCTGCTGCGACACAATACTTTCGAGCAACGAGATATACACATCCCCATCGTAGTCGTTGAAAATTTTTGGCGCAGGTGTTTCGGCAATGATACGTGCCATAACGGCATCCTGAGCCAGATGAACAAGAGCGGGTGATTCGGTGAGGAGCATAGAGCAATTTTTTGTCATCCCGACGCAGGAGGGATCTTTTACTACTCATTTGCCATGAGATCCCTCCTGCGTCGGGATGACAAAAAATATAAATTACTTATTGAGGCCCTGCACCAGCGTGTTCAAAAGTTTCTTTTGTTTCAGATCGTGGATGTATTCCCAGAACATGACGCCCGCCAGTTGCTTCGACTTGACATACGCTACTTTGTGCGTAAATGACTCAGCATCAGCGTAGGAGATGAACATGTGCGTTGTGGGGTTCCACAGATACGGGGCTTTGGCATCGACGTCCCAATAACGTGTAAACCCGTTTTTGTCGATGTAATTTGCCGCCAGATCGTCGTAGCTGATGAACGAATGTTTGCCCGTCGAGGGTTGATAAAGTCCATTGTCCTGATCGCGTGTATCGGCCCAGCCACGACCATAGAAGGGGAGTCCCAGCACGATTTTGCTGGCCGGTACGCCCGCCCGGATATGGCCGTCAACCGCATCGGCGGTGCTGTTTCGCGACTGATTGCCTTTGGCCGACTGTGTTAGGGGGCTGTGGTGCCCGGTTGTTTTATCATTCCCGTGATACAGGTCGTACGTCATAATATTGACGTAGTCCAGATATTCCTGCGCCTTGCCCAATTCTGTATGATTAACAAACGACGTATCGCCCCCGGTAGCGGCTGTCAGCAGATAATGATTAGTGCCGGTGCGGTTATCCTGTTTGCCCTGTTTGTCCAGACCGTCGCGTAATGCCTTGAGAAACAAGGTGAAATTCTGCTTGTCCTCGGGCCGGAAGATGTTACCCGCACCAATCTGATCGGGGTATTCCCAATCGATATCGATGCCGTCGAGCTTATGTTTTTTGAGCAGCGTAACGGCACTGTTGGTGAATTTCTGCCGGGAAGCATCGGTCAGGGCAGCATCGGAAAAGTATTTGCAGCCACCCCACCCGCCAATCGACAGCAGGATTTTCAGGTTTTTATTGCTGGTTTTCAACGATGCCAGCGCGTCTAAGTTGGCCGAATCGGTTGGCTTCAGGGGGGCTATTTCGCCGTTCACGTCGGGAATGCCGAATGCGTAGTTGATGTGGGTCAACTTTTGCGCTTCAATCTGGTCTTTCGTCCAGCCGTGACCCGTTACGTAGCCAATGATGACGTAGGCCTTCCCGGCTGGTTGCGCGACGATGACCGATTGAGCGAAAATGAACAGGGTAAGAGACAGGAAAGTACTCAAAAAAGAACGTTTCATAAGGAGAAAAGCGAAGGGTAAAGTAAGGAAATATAACTGGTAAGATGCACATTGACGGTTAGTCCTTTTCGTATTTGTAGCGCAATCGGCGGGCTACGTCGCCGGCCAACTCGTCGCGCATACTGTCGTAGAGTCGCCAGCGCGAGGGCGGAAACGGGTCAGCACTTTTCAGCGACTGGCCATTTAAGGCCCGGTCGTCGCCACTGAACGTTTGCCATTCGGTTTGCCAGTTGCGGCTTTCCCACACAGAATCGTGCCATACTTCCTTGCCTGACTGGGTATCAATGCTCCGCATACGCAGCGTTAATTCGGCAGAAATTGTGCGTTGATACGTTGTCAGCGTGCCGCTCACTTTCTCCATAATGTCCACTTTAGTGGTGTCGTTAATTTTCTTTTCGCCCACCTTATACGCCTGACTGCTGTACACCGTCGTGCTGGACGATGACGAGTTTTCGTTATGTGAATAATCCGTAACCTGCATCTGTACGGCCTGATGAATCGGGAAACCATCGCCAGCCAGTTCGCTGGGTGGGTAAAGCCGCACAAATTTCGATGGAGCCATGTTCTGGCCAATCTGACGAAAAACCAGCCCCTCCAACTCCCGATTATCACTGGAGCTGATTTCGTTTGTTGGACTCATCGGCTCGACAACCACCCGCAAAATAGCGAAGGGAAGGCTTTCTTCTGCTTTAGCGCGGGCCTGCCGGTAATCAGGCACCCATTCCATAGCTTTGTTATAATGTAGGTGGGCATCTTTGGCCGCCAAACGGTTTTCTTCCCGGTACGCAAAGGCCTGTTCAGCCGCTTCGTATCGGTCGGCGGCCGCTAAACTGCGGATGTCGCGTTGCCGGTCGGTATACGATGCCGGATAGGCCGCCAGCCAATTGGTACTGTCGGTACGTTGCCTGTTAACGCCATGACGGTCAAATCCACGCCGGGCGAATCCACGCGGGGTGTATATTCGACGTGCATTATCGGTTAGAGTTTGAAGTGCAACGTATTCATTATGAACGACCTCCCAGCGAAAGGCATCCGTATTGGTCGGACTGGAAAGCCGTTTAATAGCTGTCTGGTGCTGTTCATAAGCCCGCACGAAAGCTTGTTGCAGCACAATCGTAGCCAGCGCATGTCCGCGTTTGTTCAGGCCGGGACGCTGGTTGAGCCGATGCGATGCCTGTTTAACGGCGTGGTCAAATTGGCCCCGGTTCAGGGCAGTTTGGCCGCTGCTACACGCTGTGAGGAAAGCGGCTGTTATGACGAAAATCAGAAGTCGGCAGAACATACAGGTAAGATACGATTTTCTGAACATTCGACAACTCCGCGTGTAGTTGGTTTATCTTTGACCTCGAAAAAGAAACGGCCATTGGAGTGGCTACGTACTAAATTATGTCGAAACGACGACGCTATCGCTCGGCCGAGAAAACCCTCGGCACCTCGCCCGGTACACTGACATACGTAGGCGAAGAGATCAAACACGCTACCAAAATCAAGCGTATTGATTACAACGCAACCGATTTTAAGATCGACGAGAGCAGTAAACTGAGTGCCTGCCAGTTGCCCGGTGCCGAAGCACCGCATATCAACTGGATCGACGTGGACGGTATTCATGAGCCAAAGGTCGTGGCGGCTCTTGGTCAGCAGTATCACCTGCACACGCTTCTGCTCGAAGACGTAATGAACACCGAGCAGAAGCCAAAGTTTGATCTCTACGACGAAACCCGCGACGGCGGGCCGATTGTATTTATTACCCTCAAGATGCTCCATCATAGCCGTCAGCGGCAGGAGATCGACGCCGAACACATTAGCTTAACGCTGGGTAAAAATTACCTGATTTCTTTTCAGGAAGAGCGTACGAAAGACATTTTTGAACCGGTTATCGAGCGTATCAAAGCCTCATCAGGGAAGACCCGGCGGAACGGAGCCGACTACCTCCTTTACGCGCTGATGGACATTATTGTCGATAACTACCTGCTGATTACCGAACGTATCGGCGAAAAGCTGGACGAACTGGAAGACCATATTGTGCAGGGACGCGCCAATCAGCAAACGCTGGCCACACTCTACACGCTCAAACGCGAACTGGCTTACATTCGGCGGGTTGTTAACCCATTACGCGACGTATTGGGTGTGTTACTTCGCGGAGAATCCGACCTGATCCAGCCCAGTACGATGCCTTTTCTGCGCGATTTGTCGGATCACGTCAGCCAGGTCATCGAAACGCTCGATTCGTATCGCGAAATCATTGCCGGGCTAACGGATGTGTATTATGCTATCGTCAGCAACCGCATGAACTCGGTGATGAAAACGCTCACGGTGTTTACGGCTATTTTTATGCCGCTCACCTTCATTGCCGGTATTTATGGAATGAACTTTGAGAATATGCCTGAGTTAAAATGGCACTACGGGTACTTTCTGACGTTAGGCGTGATGGCAACCGTATTCATTGGTCTCATTATCTATTTCCGACGGCGCGGCTGGATTGGTGGTAGCCAATCTCCAACTGATAATTTCTAATCCGATTGCGCCCCGCGATACGTTTATGACAACCCAACTTCCCTCATTGATTGACCGTCAGTGGATTACCGACTCCCGGCAGGTTTCGGGCGAGACCAGTACGTCACAATTGGCTGATTTCCGATCGGCGGTTTTTTTTGCCATTCGGGGCGAACATCACGACGGGCATAAATTTATTGGCGAACTGTACCGCAAAGGCATTCGTCAGTTTGTTGTCGAACGGTCGGCGCTGACATCTGACCGGCAGGCGGAACTGGCCAACTACGTTGATGCTCAGTTTATTGAGGTCGATAGCAGTTTGCAAACGCTGCAAACGCTGGCGGCTGAGCAACGCCGGCAATTTCGGATTCCGGTCATTGGCATCACGGGCAGCAACGGAAAAACCATCGTGAAAGAATGGCTGGCGCAACTGCTGTCCGACGATTTTACCATTGCTAAAAGCCCCAAAAGCTATAATTCTCAATTGGGCGTGCCGCTGTCAGTGCATACCCTGACCGAGAGCCATACGCTGGGCATCTTCGAGGCTGGTATCTCCAAAGCCCACGAGATGGAATCACTCGAAGCTATTCTCCGCCCAACCATCGGTATTTTTACCAATGCCGGAACCGCCCACGACGAAGGGTTTCGCACGCGCAAACAGAAAATTGCGGAGAAACTGCGTTTGTTTATTCACGCCAATAGGCTGATTTATTGCGTTGACCACACCGAAATTGACGAAGAAGTAAATCTGCTTCTGAAAGCCGTAAATTCCGATATTCGGCTCATAACTTGGTCGTTAACGGGCCGAAACGCTACGTATCAGGGTTTGTTACAGAACAATTCCCTGACGCTGACGGGCAATTCGGTTACCCACACGGTACGGCTCCCCTTTTCGGACCCGGCTTCGGCTGAAAACCTGATGCATTGCCTCGTTACGTTGCTGACGCTGCACCCGGTTGATGAAGCTGTGCTTCAATATCGGCTCGATGGATTGAGGCCGGTTTCGATGCGATTAGAGCAAAAGGAAGGCATCAACAATTGCGTGCTGATCGACGATTCGTATAACAATGATGTGGCTGGTCTGCAACTCGCGCTGAGTTTTTTAAACCAGCAAAATGCTCGGAATCAACGCGTTGTAATACTGTCGGACGTGTTGCAGTCGGGTCAGCCGGAGCAGGAACTCTATGAGCGGGTGGGCGGGCTGATGCAGACTCATTCGGTTACGCACTTTATCGGCATTGGTCCGGTGCTCAGTCGAAATGCTCATTTTTTTGCCCCAAACAGTTTATTCTACGCCACCACCGACGGATTTCTGGCTCAATTCCCATTCGCTGAACTGCGCGACAGTACGGTGCTGGTGAAAGGCGCAAGGCCGTTCTCGTTCGAGCGGATTGTGCAGCGGCTGGAGCGGAAAGTACATGGTACGGTGCTGGAAATAAACCTCGATGCCCTGACCCACAACCTGAATTATTACCGCGAGAAAGTGGGACGCAGTGATACAAAACTGATGGTGATGGTTAAGGCGTTTGCCTACGGGAGCGGCAGTGCCGAAGTCGCGCAACTCCTGCAGTTTCACCGGGTTAACTACCTTGCCGTTGCCTACGCCGATGAAGGCGTATCGTTGCGGCAAAATGGCATTGAGCTTCCCATCATGGTCATGAATCCTGCCGGATCGACGGACCGCCCCGAAACGTTTGCTACCCTGCTGGAATACAACCTCGAACCCGAAATTTATAGTATGCGGTTGCTGCGGGAGTGGGGGAGGTTTTTGGGGGAAAAGGGAGGAGAGGAAGGACAAGGCGCGTACGGACAATCCCCTTCTTCCTTCCTTCATATAAAAATCGACACGGGAATGCATCGGCTGGGGTTTCTGGAAAGCGAACTGCCCGCCGTTGCCGACTACCTGAAACAGAATCCAAACCTGCACGTAGCAACGGTGTTTAGTCATCTGGTTGGGTCCGACGATGCGCAGTTCAATTCGTTTTCTCAGCAACAGTACGAGACATTTTTGCGAAGTACGCATACGCTGGAAACGGCTTTAGGCTATCGCCCAACGCGTCATTTGCTTAACTCGGCAGGTATTGTGCGGTTTCCCGAGTATACACTCGATATGGTCCGGTTGGGCATTGGCTTGTATGGAGTGGAAGCCAGCGGAACAGAGCCGATGGCTTTACAAACGGTCGGCACGCTACGTACCACGATCAGCCAAATCAAAACCGTTCGGGCAGGCGAGTCGGTAGGGTACAGCCGCCGGGGAATCCTCGACCATGACGCCCGCATTGCGACCCTCGCCATCGGTTACGCCGACGGTTACGACCGCCGACTTGGTAACGGTATCGGCGAGGTATGGGTAAACGGTACCCGCTGCCCTACTGTGGGCAACATCTGTATGGATATGACGATGATCGACGTAACGGCAGCATCGTGCAGCGAGGGCGATGAGGTTGTTTTATTTGGTGCCGACATGCCCATTACCGAACTGGCCCGGCGAATCGACACTATTCCATACGAAATCCTGACGGGCGTCAGTGAACGGGTAAAGCGGGTGTTTTTTAAGGAAGGGAATTGAAGGAGTAGGTGATAAGTAGTAAGGGGTAAGTGGCTGACGCATGCGTGTTGCTTTCACGTCAGCCACTTACCCCTTACTACTTATCGCTTATCCGCTCCACTAATTCTTCTTCGCTTTCACCGCTTCGACGTTCTTCTTGCGGCTTTCCAACTCGGTGAGGGCGGTTTCCTGCTCGGTTTTGTTGGTTATAATATCTTTATTCAGTTGCTCCAGTTCCTTGCCGTTGTCTTCGATACGTTTCAGTAAACGCTCTTTGTCTTTGGCGTTCTGCTCGATAGCGCGCTGCAGCCGCTCACCATTGCGAACGCTTTTCTGGTGATTCTTCTGGGCCTCATCGAAACTACCTTCCGCTGTCCGCACCTCCTGTCCAAACATCGTTTTGTCGGCAAAACTTTTCAGCAATCCCTCGGCGGCTGAGTAGCCCGTTCCGCCCGCCGTAACAAAATTACCGCTGCCGAGGTCGAAGGCTGTAAAAATAGTGGCCGACGTGCGCGACGATTTTACCGTGCTGACCACGTTGATTGGCTCCGAAGAAATAGCGGGAATGCTGGCGTTGGGGACTCGATACGTACCGCGCGAGTTAGTTGTCCGCCCGTAGGTCTGAAGTTGCGTTTCCCAGTCTTTTTCGATCTGTTTTCCATCGCCCTGAACCGTCACGTAAAGACCTGATAATTTGGCTTTATCGACGGTGCTTTCGCCAGCGTATACTGTTTGAGCGACTATTGAGTTCGATGCACTTAACAGGCAAATAATCAACGTGATACGTAGTATGTTTTTCATGATTTTGTCGGTTTCTTTTCGACCAGCTGGTCGGTTTAACGTGAGTTTGTCACGATTGGGTTTGGTCAACTTTTTGGGTGATTAACAATCGTTTTTCGCCGTTCAGCAGGGTAGTCGCCAGAATATAGACAGACCCTCCCTCACGTAAAGATAATTTTTTTCGCAACTCGGCTACGGTCTGCGGGAAGTTTCGGACGGTAAGATTCGCTTTTAAGTCAGGAACCGCCAGTTTAAGTGCCTTCGCATCGGGCTTGATTACTTGTTGAAGAGCAAATATCCGGCCCGGAAAGTTCGGCTGTATTTCGTCGCTCGTGTACAGATGGCTGTTTGGGGCGAGTTTTTTCAGGCCAAACCGGGCCGATACCAGCCGAAATGCACCCGCCTTCATCACAGCCGCATTCGGCTCGTAAATATACCGGAGCGGCTCGCCAAATATAACGTCGGCCACGCGCTCGTCGGACCAGTCAAAACTAAAGTTTATTATGCCGTTGCCGGTTAGGTTAACAGCGTTAACTTCCGCGCTATATGACGTAATCTGTTGATTATCAAGTGTGAACAAAACCTCTTTCACTTCGCCCTGTACGGCGACAATGTGCACCGATTTCACCGAACCGCTTAACTGCTGAATAGCTGAGTCGAGATCAAGTAAAGGGGATGCTTTAAGTAACACGTGACTGGCCTTCGACAGCAAAGCCGCTAGTGTGCCGTGATTCGATACGTCAGGTTCGCAGTCCTGAAAGCGAACAACCTTGCCACCCCGTTCGTCGCGCCTGTGCGGATCGAGGTAAATCCAGTTGGCCCGCTCGATGGGGTTATTAATCCGGTCGAGAAAATCCAGTCCTTCTCCCGCCAAAACCGTCACATTCGTTGCCCCCAGCATCGGCAGATTATAAGTCGCTAACCGGGCCAGTTCTTCGTTTTTCTCAACGTAAATAACCTGCTCAACCCGCTCGGAAAACGCCCACGTATCGACGCCCATACCACCGGTTAAGTCCATTAATAATCTACTGCCACTCACCAATGAGGCTTTATACCGCGCTGTCTGCTCCGACGATGCCTGCTCCACTGACAGCGCGGGCGGGAATACCAATGCATCATTGGCGTACCAGGTGGGCAGTTTATTCTGCGCTTTTTGCCGGGCCAAAATTTGAACGGCCAGTTTTTTGCTATCAAATTCAGACGTATCAATTCCGTCAGGATGAGCACGCAGCAACAATGCCCGAGCATCATCCGTGATGTGGCGTCGGATGAACGCACGTTCGGCCAGCGATAGGGTAATCATGGTGTGAGTAAGAATAGTTTTTTGATCTCTTTTTAACTTTGCGCAACGGGAACCCTACGGCTGACGTTAGCAAAAGGTAATACAGCCATCAAAACGCATTTTTATGAGACGAGTTAGTCCAATCAGAACCCTTACCCAGTATAAATCAGCCTGGTTACGACAGGATATACCTGCCGGTCTATCCGTTTTTTTAGTGGCTTTACCACTTTGCCTGGGTATTGCGCTTGCATCGGGTGCTCCTTTGTTCTCGGGTTTGGTAGCGGGTGTCATTGGTGGCATCGTGGTTGGGCTTATGTCCGGTTCTGAAGTCAGTGTCAGTGGTCCGGCTGCCGGGCTGGCCGTTATTGTGGCCGATGCCATTACAAAAATAGGCTCTTACGAGGCATTTCTGGTAGCTGTCGTGCTGGCCGGACTGATACAGTTGATTCTGGGGCTGATTAAAGCCGGACGTTTCAGTAGTTTTTTTCCGGATAGTGTAATCAAGGGCATGCTGGTTGCGATTGGCATCGTCATAATCCTCAAACAAATTCCGCACGCGCTGGGCCGCGATAATGACTTCGAGGGCGAATTTGAATTTCAGCAATTAGCGGATGGTGAGAACACGCTCTCGGAGATTTATCGGGCCGTCGAAACGGCAAGTCCTGGCGCGGTAGCCATCAGTGGATTGTCGCTGGCTTTTCTGATCGGCTGGGATCGCTTAGCCAAGAGCAGCACCAATACGTTTGTCAAAAATTTTCCGGCTGCGCTGGTGGTCGTTGTGCTGGGTATTGCCCTGAATGAGTTTTTCAAAGGCAATATACCGAACTGGTACTTAGGCGATACGGCTCAGCAGCATATGGTGCAGATTCCGACCATTGCACCGGGCAAAAGCCTTTTGTCTATTTTCGATTTTCCCGATTTTAGTATATTAAAAAATCCGCAGATCTACGCCATTGGGGCTACCATTGCACTCGTTGCCAGCCTCGAAACACTGTTAAATCTGGAAGCTTCCGACCGGCTCGACTCGGCCAAACGCGTATCCTCGACCAATCAGGAATTAATAGCGCAGGGGGTGGGCAATATGCTGTCTGGAATGATTGGCGGCCTACCCGTCACATCGGTGGTCGTGCGTACGTCGGCCAATGTCTATGGCGGAGCGCGTAGCCGCATGTCGGCCATACTGCACGGTATTTTTCTGTTCGTGGCGGTGTTTCTGGGTGGCCCTTTACTTAACCTGATTCCGTTATCCTGCCTGGCGGCTGTGCTGATTATGGTTGGCTATAAACTGGCCAAACCATCCATTTTCAAAAAGACGTACCAGGATGGCTGGAGCCAGTTTGTGCCGTTTATGGTAACGGTAGCAGGTATTGTCTTTACTGACCTGCTGATCGGTATTGTGCTCGGCTCAGTGGTGGGGATCATTTACGTACTATACACAAACTTTAACTCGACGTTTCGCTTAGTTCGGAACGATAATAAAGTCACAATCGAATTTGAAAAAGACTTGTTTTTCCTGAGTAAGCCGCAGTTAAAAGAGGCCTTAGCCTCGCTCAGACCCGGCGACAAAGTCGTTATCGACGGTACGAAAGCTTCGTTTATCGACCACGATATTTACAACATGCTGCACGATTACCGCGAAACGGCCATGGTGCAGGGCATCAAATACGAATTGATAAATGTGGCACTGACCCGCCGGAAACGCAATGTGAAAGAGGGTGAGCCACTTATGAATCCGACATTCTCTGACCCGCACCAATAGTCGGGGAGAAACCTGTTTCATAGACAGGAGTACAGCCGGGCCGACCGGTCCGCCGTGGTCCGGATTTTAAGCAATAAATTAATCCTGAATCCTGTCTATGAAATCGGTCTGTTGTCCAACCGTAATCCTGTCTAAATGAATTATTTACCTTATGCAGCGATTTCGGCAGATTGGCTTTTTGATTTGTATCCTGATGACCTTCGCCAGCCCCAGCGACGGACAGAAAATTCAGTTCTGGCTGACTGATCCCAACAAGCCGGTTCTGTTCGTAAAGCAGCCCCCGGTGGCCTTAACTGACGCAGCCAAATCAATCCAGACCATTCGCATTGATGCCTCGCAAACGTATCAGACCATCGACGGATTCGGCTATACACTAACGGGTGGCAGTGCCATGCTCATCAACCGAATGGAGTCTTCGGCCCGGAACGCATTGCTGAACGAACTGTTTTCGACCGAAGGAAAAGGCATTGGTGTGAGTTATCTGCGCCTGAGCATTGGAGCCTCTGACCTCGACGAACGGGTATTTTCGTACGATGACCTGCCTGCGGGTGAAACCGATCCAACACTGTCGAAATTCAGCCTCGTGCCCGACCGGGAACACCTGATCCCACTACTCAAACAGATTCTGGCCATCAATTCGGCCATCAAATTGATGGGGTCGCCCTGGTCGCCACCCGCCTGGATGAAATCCAATGGCAACGCAAAAGGCGGGAGTCTGAAACTGGAACACTACGATACGTATGCCCGGTATTTTGTGAAATACATTCAGGGAATGGCGAAGGAAGGCATCCCGATTGACGCCATCACGATTCAGAATGAACCGCTGCATCCCGGCAACAATCCCAGCCTGCTGATGCTGCCAGCCGAGCAGGCTCTGTTTATTAAAAAAAGTTTAGGACCCGCGTTTAAAGCCGCTAAACTCAAAACAAAAATTATCCTGTACGACCACAACGCCGACCGGCCCGATTATCCGATTTCGGTGCTGAACGATCCCGAAGCGCGTAAATACGTAGATGGGTCGGCGTTTCATCTCTATGGCGGGTCAATCAGTGCGCTGTCGGAGGTGCACAATGCGTATCCCGACAAACACATTTATTTCACGGAGCAATGGATTGGCGCACCCGGTAATCTGACCGGTGATCTGGCCTGGCACGTTCGCGAACTCATCATTGGGGCCACCCGCAACTGGAGCCGAACGGTGCTGCAATGGAACCTTGCCGCCGATCCGAAGCAGAACCCCCATACGCCCGGCGGCTGCGACCAATGCTTAGGGGCGCTGACCATCAGCGGCAGTCGCGTGAAACGAAATCCGGCCTATTACAACGTAGGGATAGCCTCGAAGTTTGTCCGACCCGGTTCCGTCCGCATTGCCTCCGACGGACCCAAGACCTTACCCAACGTTGCCTTTAAAACACCCGATGGACGTACTGTCCTGATTGTCCTGAACGATAGCCCGGCAACGCAAACGTTTGGCATCGGTCATCAGGGGAAAATGGCTCGCGCTACGTTACAGGGCGGGGCCGTCGGGACGTTTGTTACGGACGGACCAACCGAAAATTAATGATTTGGCCGTTGACTGTTGATTATATCTTCCGG
This sequence comes from Spirosoma sp., assembly GCA_031425355.1. Lineage (GTDB taxonomy): Bacteria > Bacteroidota > Bacteroidia > Cytophagales > Spirosomataceae > Spirosoma. The sequence continues at coordinate 7,013 of JANPJE010000438.1, read as the reverse complement.
CCCAACAGCCTCAATTTCAGGCGGCCCATCAGGGTAATGGCGAAATGTTGTCTTCTCAACCAGCGTGGGGTACGGTTTGAACGTAATCCATCGAAGCGGCCATTTACGAATCCATAACGCGCTCGTTGTCAGGGATATAAAATAGACGGGCGGACGCTGATACCCGAAGGCCAATCGTAGTTTGTCGTTGATGAGAGCCGCAAATGTGGGCCGTACCAGCGGATGTAGAAGCCGGGGAAACCACCCCTGCACAATGGCTACCGTTGCATCGGCAATTTTCCGGTTGCTGTCGGTATACCGGAAATGCCGGTCTTCGTAATCACTCGTAAATGCCTGTAAATCAGGTAGACTATTTGGCAGATCAGTCAGGTTCATACGATGGCCCACTTCCCGGAAAAAATAAAACAGAGCCAGTTCTTCCGAAGTCGTTAGTTTTCGCCAGCCGTAGCGACGAATCCAGTCGATGGGATCAAGGACGAACGTAGCGAGCACAAACAGAAAGTCGGCATTGTCGATGCGGTAATGGCCGTGAATGTGGTTCATGTGCAGGATGGCCCGCTGCCCTTTGTCGCTGTCGTAGCCCGACTCCATAAATTGGGCAATCAGGCGGCTCGTGTCATCATATCGTTTCTGGCCGTGTCGTTCAAACTCGCCTGTGCGGGCCAGCAAACCCGACACGCGCGGACTGGCATAGGTATGAAACAGAGCCAGTTCCAGTGCCCGCGTGATGTCGAACGGGAATTCGTACGTTGCGAGCAGATGCACCATCCGCTGGTGATCCTGGACAGGGTCCAGCGATTGCAGTTCCCGCCGGACCGCCGGATTACGAAACAGACCAAAGCGTTTCGTATAGGTAAAGGACATGAGATTTAGTTTTAACGGGGAGCAACACAGCTACATCATTGTCAGCAATCGCCTAACGTAGTTAAACGTTTAAGTAACTCGTTGTGAATCAAATGAGCTTTGATAAGGCGAACGTCAACATTATTAATCAGAGTAGTGTAATGGTTAATAACTTCCGATTGAGTTGGTTTTGTGAGCGTATATTCCAGAGCACGAAGACGGATCTTTTTGAGACGGGAAAGTGTCGTGTCCAAACTAACAATCCGTTTTTCATATTGCCACACGCGTCGCTGCATCCATTGGATTAATTCGTCGTGGGTCGACGAAATAGGATCAGCCAACAGCGACTGCCATTCTTTTTCAAGTTCCTGGATGGCCGTCAGGAAAGACGTACCGTCGAAGGCGTCCAAGGGCAACAACGTCGATATTTCGTTATCAATAAGACGAGCTTTGACTAACGTCTGACCTTTTGCCACTATATCGTTCAACAGGTCAAACCCGACTTCAAGTTTCTGAAGATGACAAGTGAACTCCCTCAATTGATTATTTTCATCGATGGCAGTCAGTACAAGAAACATAGTCTATTTCCAATTAATACGTTGATGCTTACCAAATAACCGCCCTGCCGGTCAAGTAGGGGTAGTTTTGCTGTGAGATCAGCTAATGAACGAATCAGGTGAATGCATCTTCCACACTCAGGGGGTCAGGTATGAACCAGAGCTTTGACTTACACGAGGTTACAGTTGATGAAATGACGAGGTTGACTAAGTAAAAATAACCAATCATCGAACAAGAATACAAATGAAACCCATTTTTCAATCACCGAAAATTGTATCACCCAGCTAATTGTCAGATTATTAAAATTGCAAAAAACAAAAGTGCCCCAAATCATGGTGACTTGGGGCACTTTTAGTAGGAAGTAGCGGGCTCGAACCGCTGACCTCTGCTCTGTCAAAGCAGCGCTCTGAACCAACTGAGCTAACCTCCTTTGTCCCCCAGAAAGCGTCAACGACCGTTATCGTGTATGAAAACTGCCACCATTAACGCCTTCCGGGGACTGCAAACTTACAAAACTTCTGCTTTCGCCAAACGGAGATTGTATATTTTTTGCGATGGAATTCGCCACAGCAGCATAAAGCCGATTATAAACAGCACCAGCAGGGCCAGCACACTGTTTCGCATACTGCCCGTAAGCTGTTCGATCAGGCCGTAAACCAGCGTACCGAACACAATAGACATTTTTTCGGTCACGTCGTAAAAGCTAAAATACGAAGCCGTATCAGTGGTGGCGGGGATGAGTTTGGCATACGTCGAGCGGGACAGCGATTGAATACCGCCCATGACCAGACCCACTACGCCCGCCAGCGCGAAAAACTGCGACTCGGTCTGCACTAAATAAGCGCCCATGCAAACGCCAATCCAGACCACAACCGCTATCATCAGGGCGTGGGTATTGCCAAGCCGCTCCGACAGCCACGAGAAGCCATACGCCCCTGGAATAGCCACTAATTGAATGACTAAGACCGTGATAATAAGACTCTGATCGGGTAGTTTCAACTCAACTGTGCCGAAGAGAGTAGCCACGTACATCACCGTCTGTACAGCCATACTGTACACAAAAAAGGCCATCAGAAACCGTTTGGTCAAGGGCTGTTTCTGTAATTCGGCCCAAACGTTACGTAACTCGATGAAGCCATTCAGGAGGTAGTTACCCTTGCTGATCGTTGCTTTTTTAGGGCTGTCAGGCAGGCGGCTAAACGGAATCTGCGCGAAGCCAATCCACCAGAGTCCAACTGTCAGAAACGCAATGCGGGAGGCTAATGCTTCGGATATATTGCCAAACCAGTCGCGTTTGAGAATGACCAGCAAATTGACCGACATAAGCAGTACACTTCCCAGAAACCCCATCGAAAAACCCCGCGCACTCACCCGATCATACTGATCTTCGGTGGCAATATCGGGCAGGTAAGCGTTGTAAAAAACGATGCTTCCACTCCAGCCGATCAGGCTGATCCAGAAGCAGACAACGGCAAACGTAGTGGTTTCCTTCGTGAAGAAATACAGCAGACTGCAACTGATGGCTCCTGTATAACAAAACGCTTTCATGAACGCTTTTTTCTGACCACTGTAATCAGCGATGGCCGAGCAAATGGGGGAAAGCAGAGCCGTGAACAGAAAAGCCGCCGAAATGGTGTACGAAAACAAAACTGAGTTTTTGACTGTCATCCCCATAAACGCAATCATCGGCCCACCGGATGCATTCAGTGCCGTCGCTGAAAAATAAACCGGGAAAATACTCGACACAATAACCAGCGCATGAACGGAATTGGCCCAGTCATACATTGTCCAGGCAGTGAGAATACGGGGGGAGTTTTTCATGTGGGATTATTGAGTGATAGAATGATTGAATCAGATATGCGCCAGCTATTCAATCATTCTATCACTCAATCAGTCAATATTAGTCAAAAACTCTATCACCGCCTTCGTGAACGCATGATTTGAGTCGCCTGCAACCATGTGGCCTGCATTGGCAACACTTACACTTTGCACATGTGGAACGGCATCTAAAAATTCGGCCATAACTTTTTCGCTTACTACGTCGCTGATGCCACCGCGCACAATGAGCGTTGGCACGGTAAGCGCATGGGCTGCCCGGTAGAGCCGTTCTTCGTTGTTCAGTTGCTTGTCAGGGCCAGTGGCTTGCCGCCAGATGGACAGCATTTGCGGGTCCCAATGCCAGTAGTAGCGGCCCGCTCCGTCCCCATTCTCCCGAAAGCGAAGGTTTTTCTCTAACCGGTTATGATCTGACGGGCGTGACCGATTGGGGAGATAAGCCGCTACGGCGTCGGCGGCTTCTTCGAGCGAGGCAAAGCCGTTGTTATTGCCGCTCATAAACGCAAAAATCCGCTCGATGCCTTTTTGCTCGGCGCGGGGCGCAATATCGACCAGCACAATAGCCTGGCAAATGGATTCGGTGTCCGTCGAACGCTCTCCTTCGGCAATAAGCGCGGTCATGCCCCCCATCGACGCGCCCACGAGGGCCGGTTTCTGATCCAGTTGCGCACAAACGGCCTGGAGATCGCTGGCTAAATAATCAATACTGTACTGCCCGGCTGCCGACCAGTCGCTGTCGCCGTGTCCGCGTGCATCGAGCGCAATGGCGTACCAACCTGCGTCCGCCAGCAGTTTGGCGGTATCGCCCCATGAGTGGCGCGTCTGGCCCCCGCCATGCAGCAACAATACAGGCGGGTGCGCCGGATTACCCCAGGTATCGGCGGCTACAAAAAAGCCGGGTTCAGTTTCAAATGTCATACAAGTTCTAACTGGTTGATTGGTTGACTGGCCGAATGAACGGTCTGCCGTCACGGTGGATGGGTTCTCGACCTTTATTCAACCAGTCAACTAATCAACCAACAACCAGTCAACTATTTACAAGGCAGATTCAAATACAAGATTGATGTCGGCGTCTTTGCCATCGACGGGCGCACGCTGGCGCAGGATGAGCTTATTTTTGGTCAGTTCAACAAGCGGGAAGTTACCTTTAAAACCCGTTACGTCCACGTCGATGGATTTATTGTCAGTAGCCAAAAACCATGTTCCAGCGTTTTTAACGGTATTCGACTGGGCGGGATCGAGGGCGCGAACGGTGTTGTCGGCCTTAAACTGAAACTTTAACTCGGGTAATAACTGACTGATCAGGTTAAGTCGTTTGTAGTTGATGAGCGTGCCGTCGGGGGTCGTTATACTGGTCACCTGCCAGTTGGTCGCTACCAGCAACTCGGTTTGCGAGGCTGCGGTCGGAGCGGGGTTGTTGCCGTCGTCTTTTTTGCAGTTGGTTAGTGCGCTTGCCAGCACGGTAAAAACAAGCAGAAGTCGAAAGGTATTCATAACGGGATAAAGTCGTTTTGTAGGTTTGTAGTTGAGAGACTAACGAGGAGTGCGTACGGATTCGTTTACTGCCGGTCCGCTTTGCGCCCTTAAAATTCCGTAGTTTTGGCGAAACTTCAAGCCATGCGCGTTCTATTTGGCATTTTCTTCGTTAGGCTGGCTTTGTGTTGGCTTTTTCTAAACCAATCGGCAACGGCGCAGCAGCAATGTGCCGACCGGCTTATGTTCACGCCCGTGAGCCAGCCGAACCAGATTGAGTGGAGCAAATTTCCTGATTTTTCGCTGCCTTTCCCGGTCATTTACGGCGGTCCGCGCTTTTCCGACAGTCAGGCAAGCCCATTGCGGCACGGGTTCAGTCATTTAGTCGACATTAAGGATAGTGAATACGGTTCTTTCGTGCAGCCGAAACAGCGGGCCGTCGTCTATTATGGCGTGGCTACCGGCCTGAACCAACCCTGGGAAACCATTGAAAGCCCATGGGCAAATGACCTGACCGCCTACCGCGCCAAATGGGACAGCTTCCTGTCGGGAATTGCCGGTGGACAGAAAAATGCCGCCGGACTATATATTCTTCCGATCAACCGGCTGGCGTTGGATGTTGAGCGGATTCTGGAGACCGACGCCCGAATTTTGCGAATCAAAGCCGACAATCGCGTGCCGGAAACGTACCGGAAACTGTCCGACACTGACTTTGTAGCGGCTTATAAAAAAGCCATCCGGAACCTGTATGCCGAAGGGCTGCGCTACATCCGCCAACACGCCGATCTCACGGGTATCAGCGTGAGCAGCTATGCCGATACGCCCGTGCTCAATACGTATCTCAATGTACCGACATTTACCTGGGCTGACTGGACAACGAACCTCAGCCGAACGAATTATTTGGTTCAGGACTCGACCGGGCGTGGCATTGGCGGACCGTATTATGACCAGTTGGATGCGCTGTCGCCATCGGCCTATTACTACTACGATTACCCGAACCCGTTGGCGAAGGATTATCTGGCCTATTTGCTATTTCAGGTGGAGGTGAACCGGGCCTGGAGCAACAAGCCGGTAGTGCCCTGGGTGTGGCTCCGGTACCACGATAGTTCAAGCAGCTACCCGAACTTCATCCAACCGTTTATGGCTGAAGCAACGGCCATTTTCCCGTTTTTTTCGGGAGCTGCCGGGCTGTGGCTCTGGGACAATCCGACTCTGGCCCCAACCCGAACTGACAATTATGCAGCTTACGAACATTTCACGCATGGGCTGTACCGGCTGTCGCGCTTCGCCGATATGTTTCAGGGAAGTTATGAACTGGTTATCGAAACGCCCGCCCGCGACCTCATGGAGAAGCAGTTACCCGTTTGGCGGGGCGTAGCGAAGGCGAATCAAATCCTGATTGCCGCCCAGAATCCATACGCTGCCGATGGGGCGAAAACCAGCCTGACCGTACGGTATAAATCGTGGCAGCAAACCATCGAACTCACCGGCCGCGAGGTATATCTGTGCCGGTTCGACATGGGCACCGTCACCGCAACCGAACCCGCTTTTGCCGATGTGAACGTATTCCCAAACCCGGCTCAAACCACACTGAATGTCACATTCGGGCAACTCCCTACGGTATCGACCGAACTTATTTTATCAAACACAACCGGCCAAACGGTAGTTAGAAAGGTGGTTAACGGTGTTAATCAACTACTGAACGTAGCGAACCTGCCCGCCGGACTGTATATACTTCGGATTCAGAACGAAACTGGAAGTCAGACGAAAAAAATAGTCATAAAGTAAAAATTGTAACACAGAGATTCGCGGAGATTTCTTATTCCTTTTTTTCTCTGTGAATCTCCTGTTCGCTCCGCGAATCTCTGTGTTACAACTCTAATACTGTAGAACCATGCCCAATCAACTCCAATACGAAACCAGCCCGTACCTGCTTCAACACGCTGAAAACCCGGTTGACTGGTATCCGTGGGGCGAGGAGGCCCTGACAAAAGCCGTTGAGGAAGACAAGCCCATTTTGGTCAGTATTGGTTATTCGGCCTGCCACTGGTGCCACGTGATGGAGCGTGAATCGTTTGAGAGAGAGGCCGTTGCGCGGGTGATGAACGAGCACTTCGTTTGCATTAAAGTGGACCGCGAGGAACGTCCCGATGTCGATTCGGTATACATGGATTCCGTGCAGGCAATGGGTGTGCAGGGGGGCTGGCCGCTGAATGTGTTTCTGATGCCCGACGCCAAACCGTTCTACGGCGTTACGTATCTGCCACAAAAAAACTGGGTTAATTTATTGGATAGCATCCGGT
>JANPJE010000437.1:0-16520 GCA_031425355.1 Spirosoma sp. | reverse complement strand
CAGAATTAGTTGCGGTAATTAGTTCGACAAAAAAGCTGCACCAGCGATAGAACGCTATCCTCGCTTGGCACCTGATTGGATTGGTCCTTTATAAAGGGAATTAACTCATAGAGATGATCCAGTTCAGTTGTCGACAAGGTTTTATAACCCGTAAACCAATCAGAAAAAGAGCGCTGGCTGATCGGACGATCACAAAGTTTAATCAACTGAGTATGCCGTCTATCCTTACTAATGATCTCGTATAAAGCCTTTACCCTGGCTTCTTCACCTTCCAGTACTTCGATAACACTCCCGTTAAAATAAAGCAAAATGCCCGTGATGCCCAGAGAACGGTTGTTTATTTGACTCCGGTTGGTAATCGTCACCAGTTCCCGGTCGGTCATCAGAGCGGAACTCATATAGATAATACAGTAGCTCATGAGTAATCAAGTGTCTATTTTACGAATCCTGCAAGGGAATGACCAGCACCGGTATGGGAGAATGGTTGACCACATCTTCAGCGACGCTGCCGTTGAAAAAATGCCAGAATCCCTTACGCTGGCTGCTGAACAGGACGATTAGATCGAACCCCTGCTGCCGGGCGTACTGAATAATGCCTTCGTGCACCACCCGATGAGGCAGGATGGTCAGGTGATAGTCGGTCAGTTGTCGGGCCTGAGCCAATTCGTCAACCCACTCGCGGATACCCTCCGATACGCGGGGGTCATGCGGGGTTGTTACGAACAACAACTCCCGGTGTGAATCGTCCGCCGGGAACGGGTAATGGAACTGCGTTTTCAAGCGATCGTCGGCATCGAGGGCGAACAGCACCTTTTCAGGCGAAAAATTCGGGCAAGGCTGCTTGACGACCAACACCGGGCAGTCGCCTGTCTGCACAAATTGCTGCGCGTTGGAATGAATCAACCACTCGGCCCACCCATCGGCCCCGTGCGAAGCCAGTACCACCAGACCGGCATCCTCGTCGGCAACGGCTCCATACAGTCCTTTTTCGTGACGGCTTATCACCGGCGTAACCCGGACGGTATCCGTTTGGTAGCGGACACAAAGTTCCGTCAGGGCGGCAGTAGCCTCGGCGGTCTGCTCGCTCAGATACCGGGCCATACTGGCAGCGCCTTCATTCAGGCCGGGGTCAATGATGGTGGTGGTTAAATAGTGCAACACCCGCACATCGGTCTTGCACTGATGGGCCAGGCGTATCGCTACGGGCAAAGCAATGTTGGCGTGGGGACTCAGATCGGTTGGTACGAGGATAGTTTTCATAGGGCAAAACAGTTCGTGAACAGGCAGTGAGTCGGCACCGAGTACGTCTCGTTTACCAAAGGTCAGATTAACAATGGATTACAATACCCATCATAATCAGCCGAATCCCTGATTTTCGTCAGCCAATGCCGGGCTGAATAGGGCCAATTTTGAAAAAAAACCAGCGATGATGACGACTGCCTCACCGGCCACATCCACCCCCACGGTCTGCTACCACTGCGGCACGCTCTGCCCGGACAAGGGCCTTCGATTCGAGGATAAAAGTTTCTGCTGCGATGGTTGCAAAACAGTCTACAGTATTCTGAGCCAGCACCAGCTTTGTCAGTATTATACGATTGAGTCGCTAACCGACCGCAGCCGACCCGGTAATAGCCAGAAACCAGGCCAGACGGGCGATAGTCAAACCCGTATGGCGTTTCTGGATCATCCCGATATTACGGCGCAACTGCTGACGTTTTCGGCGGAATCGGTGGCTAAGGTTCAGTTTTACATCCCCACGATTCACTGTAGCTCGTGTCTGTGGCTACTCGAACACCTCTACCGGATCAATCCAGCCATTAGCCAGTCGCAGGTCGATTTCCTGAAGAAACAGGTTCATCTGACCTACAATCCTGCCAAACTGACGCTCCGGCAGGTGGTCGAACTGCTCAGTTCTATCGGCTACGAACCGCTCATTAGCCTGAACGATGTGGTGCAGGCGGGCCGTGACACATCCAACCGACCGTTTTTGTACCGGTTGGGGGTAGCCGGGTTCTGTGCGAGTAACATCATGCTGTTCAGTTTTCCTGACTACGTCGGTCTCGACGATCCGTCGTTCAGGCATCTGTTCGGCATGCTCAATATACTGCTGGCCATTCCCGTGGTATTTTATTCGGCATCGGGTTATTTCGAGTCGGTTTGGGCAGGCCTGAAAAAAGGAGTTGTCACCATTGATTTGCCCATTCTACTGGGTATTCTGGTGGCCTTTTCCCGAGGCACCTACAACGTACTGGCACTGAATGGACCGGGCTATTTCGATTCGCTCACCGGACTGATCTTCTTTCTGCTGTGCGGCAAATGGTTCCAGCAGCGAACCCACGAATTTCTGTCCTTCGAGCGGGACTACAAATCCTATTTTCCACTGGCGGTGATGGTACTCAAAGCTGGTCAGGAAATCGTCGTACCAGTCGCTAGGCTTCGAAAGGGGGACCGCATCCGGGTGCGAAATGGGGAACTGGTTCCGGCTGATGGCCTACTCTACAAAGGGCAGGCGTTGATGGACTATAGCTTCGTGACGGGCGAATCGAAAGCCGAAGCCAAAGAACCGGGGGCATTGCTCTACGCCGGAGGCAAACAGATTGGCCCGGCCATTGAACTGGAGGTTATTCGCGAAGTGTCGCAAAGTTACCTGACCCAACTCTGGAACAACGACGTTTTTCGGAAGGCCGACGTCTCCCGTATCCGCACCTTTGCCGATACCGTTGGCAAGTACTTTATAGGGTCGGTCATTACGTTGGCAACGCTGGCCGGTTTATACTGGTATACGCAACACGACCCCGCGCAGGCAGTCAACGTGTTCACGGCGGTGCTGATTATCGCCTGCCCCTGCGCGTTATCGCTCTCGTACCCGTTTGCGCTGGGCAACGGGTTGCGCCTGTTGGGAAAACGCCATCTATACCTGAAAAACGCGGAGGTCATTGAGCAGATGGCGGCCTGCGATACCATTGTATTCGACAAAACCGGTACGCTCACGGAGACAGACCGGGCCGACGGGCGGAGCAAACGGGGAAAAGAATCAGATGGCGAAAAAACAGGGGTGACTGAGTCATTTATCCAGCCATTGACAACAACGGAACGGGCCATGATTGTGTCGCAGGTGCGGCAATCGGTCCATCCGCACAGCCGCAAACTGGCGAACCACCTCTCCGGCTGTGCATCCATGCCCATCGAGGATTTTACCGAAGTACCGGGGCACGGCATCGAGGCATGGGTGGATGGGCAATTCGTAAAAATCGGTACGCATTCGTTTGTGGGAGCAACGGCCGAAACCGACAACCAGCCGACAGAAACTACCGTACACCTGAGCATCGACCATGACTATCTGGGCTATTTTGGTTTTTCGAATCAATACCGGCCCGGACTTGACGCCCTGCTGACCGATTTAGCCACCACCCATCAACTGTATCTGCTCTCCGGCGATAATGACAACGCTCAGGCTGAATTGGCTCCGTGGTTTCCGCATGACGGTCAGATGCACTTCAATTGCCGCCCGCCGGAAAAGCTGGCCTTTATCCAGCATTTACAGGCGCAGGGTAAACGGGTAATCATGGTGGGCGACGGGTTGAACGACGCTGGTGCGCTGAAACAGGCCGATGTCGGCATTGCTATTACGGACGATACGATCCAGTTTACCCCGTCGAGCGACGCCATTCTGGAAGCCGGTTCGCTGATGCAGTTGCCGCAATTTCTGCGGTACACCCGCTACGGGATGCGCGTGATCCGGTTCAGTTTTGTGGTTTCGCTGGCTTACAACGCCATTGGCCTGAGTTACGCCCTGTTCGGGAACCTGTCGCCGGTGGTGGCGGCCATTCTGATGCCCATTAGTTCAGCCACGATGCTGATTATTGCTACGTTGGGTATGCGTTGGAAAAAAATCGGGGGATAGTAATGGCCTTACACGGGTAGTCAACGAAATTACCGGCCCGCTTTTTTTCGCAGGTTTTTGATGATATCGATGTCCAGCCTGGCCTTTTCAACCGATTGCTGGGCGAAGTTCCGCAGCTCGGTATTCTTGCCGAACGGCAGGTAAGCCGTCGCCAGATTCATGGCATCCTGCCGTTGGTCGCCTAACAGAATGGCGATGTTTTGTCCGGCGTTGCCGGTTAGCTTGTAGCGGGAAGCAGACTGCTTTATTTTCTCCTGAATAGCCGCCATGATGCGACTCTGTTGTCGGGCAAAAGCGGCATTGGGGCGGGCAGGCTTACGGTCTTTTAACTGCTTATCGAGCGTAGCCAGATCCGTTTTCGTGTTTGCCAGCATGGTCTTTACGGCTTGCGTCAGGGCCGAATCGGGCTGAACGCCCAGAATCGCCTTCAGCAAATTCTGGGTGCCCTGCGTGTGGAGGGTAGCCGAGGTAGCAAAGTCGATGTCAGGGTCGCCGGTGGCTTTCATCTGCTTCAGCTTACCAATCATCTGCTGCATAGCCGGTAACAGGTCGATTTTGAGCGGTTGAGCCGGGGTCTTACGCGTTTTGGTGTTGTTGGTGGCGGGTGCGGTCTGAGCAACAACACCCGAATTGGCAACGGCCAGTAAAATACCCAGTAGGTAAATGGTTCCTTTAGTCATGATTGAAAGTAGATAAAGTCGGTACGTTGCGGGATGCCCCACAGTAAATGACACGCAGAATGCCCCGGCCATCAGCTTACGCAGCTAACTGGCAGTTAGTGGGCATGAGGGGCAGGTTATACGTCAATTGATGCGTTCGTTCGGACGATGAAACGGCTTCTTCGGATACGCTGAGAAAGCAGAGCTGAGTACCAATCTGCCGTTGAAACGATCTGAACGTCGATACCAATTCTGTCTGCTCGAAATCAATCAGCAGGTAGTCGTACCGACGTAGCAGCAAATGAATGCTCAACACTAACTCAGGTGCTCCCGGCAGCAGTTCAGTATGCAGCTTTCCCAGCCTATCCAGGCCGGACCCGGATGAGCTTTTACGGGATTCTGGCAGAAAATCCAGCCATCGCTTTAATTCTTCAGCAGCGGTTTGTCTGGACTGGCGATAGGTAGCGGCATTCAGCGGCTGTCCGGTAGCCGGGGGGAGCGGAAAGGCGTACACAACCGTCAGGTCGGCAGGTTCCGATTGGGCTTCCAGCCATTGATTGAGCGACAGGGCCATGTCGACCGAACCATTGGTTACGAGAAGGGCTTTTTTCATGCGTTATCGTGGCAAAGGGCCTGCCAAAAGTACGCGGCCCGTTGCGGCCCAAAGCTGAGTTTCCTTAGCCCGAAGGCTGATTTTGGTCAGTAGTGCCTTGTGCCACTCATCCCGCTCACCAGTTCGCCCGGCGTAGTTTATCGGGTTGCAGCACCCGAATGCCCGCTGCGCTACTCTCGATCAGGCCGTCCTGTTTGAACTCACTCAGGGTTCGGATCAGCGATTCGGTGGCGGTGCCGATCAGGGCGGCCAGATCATCACGCGAGAGCTGGATGGGTGGGGCGGGTTCGCCGGTGGGCAGGGATTCCTGAAGCCGCAGCAGCGCATCGGCCACCCGACGACGCAGCGACCCATAGGCCATACTCAGCAACTGCTCTTCTTTTTCGCTGACACGCCCCGCCAGCAGCCGTACAAACTGCCGCCCGATTTCGGGCTGAGCCATTAGCAGTTGCCGAAAATCGTTTTTAGGAATGTACACTAACTGAGCATCATCGAGCGTCAGGGCCGAGTCACTATACTGGGTTTCTTCAAGCAGGGCTAATTCGCCAAAAAACTCGCCCGGCCCGTACAATCCCGTCACCAGTTCTTTACCATCTGTATTGGTACGTATCGTTTTCACCCGGCCACTTTTCAGGAAATATAAGCGGGTAGGCTCTTCGCTTTCGGTATAGATAAACTGCTTTTTGGGAACGTAATGTGTTTTGCGATCAGCGGACAAACCAGACAGCCCCCCTACGGAGTGTGCATCAGTCAAAAATTGCGTGAGACCGTCCTGTTTCAAATTATACGTATCGGCCCGGAGCTTACCAAATCGATTGAGTCGGCTCTCGACAGCACTGAGCAGTTCGGTATCATCGAACGGTTTGGTGAGGTAATCGTCGGCCCCCAGTTCCATGCCTCTGCGCAGGTCCGTTCGTTCGGATTTGGCGGTCAGAAAAATAAACGGAATCCCGGCCAGTTCAGGGTTTTTATTGACGATGTGCAAAACGCCATAGCCGTCTAAAACCGGCATCATGATGTCGCAGATAATCAGGTCAGGGCGGTCGATCAGGGCCAGTTCGACGCCGAGTTTACCGTTTTCGGCGGTTAGTACCCGGTAACCGGCCAGTTCCAGAATCTCCGCCGTATTCTCCCGAATCGGGGCATTGTCCTCAATGAGTAGAATCGTTTTCATAGGGGAAGGTTAGCGTAACGGTGGTGCCTTTATCCAGCTCACTCACTAAGTCGATGGTGCCGCCCAGCAGTTCAAGGTATTTGGCGACAATATGCAGGCCGAGACCTGTACCCGCCAGATTGGTGGCGTTTTTAGCCCGGAAAAACCGTTCAAATAAGTGTTTCTGATCTTCCGTCGAAATGCCGATCCCTTCGTCACGAACGATGAGTTGAAAGCCCGTTTGCTGACACTGCCCCATCAGATGAATGACCTGCCCATCGCCCGAGTATTTGCTGGCATTCGACAACAGATTGACCAGGATTTTTCGCAACAGCGACGGGTCAGTCAGTATGGGCTGCGGACAGTCAAACCGGGTTTGGATCACCTGACCGGGCCTGAGCATCTCCCCTAAATCGGCTATTACCTCACGGGCAAATCCGGACAAATCGACCCGCGACCAACTGGCTTCCACGCGCCCTTCCTCAAGCCGACCGACCGACAGAAATTCCTCCAGAATAGCATTCAGGTGATTGACCGACGATTTAATGCGCAGGATATGCCGAAGGCGTTTGTCCTGCTGATCGGCCTCGGGGTATTTTTCGATGAGCGAGGCCGAGGTCAAGACCGCGCTCAGGGGTGTTCGGAACTCGTGCGACGCCATCGAGACGAAGCGGGATTTGAGTTCGCCCAGTTCGCGCTCGGCGGCTAAAGCTTTGGCCAGTTCATCTTTCGACTCTTCGAGCTGGCGCAGCGTGGCCATGAGCGCATGTGTGCGGTCGGCTACTTTCTGCTCCAGGTCGGCGTTGAGCTGCTCGATATGACTTTTCTGCTCCAGCAGGGTTTGTTCAGCCAGTTTCTTGGCACTGATGTCGATGATGTAGCTGACAATCAGCAGCGCCTTCTGCTGGTAAAAATAACTCAGGCTGATCTCTGCCGGAAACACTGAGCCATCCTTTCGTTTGGCGTAGAGGGCGCGTCCGTGGCCCATCGTCCGCACCTGCGGATTGGCATTGAAGGAAGTCCGCAACTGCTGATGACGGGGCGCCACAGAATTGGGCACGAGCGCATCAATGTTGAGGTTAATCATTTCATCGGCGCTATACCCGAATAAAGTGTGGGCGTACCGATTGGCAGATACCATACACCCCTGTTCGTTGCAAACGATGATGCCAATGGTAGCATGGGAAAAAACGGCCTCAAACGAATCGTCGAACATGGCTTTCACTTATCTGCCTGCAAATAAACGGCTGCAAATCCGAATGTAGTTGATAAAAATCAGTTTTCCGCTTGATGCAACTCACGGTTTGGCACGGTTAAGCGGGGCAATTTTGGGTCGTTAACCGGCTCACTGTCATGACACCAAACCTTACGTCGCCGACGGCGGTACCGCAACGGCCGGTGCTGCTGGTCTTTATGCCCGCTGCTTCGGTCCATCGGCTGGAAGTCGACCGGGTACTGGAGCAAATCCGTTCTGTTCTCAACCAAAGCGTACAGATCATGCGCGTCAGTGAAACAACCCATCCTGAAGTCGTCCGCAGTTTCGGGTTTAGCGCATCACCCGCTTTTGTGTTACTTCAGCAAGGTCTGGAATTGTGGCGGTATTCGGGGGCCATCGACAGTCCCGGCCTGTTCTCCGAATTAAACGACCAGATAGAGCAACGATTTTGACCAACTCCCTAACCATCAATACCCATGAACCAGATAGCCGCCTGCCATCAGCAACATCAATACTGGCACCATATCATTCGGCAGCAGGAAGAAGAAATCGGTCAGCTTCGGGCCTTGCTGCTGGACGTGATGGAACAGCATAATTGCCGGAGTTTATGCCACGATGCCAGTGATTATTACCGGGATCTCAACCACCTGCAAACCAACCTTAGCCGACTCCAACGCGACCTGATTTGCGAAGGCGTTACGTGCTCACCCACCGCCGGTAGCGGGTCCTGCGCCGATATCCGCTTTGGACTGTCGGCCACCATCGAGCGTCATGCTGCCATTCTTTTGGGTGATTTTTCCCGCATCAAGGCGGGTTGCCTTCAATTCCTGTCGGGCATGATGAGCTTGAATCTGCTGTGATTATCTGCTCAGCAACCCACGGCAAAGGGGTATGATATCGGCGGGATTAGTCGGCAGTCGATAGTCGGCCAAACCCCGGCCAATAAGCAGTAAGGCTACCGCTACCGTCGCTACCGAGAGCACGCGGTTAAGCCGCTGTCGCCCCAAGTGCGTTAACCAGCCCGCCACCAGATGAACGCCCAGTAGTGCCGGCAGCGTACCCAGCCCGAACAGCAGCATATAGGTCGCTCCGGCCAGCGTCGTGTTTGTGGCGATGGTTCCGGCTAAGGCCAGATACGTGAATCCGCAGGGCAGCAGGCCATTCAATACGCCCAGACCGGCAAAACCCGTCCAGCCCGGCTGGCGCAAGTGCTGACTGAACATTTTGTTGATCCACCGATTCAAACCCGGCCAGTGCAGTCGGCCGGGGGCGCCCTTTTGCCAGACGATACCGATCAACAAAATGACCCCGCAACTTATCGCCAGCGGTCGCTGCCACCCCAGCAGGTGCAGTCCTAAACTCATCGTTCCGGCCAGTGCGCCCAGCGTAGCGTAGGTAACGATACGTCCGGCATGGTATAATCCCACCGCCCGCCACCGCTGTCCGGGTGGCAACCGACCAACGGGCAGTGCCGCCACCAGCGGCCCGCACATTCCCACGCAGTGCAGACTGCTGATCAGGCCCGTCAGAAGGGCGGTGACAAGCCAGGGCGACATCACAGGAAAATTCGTTCTTCGGTGTAATACTCAAGCTGCCCATCTGACCAGGTGAACTGCACCCGCCAGTTGCCTTTCGCTAAGGATTTAGTGGGCACAACCTGCCGGGTCGGGTGGTCGGCGGGAATCGTTATCCGGAAATCTTTCTCCCGGTCGCCGGGGCGGTAAAATTTAATTTCACCTTTTTTAAGCGTCACAGGCAGCACAAAAACAACTTGCTGCTGATCCGATTGGTAGGTTATGGGTGCCAGGGAATCAGGCCCGGCGTGGACTCGCCGGGCGACTCCACCGTACGACGGACCGCGCCGGGCATTAGCTACCCGGTCGATATGTTGCTGAAAATCAATTTCGTTCTGGTAGTAGTTTTCACTGACCAGATCGACGCGCTGCCGGGTCATTCGGTACACCATTGTGCCGATGAAGCCCGCGAACAGCACGAACACAAGAATGATTGATTTACCCCAGTTCATTGGTTGGTTGGTTAATTGGTTGATTGGTTGATAAGTTGATTAGTTGAGTCAACCAATTAACTAATCAACCAATCAATTTACCGGTCCTGAAAATGTTGTTTTCACGTTATCCAGCACGACGCCTTCCGAGGTGACTTCGACGGTCAGTTTGGTGCTGCTCTCCCGAATGAATTTCTCCGGCAAGAGAATAAAAAACATGCCTTTTGTTAGTTCATCGGCGGGGAGCTTGATGATGGGCTGTACCATTTTGAGCGTAGCGCCGGGATGATTCACGCGGAACGTAACGGGTTTGGCGCGGTGCGTTTTGTTGATCACTTCGACCAGATACAGGTTTGACACCATACCCCCAACTTCGCGCTGATACAACTGGCCCGGTGCCCGCAGAATCGTGGTATCGAGATCATTTCGACCGACCATCAGAAACGCCCATACGCCCGTCAGCAGCAGCAATACTACGCTGTAGCCTACCATGCGGGGCGTTACGTGCCAAGGCTTGCGCGTCTGAATTCCTTCCAGCGAATCGTAGCGAATCAAGCCGCGCGGCCGACCAATTTTATCCATTACGTCATCGCAGGCGTCGATGCATTGGGTGCAGTTGACACACTCCATCTGTATGCCGTTGCGAATGTCGATGCCCGTCGGGCAGACCTGCACGCAGAGTTTGCAGTCGATACAATCACCGATGACGGGGGCTATTTTGCCGGTTACCGAATCGGGATTTGCCACTGCCGCCCGGTCGAAAGACGCTAACGGCGTGGCAACGGTGGTGCGGTCGCTGACCGACAGGCCGGGCAACTGACCCGTTTCGTTCCGCAGACCCGTTCGGATGTCCTGCTTTTTGAGTTTGCCGCGCGGCTCTCCCCGCACATCGTCATAGGCAACGACCACCGTTTGCCGGTCTAATAGTACCGTTTGCAGGCGACCATACGGGCAGATGGTGGTGCAGACGATTTCGCGCACATAGGCGAACACCACGTAGAAAACACCCGTAAAAATCAGAATGGCCGACAACCCGCCCAGGTGATTGGCGGGATTGTCGGTCATGATTTCCAGTAGTGAATCGATGCCAATGACATAAGCCAGAAACGTATTGCTGATGGCGAACGAAATCAGAAAGTAGAGCGTGTGTTTGGCCGTTTTCTTTAAGATTTTATCGGTTGTCCACGGAGCCGCATCGAGCCGTTTGCGGGCACTGAAGTCGCCCTCAATCCATATTTCGATTGGGCGGAAGACCATCTCCAGGAAAATAGTTTGCGGACAGACCCACCCGCAGAACACCCGCCCGTACACAACCGTAAACAGGGCGATGAAGACAATGAACGCCAGCAGGCCAATGGTCACCAGATAAAAATCCTGCGGCCAGAACGTAACGCCGAAAAAATTAAATTTACGCTCGATGATGTTAAACAGAAAAAGCGGCTGACCATCGCGTTTTAAAAAAGGTCCGGCAAAAAGCAGAATCAACAAACTCCAGGCGACAATGGTCCGCCACCGGTAATAGCGGCCCTTAACCACGCGCGGATATAACCACTGCCGGCCGCCCGGCTGCTTGGACTCAAGCTGCCTGATAGTGCCTTTTTCCGGTGCCTGAACGTTGAGTTGTGAATTCATTGGGTTTGTTGTTGAGCCTGTTCTACCGCAACGCTACTTTCGGGGCAGGCGCGGCAACAGGGACCATTTTATCGCCCTGGGGTTCTTTTGCTCCGGCGGGTTTGGTGCCTTGCAGCGACAGAACGTAGCTGGCTACCTGCTGAATCTGAAGCGGGTTAAGCTGCTTCTTCCACGAAATCATCCCCTTTTCGGGAACGCCTTCCATCACAACATGGTAAACTGCTTTAACGCTACCGCCGTGCAGCCAGTAGCCATCCGTTAGGTTGGGGCCAACTTTGCCCTCGGCATTCTGACCGTGGCAAGCTGTGCAGTACTGATTGAATAGTAGTTTTCCGGCCTCGATGCCCTTTTTGTCGTCGAGCAACGTAACGGTATTTTCGTTGATTTTTCCGGCTACCTGCTGGATATAAGCTGCCCGTTGTTTCTCGGCAATAGCCACCTCCTGCGTGTATTCCTGCACCATAATACTGCCTGTACTGAAGGTTTGGTAAATCAGCCAGTATACCACCCCGAATCCAATCGTGCCGTAGAAAAGCCCCATAAACCAGGCGGGCGTTGGATTGTCGAGTTCCACGATGCCATCGTAATCGTGATCGAGCATCAGGTCTTTTTCCTGGCTGAGCGAATGCAAGCCCAGCCATTGCTGCCAAACCGGACGGGTGTCGACGGGTTTGGCAACAGTTTCCGGGGCTAACACCCGGCGCAGAATATAAGCGAGGTAGAGCGTAGTGGCCAGCAGCAGGACGATACCAGCCGCCACAATCATCACGATGATTACCCACACCAGATCCTCGCCGGAGGTCAGGTTCCAGGCCGATGTTCCGGTAGCCGGATCGAAAAGAGAATGTAGAAGTGCCATGAGTCGAGTCGATTATACCTCGGTGGAATCATCTAACGGCAGGTTGCCCATTTGCTGGAGATGATGTTTATCGGCCAGCAGTAAATACAGCCCGACCAGGAGAAAAAAGACGAAGAATGTCAACAGCGAGCCAACCATATAGACGTCCGCTCCCGGTAATTTTGAAATGAATTGCTTGAACATGTTCTGAGGAGTAAGTGGGTAAGGGGTTAAGTAGTAAGTAGTAAGTAGTAAGGGGCTGACGCGGAAGCAGCCGGGGTGCGTCAGCTACTTACCCCTTATACCCCTTACTACTTACCCACTTACCACTTATCCCTACTTTTCCATTTTCTTAATGTCCGTTCCTAACCGTTGCAGGTAGGCGATGAGAGCTACGATTTCGCGGTCGGGCTTGACGTTGATGCCTTCTTTGGCTAAGCGGGCGCTTACTTCTCCAGCCTGCTTTTTCAGGTCGTCATTGGCCGAAGCAATCGTCGGGTCATCGTAGGGAACGCCTACTCTTTGTAGCGCCCTGAACTTGTCCGACGTATTGCTGATGTCGAGTTGCTGGGTAACTAACCAGGGGTAAGGCGGCATGACCGAACCCGGCGACATCGACGTTGGCTCGTTCATGTGGTGGTAGTGCCACGAATCGGGGTACTTGCCCCCCTCGCGGTGAAGATCAGGGCCGGTGCGCTTGCTACCCCACAAAAACGGATGGTCATACACAAACTCACCCGCCTTGGAGTACTCGCCATAGCGTTCGGTTTCGGAGCGAAATGGGCGAACCATCTGGCTGTGGCAGTTCACACAGCCCTCGCGGATGTACAGGTCGCGCCCTTGTACTTCGAGTGCCGTGTAAGGCTGAACAGACGGAATAGTCGGTACGTTGGATTCGACCATAAAAGCGGGAATCAGTTCAACCATCGACCCAATCAGAATCGTGATCAACGACGCCACCAGCAGTTGAAAGGGCCGACGCTCAATCCAGCGGTGCCAGAATGTTTCGGAGCCGGTGGGTATATACGTTTTGGCTAAGGCATGGGCTTCGGCTTCTTCATTGGCAACTAACTTGCCAATGGCCATTGTCTTGAAGAGATTATAGGCCATCACGATAGCACCAATCAGGTACAGCCCGCCACCCACTGCCCGCATCCGGTGCATGGGCAGAATTTGTAGCGTCGTTTCGAGGAACGTCGGGTATCTCAGAACGCTCTCATCGGTGAACTCTTTCCACATCAGCCCCTGGGTGAAGCCCGCGATGTACATCGGTACGGCGTAGATCAGAATGCCAAGCATCCCAATCCAGAAGTGGAAATTCAGGAGTTTTTGCGAGTACAGGGGTGTTTTGAAAATGCGGGGGATCGTCCAGTACAGGATGGCAAACGTCAGAAACCCGTTCAGTCCCAGGGCGCCAACGTGTACGTGGGCTACGATCCAGTCGGTGAAGTGAGCAATCGCGTTGACGTTCTTGAGTGATAGCATCGGTCCTTCAAACGTTGCCATCCCGTAGGCCGTCAGGGCCACCACCATGAATTTCAGGATGGTATCCTCACGTACTTTATCCCACGCTCCGCGCAGCGTCAGCAACCCGTTAATCATGCCGCCCCACGACGGTGCAAGAAGCATAATGGAGAAAACCACCCCCATCGACTGCGCCCAGTCGGGTACGGAATTATAGAGCAGGTGGTGCGGTCCGGCCCAGATGTAAATGAAAATCAAGGCCCAGAAGTGCAGAATCGATAGCCGGTAGGAATACACCGGCCGCCCCGCCATCTTGGGCAGGTAATAGTACATCATGCCCAGAAACGGCGTCGTCAGAAAGAACGCCACTGCATTATGGCCGTACCACCACTGCACCAAAGCATCCTGCACCCCGGCGTAGAGGTAGTAACTCTTGAACAGACTTACCGGCATCTGAAATGAGTTAACAATATGGAGCACCGCAATGGTAACGAACGTAGCGATGTAGAACCAGATGGCCACATAGAGGTGCCGTTCGCGTCGTTTGACAATCGTACCAAACATATTGACGCCAAATACAACCCAGATAATCGTGATCGCAATGTCGATGGGCCATTCGAGTTCGGCGTATTCGTGCGAGGTGGTCATGCCCAGCGGCAGGGTAATTACCGCCGACAGAATAATGGCCTGCCAGCCCCAGAAGTGAATTTTGCTCAGCAAATCGCTGAACATCCGGGCTTTGCAGAGCCGTTGTAGGGAGTAATAGACCCCCATGAAAATGGCGTTGCCGACGAAGGCAAAAATTACCGCGTTGGTGTGCAGTGGCCGGATCCGTCCAAACGTAGTGTATTGGTTCCCCAGATTCGCCGACGGGGCAAACAACTGACTGGCAATCAAGACACCCACGAGCATGCCAACGATGCCCCAGATGATGGTGGCAACAGCAAAATCGCGGACAATTTTGTTATCATAGGCGAACCGCTCCACCGGTCCTTCGCCACCCGGCGGCTGATGCCCAACGGCGAGACGGCCCGGCACTACATCGGGCGACGCAACAGGAACAGATTGATTAAACGGAACATTCATAGTATATGAGTAGAGGTGTTACGTTGCCGTTGGGTGATTTTTAGGAGCATCCGGTGCATCGTCATCGAGCAGCATCCGAATCGAGGGCGTGTAGAGATCGTCCTGCTGGCCGGTTCTCATCGACCAGAAAAACGCGCCCAGAAAGCCCAGCGCCATCAGCAGACTGAGGCCAATCATGAAGAAGAGAATACCCATTGTCCCATTGGTTTGCTGGGTCAAAAGTCCGGGGAATTCGGCGAAGGAAATATGAGTTTCGTCAGGTTGCTGACTGATTCTGGTTGGTTTCGCGCAGACGGCATCAGACCCACCGGAATGCCGGGGATCGGGTTTGCGGAACGAAACCGGGTTTGCCCGGTCAGACTTTACCGATTGATCGCCACATGGCCAGTTCCTGACTAAAGCGGTCGTTGATCACTTCGCAGGTTGAATCAATGCGCATAGTAGGCCGGGTTTTGAGGTTGTAAGCTGGCCAGACCGGCACATCTTTGGCGGCTGGCTTCCCTGTCCGGGCGAAGGTGGTCCAGAGTTCAGCGAAATGGCGGGAAGCCACAAACCGTTCGGGTCGATTGCCTCCAAAAAAGCTTTCTTTAGGTGCTGACCCGTCGCGCGGAGGGATTTCATTGTTGAATTTGAATGAAATATCCATCGCGTGGGGCGTACCCATCGCATAGTCCGTCCCCGGTATCTTCTTTTCGGATTTGTAGCCAAAGTTGTACAGATACACGGGTGCGCCGTTCTGTTTTGCTTTCTTCTCGGCAATGTCCACCGAGCCTAAGCCCATCATGGCAATAGAAGAGACCGCCACAAAGATATCCGGAGCCGAAGCGTTCGGATTAGCCTTCCGGTATGTGTCGATAATTTTGGGGGTATCCGTCCCGTACTGCGGTTCGAGTTTTTTCTGGAGACTCTCAAAGTCCAGCTTAGCAAATTCGGTGTCTTTACGCTCCCAGGCAAAAAAGGTGTGCTCGTCTTCATTCCAGCCCACCAAAAGGGGTTTGTTGCGGGAAATAGCCGGTGCAGCCGGGTCAAACGGATGATGCGGAAGCACTACACCATCCACCACCGGCCCAAACCCACCGTAATTCCGGCGCATCAGGCCCTGACCCCGATTCTTCTCCTGAAACGGCGGTACTGAGGGTAGTTTGCCCTGCATGGCCAACAGATCAGCCGCCGGCACATCAAGCAGTTTACGCCAGTCTTTTGGGGCAATGTTCAGCTCTTTGAGCAGCATGGCGGTCGTTTCGGCCGCTACCTCTTTGGGTGTCATACGAACCCCCGGCCCGCTTTCAACGGAGGCTTTGTTAAAATACGGGGCCGCCGAAGGCATGGCATACAAACAGGATGTTTTGGCTCCTCCGCCCGATTCGCCCCAAATCATTACGTTGTCGGGGTCACCTCCAAACTGAGCAATGTTGTCGTGGACCCATTTTAGCCCATCTGCAATGTCCAGCATACCCATATTACCCGAACCAGCATAGTCCGTTCCCGCGATGTCATCCAGATACAGAAAACCCAGCAGCCCCAGCCGGTGATTGGTTTCTACGACCACCACATCGAAATTGCGGGCCAGGTTTGACCCGTCCTGCCCCCCTGATGCACCGGAACCACCCAAAAATCCACCGCCGTGGCTGTAGAACATCACCGGGCGTTTGCGATTATCAGCCGCCGGTGTCCAGACGTTGAGGAACAGACAGTCTTCGGCGGGAGCCGGTTCGTTGCGCCGGGGTGGCTGAATGGCTGGTGCGCCGAACTGAAGCGCATCCCGCACGCCCGTCCAGGGGTCAAGGGGAGCAGGCCTTTTAAAGCGCCGATCACCTGAAATTCTGCCCCCATACGGTATGCCTTTGAACATACTCACGCCATCGTTTCGGCCACCTTTGACCCGGCCATACGTGGTATCGGCTTCGACAAACTCCCCGGCTTTGTTAGTGAATGAAAAAGCATAGGAAG
>JANPJE010000436.1:0-1778 GCA_031425355.1 Spirosoma sp. | reverse complement strand
CCATTGACTCGCCGGAATGTCGTACACGCCACCCGTAATAATATCCACATAAACCGGCTGGTCGAAATTGGCGTTGATGAAGCTGAACGTCAGGTTACGGGTTTTGTTTGATTCAACTGGAATGTGATCGTCCGACCAGATCGTAAACACCTGTTTCTTTGTGCTTTTGTGCTCATAACCGTACACCGCTATGCTCCGGTCGGTGCCTGGATTGTAAATAACCTCGGCCTTATTCTGAGGGACTACATTCCGGTTATGTGAGAAGTGTACTTTCTGAATCCGCTGGAGCGAATGATCGAAAATGGACGTAACATGTTGAATGGCATAATACGCCAGTTTGGGCCGGATAGCCCGTTTGGTCGAGTCCGATTTGATAATTCCTTTGTAATTCAGCCGGTTGATGGGTCCGTTGGTGTAGGCCATTTCAATAATTCCGAAAACGCTTGTTTCAATGTCGTGACCCAGATCGCCCAGCATCCGGCGGGTATCCCATTTGGCCTGCGTCAATTCCGACCACTCATAATCGCCCAATGCCCCGCGCCCAAAACCCGGACTCGACGGACACCCGTTTTCGCCTTGCCGCAGCGGCATATTCGGCGCGTATTTGTGCAGGATGGCCCGCAGTTCCATCACCTTCGGGTAGTGCGAATCAGGGTTGTAGACGTAGTCGTGATACGTAATGTTATCGAATAGTTTCAGCTTGCCTTTATCGGCCAGAACCTTGAAAAATGCGTCAGCATAGGGAAGGTCTATATGCCCCAATGCCAGACCGGAAACTTTCGCTTCGGGTTGAATCCGTTTGATAATGTCGATGGTGCGAATGTGTAGAGCAGCAGCTTTTTCAGGTGTATTCTCTGCATTGTCGCCGAAATTGGGTTCGTTCCAGATCTCCCAATCAACCACTTTGTTTTTATAGCGTTTCACCATCGCTTCCACCCATTTATCCCATGCGTCCAGTGCTTCTTTGGAAGTCGGCACGCCAGCTCCCAGGTTCGACCCGCCCCCATTGGGATAGTTGTGGTTTCCATAAGAAGTTTGCAGCCAAGGCTTTAAACCCCGTTTGTGGGCGTCGTCGATGATGTGATCCAGCCAGGCCCAGTCATATTGGCCGGGGCGGCCATCCGCTTTGACTTTCTCGGTTTTATCCCATCCGGCCTGCATTCGTAATCGCTTGATACCGAGAGGAGCAATGTATTCTTTGTACTGGTCATAATCCGTGAAATCGCGGTCCATAGTTTCGCAACCGATGAGCCAGTTTGAGGAAGCAATCTCGTCGGTACTGCGCGGCTTCACCGTTCCTAATCGGGGCAGCGAAATCGCAAAATCCGTTTTGGCGCGGTCGGGCGACGCCAGTTCAGGCCGAGTATCAATTTTCTGGGCTATAACCGGTTGATTTCCCGACAGGACAAGGCACACTATTAATCTGGACGCGATGCTTAAACGAACGTATCGTTTCCAGATCACTGCGAATTGCTTATTCATTTTCGACGTGGTTATGTTGACTTGACGATACCGGGCGCTGTGTTTAATGCCCTTTTATCCGTGCCATTCGGTGATGCTCTAACAGGGAAAATTAAACGGAAAAACTATAGAAAGCCGATTGAGTTATCGTCGCTTTGTTCGTATGCGGATAACTTTCGTAGATATAATCTTTCTCGTCGTAATACTCGTTCGACACGACCAGTACGATGGCCGTATTCTGAAAATTCTCCAGCAGGTGCCAGTCATCCGGTTCCAATACTAAACATTGGTTGGGTTCACTGAGCGAATAGCAGACG
>JANPJE010000435.1:0-13497 GCA_031425355.1 Spirosoma sp. | reverse complement strand
GCCGCACTAAGCCTGGCCCTGTTTCCGAGCCTGAAACGAAAAGTTGCTCCCAGCGATCGGGTGCGCGTGGCCCACATTGGCGTTAACGGCATGGGTACCAATCACCTGAACTGGTTCGCCAATTTGCCCGATGTGGAAGTTGTTGGCCTGTGCGATCTTGACCAGACGCATTTGGACAAGGCGTTAGGTACGCTACAGAAAATTCACCCAGACACTAAAGCCAAAACGTATTCCGACTTTCGTTATCTGCTTGACAGGAAGGATATTGACGCCATCACCTGCGCTACCCCCGACCACTGGCACGCTCAAATTGCGATTATGGCCTTCCAAGCCGAAAAAGATGTTTACGGCGAAAAACCGCTGTCATATAGCGTCCGGGAAGGGCAAAAAATGCTGAAAGCCGTGAATCGGTACGACCGAATTTTTCAGTTGGGCACCCAGATTCATGCAGGCAACAATTACCACCGCGTTGTCGAACTGATTCAGGCCGGAGCCATCGGCAAAGTGCATACCGTTCGGCTTTGGAAAACGGGTTTTCCGCCCGTGTTGGGGCCAGCCAATTACCAAACGCCCCCGTCCACGCTGAATTGGGATATGTGGCAGGGACCGGCTCCGGCATCGCTCTACACACCCGAACGCTGCCATTTCACGTATCGTTATTTTCTGGATTATTCGGGTGGAGTGTTTCAGGATTTCTGGTGTCACATTGCCGATGTGGTTTGGTGGGCCATCAATCCGACCGGCCTGAAGAGCATCCGTTCCAAAGGTGAAGCTCCCGAAGGCATGGGCGACGCACCCAAATGGATCGACATCGACTACGAATTCGACAATCTGAACCTGCACTGGACCAGTACGCCCCCCAACGTACCGGGTGCCGAAAAGCGGGGAATCGGGGCTTATTTTGAGGGCGATAAGGGCACTTTACTCTGCAACTACAACACCCGCGAAATCACCATCAATGGTGTGATAATGAACGACATCGCCGAAATTCCGATCATCCTCGAACGGTCGCCCGGTCATCAGCAAGACTTTATCAATTCGGTGAAATCGCGCAAACAACCGGAGTCGAATTTAGCCTACGCGCGGCAAATGACTCTGCCCATGCACCTCGGTCTGATTTCCTATCGACTCGGCCAGCCGCTGGAATGGAACGCCAAAAAAGAGAAGTTCAGGCACAATCGCGAAGCCAACGCCTTACTATCGAGAGAGTATAGACAAGGATGGGATTTGATATAATGGCTTTTGATTCGATAACTCCGGCAAACCGCTTTTCCATATAAGTCAGCGCAGATCAGAGCGCATCAGGGCTATACCATATCGGCACTTAGAAGCCGTCATAGTGTAGCCCTGATGCGCTCTTTTTTTAGGCTTCACACATTTAAGCTACTGCTTTTTTACAAAAAAATAGAAGAAAATTAGTGCTCATTTTCCCTACACGTAGTTAACACAGCTATCAGCGTGAGATATGCGTTGCTAAACTCAATGTGTTATGAAAAAAATTCGCTACTTATTCCTGCTGACATGGTTGTCAGCTTTCGGATTAGCACAAGCTCAAAATCAGCGCGTGACCGGACGTGTTGTATCGCAGAACGATAAGCAGGGTCTGCCGGGTACAAGTGTTGTTGTAAAAGGCACAACCGTGGGTACCAGCACCGATGCCGAAGGAAATTACTCCATCGAAGCGGGCACCGGAGCCGTGCTGCAATTCAGCATGATCGGCATGAAACCCCAAGAGGTTCCGGTAGGCAATCAGAGCACCGTAAACGTTGAACTGGCCGACGACGCGCAGGCTCTTGAGGAGGTCGTGGTAGTGGGTTATGGCACCCAGCGGAAACGGGATCTGACCGGAGCCGTAGCGCAGTTGAAAGGCGAAGAGATTATAAAATATCCGGTTCAAACACCCACGCAGGCGTTGCAGAGTAAAATGGCCGGGGTACAAATCATTGCGTCGGGTCGGCCCAACGAGCAGCCACAGATTCGGGTTCGGGGAGTTGGTTCGGCACTGGCCGGTGTGAGTCCGCTCTACGTAGTGGATGGGGTGCTGACTGATGATATTCGCAACATCAGCAACAATGATATTCTGAGTATCGAAGTGCTTAAGGACGCGTCGGCGGCAATTTACGGAGTGCGTGCGGCAAACGGAGTCGTTATCGTGACTACCCGCCGGGGAAAATCGGGAGCCACCCAAGTTCAGTACGATGCCAATTTCAGCCTTCGTCAACCGGCTAACCTCGTCAAAATGGCCAGCCGGGAACAATACGTCAGCTACTTAGCCGATGCGGCTCCCAATCAGAACATCAGCAACCCGCCCCTAACGTCCGATCAAACGACAAACTGGTATGACTTCGCGCTGAGAAATGCGCCCCAGTCAAACCACAACCTGTCCATTTCCGGCGGCAGTGAGCGGAATACGTTCTTCTTCAGTGCCGGTTACTTCACCGATTTTGGCGTGGTCAATACGAACGATTTTCGGCGGCTGACCATCCGGGCCAATAATGAGGTGAAAATCAATGACAAACTGACGTTCAGCAATCAGCTTTCGTTTTCGAGAGGCAACGAACAGGCTGTTAATCTGGATGGTACGTATCAAAGCCTGTACCGGGCCGCGCCAATCGTACCGGCCAAAGTAGGCGATAAATACGGTAACCTCTCGGCATTTGGCAACGTGGGCAACCCTATTTTAACATTAGACGCCCGCAATCAACAGATTATCAACAACCGATTGCAGGGAAATCTGGCCCTTAACTACAAGCCCGTTGAGTGGCTGACACTACGATCGGCCTTCAATACGGATTTGGTTTTCAACCGGGACCGGACGTACCTGCGGGCTTTCCAGAATGACGTCAATACGTTCGTTACGGCCGGTGGCAATCAGCGGCAGCAAAATAGCCAGCTTAGTTTGACCGATGGCAAATCGTTTCGCTATATCATCGACAACACGGCGACCGTCGATAAAACGTTCGGCGAGAATGACTTTACATTCCTGCTGGGAGCGGTGACGGAGAAGTTTACGTCGGATTTCATTTCGGGTGCGCGTATCAATATTCCGAACGACATTAACCAGTGGTATCTGGGGTTGGGCGATCCCAATCAGCAGTTGTCGAATAATAGCAGTGGTGACCTCCAGACGCGTCAGTCGTTTGTGACGCGGGCAACGTACGGTCTCAAAAACAAATACCTGTTCAATGCGTCGCTACGGGCCGATGGTAGTTCCAAATTTCGGGAGCGGTGGGGTTATTTTCCAACCGCCGGGATTGGCTGGGTTATCTCCGATGAGTCGTTTATGAAAACGCAGTCGCTGTTCAACTTCCTGAAATTCCGGAGCAGTTGGGGAATCCTGGGCAACGACAATATCGGGAGCAATGCGTACATCCTGACGGCTGCGGTCAACATTCCATACTTTTATAACAACGGGTTGACGCTGGGATCGGCCATTCAGGACATAAAAGATCAGCAACTGAAGTGGGAGCGTACCCAGCAGGTCGATGTCGGTTTAGATTTTGCCCTGCTCGATAATCGGCTGACCGGCGAGATCGACTATTACAACAAAACCACCCGCGACGCACTCGCATTCCGCGTCATCCCGGCCATCTTCGGTGATCCCGACAACCAGTTTCTGACCAATATCGCGTCATTCCGGAACCGGGGTTTCGAATTTGTGCTCAACTGGAAAGAGTCTATGAAAGCCGGGTTTGGCTACAGCATCGGCGCAAACCTGACCCTCAACAATAACCAGATTGTCGGTCTCAACGGCGGACAGGCTTTGCTGGCGGGTGGTGTTGGTCAGCAGGGCTTCGTTACACGTAGTGACAATGGTCAGCCGGTGGGTAGTTTTTTTGTCCTGAATGCGACCGGCGTATACCAGAATCAGGCCGAAATTGATGCTTCACCCGTATTCGGAAACCGGGCTGACCGACGCCCGGGCGATCTTAGGTATCAGGACGTTAACGGTGATAACGTCATCAACGCCGACGACCGGATTTATGCGGGATCGTATCAGCCAAAACTTTACTACGGCATCAATCTGGGTCTGAATTTCAAAGGATTCGATCTGGCGGCCGATATATATGGGAACGCGGGCAACAAGATTTATAACGGTAAAAAAGCGTTTCGCTTCGAGAACACTGACAACATCGAGTCCGCTTATGCCGATGCTCGCTGGACAACCAGTCGGCCATCGCAAACCGACCCGCGCCTGATTACAGCGGCTACGCCCGCATCGACCTATTTTGTCGAATCCGGTTCGTTTGTCCGGCTTAATAACCTGACGCTGGGTTACACCATTCCGACCGCATTACGGGAGAAAGTTAAACTCCGCGCGGCCCGCATCTACATAACATCGCAGAACTTGTTCACCATCAAGCAGTTCAGCGGATTCAGCCCCGAACTGCCCGGTGGCGCATTGGACTCTGGCATCGAACTCAATTCATACCCAACCACCCGGACGTTTGCCGTCGGACTCAACGTGGGTTTCTAACCAATCGACTTTACAAACATGAACTATACACGACAACTCATCCGTTTTTCGCTATTCGTGGCCCTGTCGGGCGCAGGGCTAACGGGCTGTGCCGATTTTTTAGATACTCCTCCGCAGGGCCAGATTGGCGAAGCAGCCGTGCGCAGCGACCCGGCAGCCGCTCAAAGTTTAGTTACGGGCGTTTACAACAGCTTGTGGGAGGAAAATATGCATGGTCTCAGTTATGTCGGCTTGACTAACATTGCGTCTGACGACGCGGACAAAGGCAGTTCGCCAGCCGATGGTGCCAACTCGTTCGGTACGTTCGATAACCTGAACCCAACACCCAGTGTAGGTAATATCAACGATTTATGGTCGGCTTATTTTCGATCCATTGCCCGAGCAAACCAGGCACTGACCCTGATTCCGCTCAGCGCAGCCGATCAGGCTACCCGCAATCAGCTTGAAAGCGAGGTGCGTTTTCTGCGGGCGTACTTTTACTTCAATCTGGTACGTTTTTTTGGGGGCGTTCCGCTCATTGGCACCGTGCCACCAGTAGACGAAATCAATAACACCGCGCTACAAACGCGGGCCAGCCGGGAAGCCGTTTACGCGCTTATTACCAGCGACTTAAGATTTGCGGCTAACAACCTACCCATCAAAGCACAAACGCAAACGGGTAAAGTTTCCAAAGCGGCTGCGATGGGTATGCTTGCGAAGGTGTATCTGTATCAGAAAAACTGGCAGCAGGCGTATAACCTGACCGATTCGATCAGCAGAAACTTGGTGGGTACGTACGATCTGTTACCCAACTACGCCAACATCTGGCGCGAAGTAGGTGCCAACAGTTCTGAATCTATTTTTGAGGTGCAAACCGGCATTAATCTCTCCTGTGATGCGGCTATCAACCTTTACAGCGTATCACAGGGTCCCCGTGCGGGCGGCAAACGGGGCTGGTCGGATTTGGGTTTTGGGCTTGGTACACCATCGGAAAGTCTGCTGAAGGAATACGAACCCAACGACCTGCGTCGGAACGCAACGATCATCTTTATCAATCCGGCTCCCCTTGGAACGGTGTTATGGGACGGCTTCCGGGTTCCCAGCCGCGACTCGGTCGAAAATGACCGCTATAATTACAAATCTTACCACAGCCGCACTGCCGAACGGAATTGCGGGAATAATGACCGGCTTCCCAAGAACTTACGTATCCTGCGCCTGGGCGAAGTGCTGCTGATTCATACCGAAGCCGCGCTGGCCCTCGGTCGAAATGCCGATGCGCTGACCGACATTAACCGGCTACGTACCCGCGCGGGCTTACCTGCCCAAACGACCATTGATCGGGAAAAAATCTGGCACGAACGGCGCGTCGAGCTGGGTATGGAACACGACCGTTTCTTCGATCTGGTTCGGCAGGAAGACGTTCAGCCGGGCCGGGCAGTGCAGGCATTTGCAGCCCACGGAAAAACGTTTGTGAAAGGCAAAAACGAGGTATTCCCCATTCCACAGAATCAAATTCAGTTAAGTGGTGGCGCATTGACGCAAAATCCAGGGTATTAAATACACTACGTCCGGTATAGTTTTGTTAATCAGAGATCTTATAACCATCTGATTGACAAAACTATACCGGACGATTTTCTTTCGCCCGACATCTGTTATGAAACGATTCCTGCTTATACTCACGTTTTACCTTTGCCTATCCCTCGCTTACGGCCAGCAAAAGTCGCAACCGCGCAATGCGACAATATCGGCATCGGACCATCGATTTCTGGACAGTTTGCAACGCGATACGTTCCGGTATTTCTGGGATACTGCCAACCCCGACAATGGACTGATTCCTGACCGTGCTCCAACGCCATCCTTCGCCAGTATTGCCGCCGTTGGTTTTGGTCTGACATCGTATTTAATTGGTGTTGAGCGCGGTTACATCACCCGTGCCCAGGCTGCCGACCGCACGTTGAAAACGCTGCGTTTTTTTGCCTCGGCCCCGCAATCCGATAAGGCCACGGACATAACAGGTTACAAAGGTTTTTTCTATCATTTTCTGGATATGAAAACTGGCAAACGCTTCAAGGAAGTCGAATTATCGACTATCGACACGGCTTTGTTATTGGGTGGCGTTTTGAGTGCTCAGACGTATTTCGACAAAAAAACACCCGTCGAAAGCGAGATCAGGAAACTGGCCGAGCAGATCTACGGCCGCGTCGACTGGACATGGATTCAGGCCCGGCGGCCATTTGTATCGATGGGCTGGCATCCCGAAAAAGGATTCATCAAGGCCGACTGGAAAGGGTACAATGAAGCAATGTTATTATACGTACTGGCTCTCGGTTCACCCACGCATCCGGTTGGGGCTGACGTATGGCCCGCCTGGACTCAATCCTACGATTGGGCTACGTTTCAGGGACAACCGCACGTAAACTTCGACCCACTGTTCGGGCATCAGTACTCACATGTCTGGATTGACTTTCGGGGAATTAACGATGCTTACATGGCGAAAAAAGGCTTTGATTACGCCGAAAATTCGCGTCGGGCAACGTACGCCAACCGAGCCTATTGCATCGAGAACCCGGCAAAATGGAAGGACTACAGCGCGACAATCTGGGGACTGACTGCCTGCGACGGCCCGAAAGACACAACAATAGCCAATCGGAAATTTTTCTCGTATCGGGCACGGGGAGCCGCTATTCAGCAAATTGTCGATGATGGGACCATTGCCCCAACGGCTGCGGGCGGGTCTATCCCATTTGCGCCGGAGATCTGCCTACCCGCTTTGCGAGCCATGAAAACAAAATATGGAGCTAAACTTTACGGCCAATACGGTTTCCGCGACGCATTTAATCCAACGTACCGTTATCCGTCGCGGTTCGCCAATGGATCAACTAAAGAGGGCTGGTTTGATATTGATTATTTAGGCATTGACCAGGGCCCTATTTTACTCATGGCCGAAAATGCCCGCACCAACTTCGTCTGGAACCTGATGAAGCGTAATCCGCACATTCGCAAAGGGTTGCAACGCGCCGGATTTACGGGCGGCTGGATGAAGTAATGAGTTAGTTTACATCGGGTTAAAACGGCAGCGGCCGTCCGTCCGGTGTAGACTAACTCATAGATGATAGCGGGTATGAGCCTAATTCACTACTTTTGCGGCTAAGTTTTCGTATCGTTTTCAATCGTTTATATTCAAGTCCAATGGAAAAAATTAAAGTGGCGAATCCGGTAGTCGAACTGGATGGCGACGAAATGACCCGTATCATCTGGAAATTCATTAAAGACAAGCTGATTCTGCCCTACGTTGAGGTTGACATTAAATACTACGATCTGGGTATCGAGTACCGCGACGAAACCAACGATCAGGTGACGATTGATGCGGCCAATGCCATCAAAGAATACGGTGTCGGCATCAAATGCGCGACCATTACCCCCGACGAAGATCGCGTTAAAGAGTTCAACCTCAAGCAGATGTGGAAATCGCCGAATGGGACCATCCGCAATATTCTCGACGGTACGGTATTCCGCGAACCCATTGTGATGAGCAACGTACCGCGTCTGGTTATCAACTGGAAAGCCCCCATCATTGTAGGTCGTCATGCCTTCGGCGATCAATATAAGGCGACAGATTTTCTGGTTCCGGGCAAGGGGAAGCTGACCATGAAATTCGAGGGCGAAGACGGTACCGTGCAGGAATACGAAGTGTATAACTTCAAAAGTGCGGGCGTCGCAATGGGTATGTACAACGTCGATGAGTCGATCCGGGGGTTTGCGCAGGCGTGTTTTAACATGGCTCTGCAAAAAAACTGGCCGCTCTACCTGTCGACCAAAAACACGATCCTGAAAAAATACGACGGTCGGTTCAAAGATATTTTCCAGGAAATTTACGACGCCGAATTCAAAGCTAAAGGCGTTCAGTATGAGCACCGTCTGATCGACGACATGGTTGCCTCGGCCCTGAAATGGGAAGGTAATTTTGTGTGGGCCTGCAAAAACTACGATGGCGATGTTCAGTCGGATACCGTAGCGCAGGGTTTCGGTTCGCTGGGTCTGATGACCTCGGTGCTCGTTACGCCCGATGGCAAAACGATGGAAGCCGAAGCGGCTCATGGCACCGTAACGCGCCACTACCGCGAATACCAAAAGGGCAATAAAACGTCGACAAATCCAATTGCGTCGATTTACGCCTGGACACGCGGTCTGGCATTCCGGGGCAAATTAGACGGCAATCAGGAACTGATCGACTTCGCCGACGCGCTCGAAACTGTTTGCATTGAAACCGTTGAAAGCGGTAAAATGACGAAAGATCTGGCCCTGTCAGCTTACCCCGTTGGCACGAAGCTAACCGCCGGTGAGCATTACATGAACACCGAAGATTTCCTGGACGCGCTGGATGAAAATCTGAAAGCGAAACGGGGTTTAGCGTAGATTGAGTAAATGAGAACACCGGGGTAAATTCCGGTGCTCTCATTACAACCACAAGCAAATCCGATCAATATAACTCCCGATAACCTCATGAAAACCTTCTTTGCAAGCCTGCTGGTGCTGGTCTCCATTACAGTTATGGCGAGTCCCGGCACACCACCCAAAAAACCAATGAAATCGAACGTCGTTCAGCACATTGTGCTCTTCAAATTCAAACCGGAAGCTACTGCCGAAAAGGTCAAAGAAATTGTCGCTGCATTTGAAGCGTTACCGTCAAAAATCAGCCAGATCAAAGGCTTTCAATGGGGAACCAACAACAGCCCCGAAACCCACGCGCATGGCTTAACGCACGCGTTCATTCTGACATTCGACTCCGAAAAAGACCGCGATGCGTATCTGCCCCATCCGGCCCACAAGGAGTTCGGCTCCATCGTTGGCCCCTGGCTCGACCAGCTGACCGTCGTTGACTTCACGAATCAGGCCGGGCAACGGTAAAAGGGGAGAAAAGAGAAAGGGAGGACAGGATTTGCAATCAGCTATCCTATCCTCCCTTTTTCGTTTACTACTATAGTTTAATAGCTTAATACGTCAGCCACGTTCATGGTGAATCCAGCCAGCACATCTTCGCCGAACAGCGTTTCGGTGAAAGATTTTATTTGTGGTTCCTGATCAGGCCGATAGATCGTGGTTGTTTGATTCTGTGGATCAACGAGCCATCCTAAACGGACACCATTATTAATCCACTTTCCCATTTTCTCCTGTAATTCGTTCAGGTTATCCGACTCGGATCTAACCTCGATAACAAAATCCGGGCAAACATGAGCGAACTTTTTGAGCTCTTCGGGGGGTACGCGCATCAGCCGTTCGTTGCTGATCCAGCCTACGTCGGGAGCACGCATGGACTTATCGGGCAGTCTATACCCACCATTCGAGTCAGAAACACGCCCGTTTTTCGTTTTTCTGTTCCAGATACTTACTTCCGTCTGGATGTCATTGTTGGTAAAGCTACTTTCTAATCCGGTGGGTGGCATAATAAGAATATGACCGGTTTCGTCGCGCTCTATGCGTAGTTCAGGGTTAGCCAAACAGAACGCATACAGTTCGTCATCCGAGAAGACGTTCAGATTCGGCGGTATGGTCAGCGTGATGGACTGCATACGGATTGGTCGTTTTTATCAAAGATAACGAAAAGGGGAGGAAAGGATAGCTGATTGCAAATCCTTTCCTCCCCTTTACATTACTCCTTCACCACTTTCTTGGTCGCTGTTCCGCTGGGAGTTTGAATTTGGAGCAGGTACACCCCTTTTGGTAGTTGTCCGGCATCAAGTGTAACCGAACGCTGCCGGGTACGGATGGCGGGTTGTATGATTGTTGCCCCCGTTAATGTCTTGAGCGATACACGTTCAATGGTTTCGGTGGCCGGTAAGTCAACGGTTAGCGTGGTGTGGGTTGGGTTCGGGTAGATCGACACGGCATCGGACCAAAGCGGCTCCACATCCGTAACAGTCAGAATTTTAAATGACTGTTCAACAGCCGTTGCCGCGTTGTATTGCGCGTTACCGTCCTGAAAAGCCCGGATCGTAACCGTACCTGTTCCGGTAAACCTCAGCGTCGATCCGGTCAGCGTTGCCGGACCGCTTCTCACCTGGAAGCCAACCGATAAATTAGACGAACACGTAGCGGCAAGCGTCAGATCGCCTTGGTTTGTGTACCGGTCAGGAATAGCATTGAACGTAATGGTTTGGGCGAGTTTTGCGGGCAGTGCGCGGGTCGCCTGCGTATACCAGACCGGCCATTTGGCACCCGTATAAATAACGGCTGCCGTACCCGAAGGCGTTACTTTATCGGGCCCCACATTTATCCCTGACACATCCTGGCTCGAACCGTTTTCTGTGTTGAATACCAGTCGATTATCTAAACGGGAGTAGCTCGGAAAGCCGAGTGTGTTGTTTTCATAGATGAGTTTCAGCATACCCGTACTCAGGTCTGTCGCCACTACGTAGTACGTATCATCCGTCTCGTTGAAGTAGTCGAACGCGATAACATCCGGCGAATTTTTGGAGAACGACGGATTGCCAATACTTTCTCCTTCTTCCAGATTAGAGAAGAGTTTTTCAATGTCGCCCTCGGCAAAATCGGCGGTCGTATTATTCCAAACGTTGATGAATCCAACATCCCAATAACTAATCGCGTCGCCACCAGTGCTTTCGAGTTCGTTAAACGCATCATAAACGATGTTTTCGCCCGAGAAATCCCATTCAAAGGAATCGGCGTACTTTACATCGCCCGTTTCAACACCCTCCGTATAGGTTGGATTATAGAGTTTAAACTCCGCCCATTCCTTTTTGGCGTAGCTATACACATAAATTAACCCATCCTGATCGGCAGTGAGCGCGGCTAACTTTGTCCCATCCTTCGAGATCGCTACGTTGCTCCAGATGGTTTCGTTAGAAATTATTGTTTCGGTGGGCGTGCCGGTCAGGTTCACAGACCGGATGCGCTTATCGGTCGTTACGTAGTAGGCAAACTTCCCGTCGTCCGTTACGCTTGGACGACGCATCAGACCCAGTGTCGATTTCGGGTCGAATTTAGGCGGGTTTGCTCCGATAAGCGTCGAGTAAAGTTTCGAGTCACTGGCGTCGGCCAGCAACAGCAAATCCTGCCCCGAGGCTACGGGTACATCCGGTTGCTTGCCGGGGTCCGACTGGCTTCCTTCCACAATACCCACTGCATCGAAAGCGTTTTTGGCGGCTGTCACCTCAGCACCCGTTGCGCCAAACAAATCACCGGCGGCTTTAACGATGGCTAAACGCAAATCCAGAAACTGCGAGGTACGGACCAAATACGCCGAAAGAGCACGGTAATACACTTTTTCAGCCTTTTCTTTTCCAACTGCTGAAGCAAATTTGAAGAATGCGAAGTTGGCAATACCGCTGTTTATATGCACACCGCCGTTGTCTTCTGTCGTGTTATCATACTGCGACATTGTTGCGGGCTGGTAACCGTTGGGATCTTTACTTTTGCCGCCCTGATTTGGATTCGATAGGTTACGAAGTGCGCCTGATGGCAGTATGCTGGGCGTCGCAATGTCTTCGCCAACTGTCCAGTCATCCCGGTCGATCATAGCCCCAAACACATCGGCGATTGACTCACTGATAGCCCCCGACTGGTTTTTATACTGCAAATTAGCCGTGTTCTGAATAACACCGTGCGTCATTTCATGGCCCGCTACGTCGAGTGCGCCAGCCAACGGTTTGAGCAGGCGGCCATTTCCGTAAGCCATAATCTGTCCATTCCAATACGCATTATCAAGCCCTTTCCCATCATCATCCACTACGTTGATCAGCGAAACTATGGTGGCCCCGTTGCCATTCAGCGCATTCCGATTAAACGTGTTTTTGTAATAATCGTAAGCAACTCCGGCATTATAATGGGCAGAAATAGCTGTTGGACTCCAGTCAGCATTATTGCCCGATGTTATCTGATAGATTTTCGGGTCATCACCCTTCACATTTTTCGCGTCTACCGTCCAGAGTGCACCGACCGGATCGCCCGGCATTTTAGACGCCGTTGCGTTGAACATAGGCCGCGAGGCATCAATCATGTAGTATGCATTGCCGCTTTGCTGGTATGTTTTGAACGAGCGCGTCACTCCGCTCAGGTCGCGGCCCGACGCCGGGACGGGGCCGACAAAGGTGCAGGTGTGGTCGTATTTGTCGAGAACAGCACCCGTCTGCGCGTCAATCACGTACTCCCAGCGTTCGAGCATATTCGGACGGATGGTGAGTTGGTAAGCCAGTCTGGTTACGCCCTTCTCGGCAAAAACGCATAACGAGCCTTCCGACGTCTTCATTTTCAGAATGTTATCACCAAAAGATCGCACATTGGATGTTTTACGAACGTCGGTCAGGGCCAGCGCAGAAGCATCGGTCAGCGCGAGTTTAGGGGTTGTCGAAAGCTCGGTCGGCACGGGCTGATAGCGGCCATTCAGGAGCGTTACGTCGCCGTTGGTCAGGTGAGCAACGAGTTCGCCCCCCAGCACGGGCACCCCCCGGTGCGTTTGTGCCAGGCGCAGATGCATCTGACCAAGGTCGTCGGTTTCGGTGCGGGCAACGGTGAAATTATCTTCTGGATTGGTCAGTTTAAGCAAGCCACGAACCTGCCCCATAAACTGATACGTAACGGATGCAGCGGCAGCCGCCGAAAGTCTTGCTCCACTCTTTCCGGTCGAATTCGTACCCGCTTTTTTGGTTACTTTCCGCTCGATGAACACCGGCAAGCCCGTGGCAGAATCGTTGACAACCCGCAGTCGCAGCGGCTCCATGGCCTGGCTTGAGCCGCCCGCAGCCATCAGCGTATGACGGCCCGTACGGTCTTTCGGAAGCGGCACGACCACTGCATTCAGCCGGTCGGCAAGGCCAGCGGAAGGCACAGTAATTTTGCTTTTCCGGCCAAACCCGACCTTGGGTTGCTGCGCCATTGCCGACACGGTAGTCAGCAGCGTAAGGAGTAGAAGATGTCGTTTCATGAGGATATGGTTTACACTTATTTCAGCCGGGATGCAGCCGGGATCATGGACATAAACGTGTCGTAAAATCTGGCATAGTTTGGCGGAGCCGTTCTGCCGG
>JANPJE010000434.1:0-43354 GCA_031425355.1 Spirosoma sp. | reverse complement strand
AACGATTCCAAAAA
This sequence comes from Spirosoma sp., assembly GCA_031425355.1. Taxonomy (GTDB): domain Bacteria; phylum Bacteroidota; class Bacteroidia; order Cytophagales; family Spirosomataceae; genus Spirosoma. Next base: position 43,340 of record JANPJE010000434.1, on the reverse strand, counting down.
TCAACGAAGATGAATCCAAACAAAGCGTTATGGGAAAAAGGAGACTTTACCCAGATTGCCCAAACTATGCGGGAAAGCGGTGCGGCATTAGTTTCCCAACTCGGCGTTACCAACGATCTTACCGTCCTTGATCTCGGTTGTGGCGATGGCACCACAGCAATTCCGGAAGCAAAACTGGGTGCTACGGTTTTAGGGGTTGATATAGCCCGGAATCTGGTTGAAGCGGGCAACCGTCGGGCAAAGGCGGAAGGGCTTACCAACTGTACTTTTCAGGAAGGCGATGCAACCGATTTGCACGAATTGAAAGACCAGACGTTTGATCTTGTCGTAAGCGTATTTGGGGCCATGTTTGCCCCGAAGCCATTTGACGTAGCAAAAGAAATGGTTCGCGTGACCCGTCCCGGTGGACGCATCGTGATGGGAAACTGGATACCGGGTGATCCGACGCTGGTCGCGCAAATTTTAAAGATCAGCTCGGCTTATACACCGCCACCACCCGAAGGTTTTGTTAGTCCGATGTTGTGGGGTGTCGAGAGCCATGTTATCGACCGTTTCGAGAAAGCGGGAGTGGCCAAAGGAAACATAAGTTTCATAAACGATACGTTCACGTTTAACGCTCCTTATTCCCCGTCGGAGCTGGTCAACACGTTTAAGAACTACTACGGTCCTACCATGAATGCGTTTGACGCGGCAGAAAAGAATGGAAAAGCTGCGGATCTACAGCATGAATTAGACGTTTTGTTTGCCAGTCAGAACAAAAGTGCCGATCAGAACACTACGTCTATACCGGCCACTTTCTTACGAGTAACTGTTCTGTGTTAAAAAAAACTATGCGGCCATTTCAGGGCTGTACCGTTAAAGTCGGTGTTTTTGTTTTTCGTTCTTGCAGCCGTTTTTTCAGAGCCTTTTTAAAAATCAAATCATCAATACCATTTCCAAAGCATTCAAGACACCAGTTGAGTGCATGCCTTTTTCTGGTATGAACAAAATCCACAATGGACAACATACCTACTTTAAAGTGGCGCAGAGGAGCATGGATACCATAGTAATAGACTAATGCGTTTTCTATTCGTTTATTTACGTTTGTATCATTAGAAAAATAGAAATCCCACTTGTCTCTGAATTTACTGTGAGAGGAATTTTTGGAGGATCGCGTCAGATTATGTTCATGAACCCGTTTTAGATACAGCCGATCAGGTAAATAATGCACTTCAGCCAGCAGGGCCATTTGACAAAAGATATCCGAATCTTCATGCGACCAGAAATCGGGTTCGTAGCCTGTCGTTTTTCTGAAAATGCTGTTTCTAAATACTGCAAACGGTCCTTGTCCTGTAGCAGAAAAGAAAACGTCAAACGGTGTTCTGAACTCGCTGTCTTTTAGTGCTACCGGAAGGCCAAACCGGTTAGGCGCATAGCGACTTCGGTGTCCGGGAGCTATATAGACGCCATCGTCATTAATCATATCAAACTGACAGCCCAATAACCCCACGTTAGGATTTACGTCCAGATAAGCAACCATTTTTTCAAAGAAATCGGGTGCTAATTTATCGTCGCCATCCAAAAAATGAATGTAGTCAACGCTGGCAGGCATTTTTTGATAGGCAAAATTTCGGCCAGCCGAAGGGCCTTCATTTTCTTTCCCAAACCATCGAAAACGAGTATCATTTCCAATGGTTTGGGTTATTTTTTGTAACGTATCATCCTCACTTCCATTGTCGATAATAACACAAGTCCAGTCGGTAAACCGTTGCTCTTTTATAGAACGGATGGTATCACTGATGTGCCCGCTATTATTATATGTACAGATCGCAATGCCAAGTCTCATACACGTATTGATGGGGAAATTGCCAGTTCAGAATCGTATTAACTACCTTCTGCTATTGTCGAGGAAGTCATCAATATATTTAGACTGTTTGTATGAGATTTTGGCTATACTAAACGAAAAATAAATAGACTGCCAGCAATCAGGGCGACGCTGTAGTAAGATCAGCAAGCAGTCACTTCAACGTATAGTTTTAATCCAGGCACACAAATACGCTGACTACTAAATGGCGCCAAATTCTTTCACGGCATCCACAAAACACCGGGCCTTGTCGGGGTCTGTATCGGGGTAAATGCCGTGGCCGAGGTTGGCAATGTAATGCTGATGCCCGAATGCACTGATCATCTGCTTCACCTCCGCCCGAATCTGTGCGAAATCGGCATACAAAACACATGGGTCTAAATTGCCCTGCAACACCCGGTCAGGAATCAACGCCCGCGACTCTTTCGGGTCCATGTTCCAGTCTAATCCCACTACGTCGCAGTTCAACTGTCCTATTTCGTGCCGGGCGAAAAACGCACCTTTGGCGAAAACCGTCACAGGAACATTTCGGTCCGGCTGGTCTGCCGGTGCGGTTCCGGAAATCAGATCGCAGATTTGTTTGATGTAGGGCAGTGAAAACGTCCGGTACTGCTCCGGCGAGAGAATGCCCGCCCACGAGTCGAAAAGCTGAACCAAATCGACTCCAGCGCGAATCTGCGCTTGCAAATACGCGATCGTGCTATCCGTGATCTGTTGAAGCAGCGCGTGGGCGAAATCAGGATCGGTGTACAATAGTTTCTTGGCAATCGAGAAGGTTTTTGAGCCTTTGCCTTCGGTCATGTAGCAGAAAATAGTGAACGGTGCACCGGCAAAACCAATCAGCGGAACGCGGTTGTTCAAGGCCTTCTTGGTCAGCTTGATGGCGTCAAGGACGTAGCCCAAATCGCTTTCGGCATCGGCCACGCGCAGGCGGCTCAGGTCAGCCATAGTACGAACCGTAGTCGGAAAAACCGGCCCGCGACTTTCAATCATTTCGTAGGGCAGTCCCATTGCTTCGGGTACGACGAGAATGTCGGAAAAAATAATGGCCGCATCAACATCGAACGCATCGACCGGCTGAATGGTCACTTCGGCAGCTAATTCAGGAGTTTTTGCCAGCGTAATAAAACTCCCGGCCCGCTCCCGAACGGCGCGGTATTGCGGTAATACGCGCCCGGCCTGACGCATCATCCAGACCGGCACACGCTCGGTCAATTCGCCCCGTGCGGTGCGGAGCAGCAAGTCATTTTGTAAAATCATGGTGCAAAGATAGTCCTGAACAGTGATTCGTCGGATTGAAATTAGCCGTTTGAATTAATCTGAAAACTCCAGACTGAAGCCCGAAGCGAGTCATGTTCTTCCGGCGTGAACCCGCCTGTGAGGTGACAAATTACTTGCTGCGGGCTTCAGTCCGGCGCCTTCATTAACTCAATTCCCCTCAAAATTTCTCAATTTTGCCAAAATCCGAAACAAATATGCCGACTCTCTTTATCGACGCCGAACGGTTACGCGACCTCAACAGTGGTCTGGGGCAGGTGTGTTTGCACCTCGGCCACGAACTCGTTCGCCAGCGTCCCGACGGCTGGAAACTAACGTTTCTGGTGCCGAAAGGCCAAGTTGGGGCGTTTGGCGGAGATGTACAGTACATTGAAGCGTCGTGGCAACGGAAATTCTGGATCCCCGGACGATATGATGTCTGGCATTGTCTGCATCAGGATTCGGCATATTTGCCTAATGGATCATCGAAATTAATACTGACGATTCACGACCTGAATTTTCTGGCGCGTCCCGATTATTCCGAGACAAAAAAAGCGGGCAAACTGGCGGCTCTGCAACGTACCGTCGACCGTGCTGCGTCCCTGACGGCTATCTCCGACTATACCGCTTCGGAAGTGCGGCAACACCTGAACGTATCCACCGGTAAACCGCTTCGGGTGATTCATAACGGCGTTGCGACTGACCCAAAAAATGCCCCCGCTGAACTGGCGGCTGATTCGCTGATTCACGAATTCACTCAATCACCTTTTTTGCTTTTCGTTGGCGTCATCCACCCGAAAAAGAACGTTCATACGCTGCTGCCGTTGCTCGAAGCGTTCCCCGACTACAGGCTCGTTCTGGCCGGACCCGACAATCATCCGTATGTCCAACACATTCGCAAACAGGCACAGAACCTCGGCGTAGCTGATCGGTTGTTACTGCCCGGTGCGGTTGACGAAACGACTAAATTGTGGCTCTACGCGCACTGTGAAGCTTTTTTATTTCCATCGCTGACGGAGGGATTTGGCTTGCCCGTTGCCGAAGCCATGACGTTCGGTAAGCCCGTGTTCATCTCCAACCTGACCAGTCTGCCCGAAGTAGGCGGAAAAGAAGCGTACTATTTTGCCGATTTCGAGCCGGAAAGTATGGCGAAGGTTCTTCACGATGGCCTGCACGATTTCGGTCAGAATCCACTGCGCGAAGAACGACTACGCCGACGGGCCGCCGGATTCAACTGGCCAAACGTGGCGAAGCAATATTGGGCGTTGTACGAAGAAATTAGCTCCCTAAGTCATCAATAACAAACTCACTTTTGACCAATTAACGTGGAGATAAATTCGGCATTTTTAACTCGAAATTCTCTTTAAAAAGCTGGAGTAGACTAATCGTATATGCTAATGACAGACAGCACAAAAAAACGCCGACGGTTGAGTGAAATTGAAAGAGCCAGTCTATTGATTTTTTGTGATTGAAATCGTTTAAAAAGAATCCCCAAAAGAAACTTAGCCAATACCCTACGCTGAATGATTTTGTCAAGTAAAGCCAGAAAATTTTTTGACGATCCGGTTGATTACTCAGGTTAGTTCGATACACATAAAGCATTATCAGCGTTGGGGTCAAATAAAATGACTCCATGAGAATTTTCATACTGTTTAGCGGCATTAACGGCGTAATAACATAAACTAACGTAGCGATTAGCCCGGTTGTAATGATGGTAGGCCAGCCCAAATACGACTTTATAATGGCAACGTGTCGCTTGCTGATGCTTTTCTCGAAATCCGTCTGAATCTGCTGGATGCCTTCACCACTACCCAACTCAGCCCACGCCCATTTGCTGGCATCGGTAAACGACAATCCGTTCGCCATGTGTTGTTCGGTCAGGCTGGCGTAATGGTCGAGCAATTCGGCCGTGACTTCGTCATATTTGATACTCGCCAGAATGATTAAATCCTGACGTAGTAAAGCAAGTTGGTCGGATGTGAGCATATTAAAGACTCGGTTTTAGCTTCAAAACTAAATTCAAATTCTCCAAAAAGGACGATAACTCGGCGATGCGTCCGGCGGCTTCGGTGTGGCCGGTTTTGGTGAGCGAGTAATATTTGCGGGCGCGGCCATCCACAATCTGCGTTTCGGTGGTGAGCAGGCCGTCGGCTTCGAGTTTGTGCAGGGCAGGGTAGAGAGCACCTTCCGTAATGGACATCTCACCGGCAGTCAGGTCCTTCACTTTCTGCGTAATCTCATAGCCGTACATCCGTTCGCGGTCTTCGAGCAGCCGCAGAATCATGACCGACAGACTGCCTTTCAATAAAGAAGAATTAGAGGAAGTGTTCATGACACAAACGTACAAAACAAAGCTATATACCTACACCTCTTAGGTATTGAATCTTGACCGGGATTTTTGTGATTTTTCTGACTGACTATGATTTTGCTTTCACAGAAAGCTTCGCTTTAAATAATCATAGTCGGTCAGAAAAATCACAAAAATCGTGGTTCGGACTACCTTTGCAATCTCAATGAGAACATACCTTCGATTACTCTCGTTTGCCAAACCGCTGGGCCGCTTCCTGACGCCGTTCGTATTGACGTCGCTGCTGGCCAGTGTGTTTGGTGTGCTCAATTTTACCCTGCTCATTCCCCTGCTCGATATTCTATTCAACAATGTGGATACCGAACGGATGCAGTCGTTCCTGAGCCAGCCCGCTCCCGCGCTTATGACCTCACCGACGGATGCATTCAGTTACTACTTTGCTCAAATTTTTCAGACGTACGGAAAAGTGGGCGGACTTCAATTTGTCTGTATCATTATCGTACTGTCGGTATTATTCAATAACTTATTCAAATATTTATCGGTCAGGCAGTTAGAGTCATTTAAGTCGCGTATGGTAGCCCGTTTGCGCGAAGCGGTATTTGCCCGAACACTGAATTTGCACCTCGGTTTTTTCTCAAACGAACGGAAAGGAAATCTCATTTCGCGCATCACTACCGACGTACAGGAAGTCGAAAATTCCATTGCCAATACGCTCTCTGCCGGATCAAAAGAAGTGTTTTTGCTGATTGGCTATATCATTGCGCTGTTGAGTATTTCGGTCAAACTGACTCTTTTTGCGATCATCGTCATCCCGATTTCGGGTGGCTTTATTGCTACGCTCGTTCGGCGAATGAAGCGCGACGCGCAGGAGGGACAGCAACGATTGAGTGGGCTGGTGAGTTTGCTGGATGAAACGTTTGGCGGGATGCGCGTCGTGAAAGGGTTTGTGGCTGAAGGGTTTATCTTAGACAAGTTCCGGCGCGAAAACGAAGGATACCGCAACGCGATCCGCTCTTTGGCGAACCGGCGCGAACTGGCTTCCCCGTTCTCCGAAGTGATGGGCGTAGCGGTTGTTGCCGGTATTTTGTTCTATGGCGGCTCGCTGGTGTTGAGCGGTCAGTCGGACCTGACGGCGGCTCAGTTCATTGCCTATATCGCCATTTTCTCGCAGGTAACCCGTCCGGCCAAAGACATTTCCAACGCATTCAGTGGGTCGCAGCGGGGGCTGGCTTCCGGCGACCGCGTCCTCGAACTGATTGATACTCCACCCACTATTCAGGATAAACCGGGCGCTATTATCCTTCCGGATTTCCACGACCGGATTTCAGTGCAGCACGTATCATTTGCCTACAACGCCGATACGCCCGTTCTGCGAGACATCAGTTTCGACTTGCCAAAAGGAAAAACCATTGCGCTTGTCGGGTCGTCGGGTGGAGGGAAATCGACCATTGCCGATCTGATTCCGCGTTTTTATGACCCTACGGAGGGGGCGATTCTGATTGACGGCGTGGACTTGCGTGATTGTACCGTCGCGTCATTACGAACACAAATGGGTATTGTCACGCAGGAAAGCATTCTGTTCAACGATACGATTTTCAACAACATCGCGTTTGGGAGTGCGGCTACTGAAGCGCAGGTGACGGAAGCCGCCAGAATTGCCAACGCCCACGATTTCATTGTCGCCCAACCCGATGGTTATCAGACTATTATTGGGGACAGGGGCGGTAAACTGTCCGGTGGGCAGCGGCAACGTATCAGTATCGCCCGCGCCATCCTGAAAAATCCGCCCATTCTTATTTTGGACGAAGCCACATCCGCCCTCGATACGGAGTCCGAAAAATTAGTACAGGAAGCCCTGACCCGCCTGATGACCAACCGCACAACGCTGGTTATTGCCCACCGGCTGAGCACCATTCAACACGCCGACGAGATTCTGGTGGTCAGTCAGGGACGTATTGTGGAGCGCGGTCGCCATGACGAATTGCTGACGCTGGACGAGGGATTTTATCGCAGATTGAGTACGATGCAGAACGTTTAGGGATAAATTAGTTAACGCAAAAAGGGCCTGGATTAAGTTTCCAGGCCCTTTTTCATTGATGAAAACTTCTCTTTCGGCTAATACCCGTCGTTTTGCTTCAGGTAACCGGGCAGGTTGGAGGCTCCATCGACGGCAGTTTGGGGAAGCGGAAAAATACGTTTCAGCTTATCGCTGTTGGTCTTTTCGGTCCATGTGCCCTCGTACTTGCCAAACCGGATCATGTCCGTACGGCGAAGCATTTCCCAGTAGAATTCAAATCCGCGTTCGCGAAATAAGAGATCAAGATTCATGGCCGCTAATGGGGGAGGAGGAGTCGTTACGTTCCGGGCGGCTCTGACCGTATTTACATCGGCTAACGCACTGGCCGCGTCTCCGCCCTTGCGAAGTTTGGCCTCTGCCCGCATCATGTACACATCCGCTAAGCGAAGAATGATAATGTCCGCTTCGCCGAAATTCCGGCCACTGACCGACTTTTTGCTGAACTCATATTTCTCCACCCGGTAACCCGTGTTGTAGTTGCTTCCGGCAACGGTAAAGTCAATCTGCTCGGTGAAATCAACGGCCAGCGTGGGTTTGTTACGGGTATCGTGAAAAAGTTTAGCTACCTTGAATTTCCCATCCGGGCATTTCAGAAATACGCCATTCCGACGAATCAGGCCGTATTGTTGTCCGCGAAGAATACCCCGGTTGATGTTGAAACTGGCTTCGGCAACGCACGAATCCGCTGGGTTTGAGTAGATGGTAAGGTTCTGCTTATAAAAACGCGGATCGACCGACGGGTCTTTCGGCGCATACGCATTGACCCATGATCGGTAATAATCGGGCGTAATACCCGGCCCGTCGGTGCCGTTGGCGTTGGGGTAGGCGGGTAGCGGAAACTGATCTCCCGACAGCGAAAAATAGGCCATCCGGTTATGCCCGTTCAGGTCGGCCCGCTGATCGACCGCGAAAATCAACTCTTTATTATCATGATTATCACCGTTGAAGAGTGCGAAATAATCCTTCGACAATTGATACTGGCCGGCTGCAATGATTTTATCGCTGTACTCCACCACTTTGTCCATATCCTCCGGCCTGAACGTAAACTGAGCTGCATATCGGTCGCGGTAAACGGCGGCATTAAGATGCAGCCGGGCCAGCAGACCCCATACCGCACCCTTCGTGAGCCGACCGGGACCGACCGTTGTTTCCAGATTAGGCTCCACCGCAAGCAGCTCGCTTTTGACGTATTCGAAGGCCTGTTCGCCCCGAAGAATGGTCGACGTAGCACCGAGATCATCTTTCACAAACACCAGCCCGAATAGGTCTAACGTCAGCATGGAATAGTAGGCGCGCATGCCCCTGGCTTCCGCTAAATAGGTTTTGGCAACGGGGTCGTTCAGCGTTGGGAGGGTATTGATCGCAATAATTGATCTGGAAATACCCTGCAAAATGAGGTTCCACGTGTTCCGGAGGTTGGGGTCGGTACTGGTATAGGTGTGGGCATGCATGGCTAAGTAAATGCCATTATCACCCCAGTCGGTGCCACCCCGATACGGCAAAATGGCCTCGTCGGTCGAAATCTCCTGAACGGCAAAGTAGTTGGTATGCTGGAATATATCGGGCAGGCGGGCATACACGGGTGCAATGATTCCGTCGGCAGCCTGCTTATCGGAAAGGCCCGAAACGGATGCTTCATCCAGTACGTTTTCGGCTAAATTCGTACAACCATTTATGACGATCAGGCTAACCAGAGCCAGCATGGAAATGAGTTTCTTATTCATGATTTCTGTGGTTAAAACGTGAGGTTCAGGCCTAAAACAAACGTTTTGGCTTTGGGATAGCTGAGGTAGTCGATGCCGTAGGAAGAAACACCATTGATCGTCCGATCGGTGTTTACTTCTGGATCATAGCCGTCGTATTTGGTGATGACAAATAGATTCTGGCCTGTAGCCGATAGCCTGATGCCCGAAATCCACCGGTTAATACCAATGAGTTTTGGGTTCAGATTGTAGCCTAACGACAGGTTGTTCAGCCGGAAGAACGAGCCGTTTTTCAAATATCTTGTCGAAACCGGAGCCGAATTGTTGATAGATTCATTGGAGTACTGAATGGCTTCAGGGGTGGTATTCAGTCCTTTAGATAGCCGAAGCTTATAAAAATTGGCGTTGGTTGTGTTGTCGTAGAGTTTGTTGCCCGATACGCCGTTGAAGTTAACGGCCAGATCGAATCCTTTGTAAGCCACGTTGCTGTTCAGATTAAACTGCTTCGTTGGCAGAGCACTACCAGCCGCTATCCGGTCCTTATCCGTCACGATGCCGTCGCCATCGGCATCCCGGAACGTACTAATCCCTTTATCGTCGAGTCCGGTGAAATCCTTAAGGAAAAACGTGCCGATTGGCTGCCCGTTGACGTACCCGTTAATCGTTGCCGATGTCAGGCCGGAGCCAGACGCCGAGCCGGACGGAATGACGGAATAAGGCGAATTTTTTACCTCATTGTTAATGAACGTAACGTTGCCGCCAATGTCGAATCGAAACCCGCTTAAGTTGGCGTACCGGTAATTCAAATCCAGCTCGACGCCCTGATTGGTAATCGTCATGTCCGGTACGTTTGTCCAGAATGTACCCGCCGGTTGAACGGGATCGGACGGAATCACCTCCAGCAGAATGTTGTTGGACACCTTCCTGAAATAGTCAATCGACCCGGCCAACGCTCCTTTGAACAGTGCGAAATCCAGCCCGATATCCGTTTGGGCAGACACTTCCCACTGGATATCCGGGTTGGCTAAGCGGGTGTAGGACGTACCGGCGGGATACGGCCCCGAAGCGGCCAGCGGGTAACTTGTTGCGGCTGCCACCTGCGAGGTAAACAGAGCCTGGGTAATTTTTGACGGAATCTCCTGATTCCCCGTGCTGCCCCAACCGGCCCGAAGTTTTAGGTCGGTGAACGGCCCTGACTTCAGGAAACCCTCCTCCGAAAGCCGCCAGCCAACCGAGAATGAAGGGAAAATACCGTATTTATTATTCGATCCGAATTTCGATGAGCCATCGGCACGTACCGTAGCAGTTGCCAGATATTTATCCCGGTATTGATAATTGACGCGGGAGAAAAACGACTGCAATTCATTTTCCAGCGCATACCCACCCGGCTTGTTGTTTGCCAGCGTAAGGTCCTGTCCAAGCCCCGGATTATAAATCGGCTCGATGGGCGAAATGGGGAATTTGTTGATGCTGGACCGGCGCTCCTGTACAAAAATTTTCTGGTACGAATGCCCCAGAAGAGCGGTCAGATTGTGGTCCTGTTTCGCCAGTGTGTACGTGAAATAGTTCTCAATCAGCAGGTTACGGTTGGTACTGTAGATGGATTCGAGTCGGCCATCCTGCAACGGAACCGCATTGGGCAACGATTGCAAATCCCGAACTGAACTGGCATTATCCACACCGAGATTCAGTTTATACACCAGATCTTTCGTGATTTTGAATGAAGGTGAAATATTGCCGACTACCCGGTTAATGGTGGTGAGGTCTTTCTCCAAACCCAGCGTAATGAGTGGATTTATGCCGCTCTGGTATTTAAATGGCTGACCGTTAGCATCATAGGCCGGAAGCGTGGGGTTTGCCGTGATGGCCCCACCAATAAGACCCTCGATAGGAGGCCGCTGATTGAGCGTGTACGTAGCGGTGAGGTTGACATCAACGTTGAGCCTGTCTTCGAGCAGTTTCTGCGATATGTTGATACGTCCGGTGTAGCGGTTGAGTTTACTGTTTTTGAGAATACCTTCCTGATTCTGTACACCGAACGAGCCGTAATACGTTAGCTTGTCCGAGCCACCCCCAAAGGATAAATTGTGGTTCCAGGTGTAAGCGGCACGGGTTACTTCCTTCTGCCAATCGGTCGATCCTTTGAAATCTTCCAGTACGCCACCCACTGCCGGAACCTGAGTACGGTACTCGTCAACAGAGAAGACCGGCAAGGGACGGGCCAGCGTTGAAATGCCAAGACTGGATGAGATATTAAGCGTCGAAAACCCGGCTTTCCCCTTTTTGGTGGTAATCAGAACAACGCCGTTTGCCCCGCGAGAGCCGTAAATAGCAGTTGCCGATGCATCTTTCAATACGTCGATTGATTCAATATCCTGCGGGTTCAAAAAATTCAGCGGATTAGTCGCCCCGCCCGTACTTGAATTATCCAGCGCAATGCCGTCGAGTACAAAGAGCGGGGTACTTCCGGTACGTACGCCACCGGGTCCACGGATTGTAATGTTCTGAGCAGCACCGGGTTCGCCACTGGCGGAGGTGACGTTTACCCCGGCTACCTTACCCTGCAAAAGCTGCTCGGGTGAGTTGATGATACCCCGGTTGAAGTCCGCGCTTTTGATCGACTTTACCGAGCCGGTCATGTCTTTTTTGGTCGAGCTACCGTAGCCGATGACTACTACCTGAGACAGTTCGGAGGCTGACGCCTTGAGTGCTACGTTGATGATCGTTTGGTTAGCTACCGGAATTTCCTGCGCGATAAAGCCAATAAAGCCAAAGACAAGCACCGCCTGCCCGTCGGGTACAACGATTTTGTAATCGCCGTTCGCATCGGTAGTGGTTCCTTTTTGAGTTCCTTTCAACACGACGCTACAGCCAGCGAGTGCTTCATTGGTGATCTCATCCGTAACGCGTCCGCTAATGGTTACCTCGGCCGCTGGTCTTTCTCCATCGGAATAAGTTGTTTTCAAAACAGCTAAAACAGGGCTTTTGCCATTCGCAGACATGACCGCCAGAAGAAAGCAAACTAACAGGCCCCATTTGCGAATAGATGAGGGAGGGGAGACGTAAAAAGACATCATAATATAAATTTGGGTTGAGAAGAATAAAGCGGGGAGTGCGTAAAAATTTTGGTTAACAAGGTGATTATTAAGCAGATAATTAGAAAAACATAGTACATCACAAGTGAGGCTGACAAGGGAAGTCAGTTAGCAACGGGTGCAAAAGCCAGTTGGAGCGGTGATATCGACACAAGTAGACGAATCCGTTTTATGGATTTTTTTGATGGGCAAATTTACGCCCTTACGCCCCAATCTATTAGCGGGCTATCAGTTATCAAATTGTTATCCCATTAACCGCTTGTCAGCAATTACGAAGGGTTTACCCATTAATTCGTGCAGCAGATGGGTACGGAGGGGCTTGAGCAAAAAGCCATTTTAATTATTTGCTCACCGTAATCGTCCAGTCCGGACCACTGAACACCTTGTGTTTTTCCGAGAAATTACCCTGATTGATGGCCACCGAAAAGTTCATCAGGCTGTTTATATACGCTACGTCATCGCCAATCGGGGCTTCACCAAACGTATTGACTAAGCGAACCGATTTATCGTAAAGCACTATATCATTGTGTGAAATCTGAACATGCAGCGTGGCATTCGACCTGCCAACAAGCTGGTCGATCATGGCTTTGGGAATGTTGCTCCAAACATTGCCGTACTGAATGTCGAGCACAGGGATATTTCCCTTTATGATGCCATTTGAATATGTCGCTTTCTGGTACGGCAGCCGAACGATTTCGTTAGCCAGTTTTGGGCCAACCTGCTCAAACGTAATGGTGCGGGATGCCAGCCGGGCGGCCGTATACGCATACACATCGCGACCATGAAATGTGTAGGATTGGCTGGAATTCTTCCGGCGGTTAACGGCTTCGTCAATTTGCCGCACTTCATGAATGCCGAGATGTTCAGCGACTAATGTCAGTGTGCCATTATCGGGTGTAACGACGTAATGACCTGATTTTGTGCGCACAACGACCGAATGCCGTTCGGTGCCAACGCCGGGATCGCAAACCGAGACGAATACGGTTCCTTTCGGGTAATAAGGCACTGTTTGATGCAGTCGGTACGATGCTTCCCAGATGTTGTATGCCGGAATGTCGTGGGTAAGATCAACCAGCGTAAGCGTTGGCGATACGCTCAATGCCACCCCCTTCATGGCCGACACGGCCCCATCTTTCAACCCAAAATCGGACTGAAAAACCACGATGTTATTCTGTGCCCGCGCCAATGGTCCAACGGTCAGGAGCAGCGATACCGCAATAGCTACCAGATATAACGCTTTCATTGGTTAAGTGATCAGGCTGAATTAGTTTAGGTTATTTTGAGGGGCCAATTTTATCGTCCCTTCTGCGTCGGGATGACAATAATAACCGCATCTATTTTTAATAATCTACTTAGTGTCAATTGGTTGCGTGTGAATAAAATAAGCACCCACACCCACGCCACTAACGCTAATGACATCAGCGAGGGTGTGGGCAATATGAATCCAGTTGAAATCAACAGGTGTTACGGTCAGGATATAACCAAGCGGATACATGATCCAGAACGTACCGAATGCCACAGCGATTAACCGATAGATGCGTTGCTCGTCGGGCTGGATCGTGCTCGCTACCTGCTTCCAGAACCGGTACAGCGTCAGCAAAATTACAGCATAACCCGCCATCGAAACAGCCCCCCAAATCAATTTTGGGCCAATCTGGATTTCATTGTCGAATGAGAGTTGCTGGTGACCGATGTAGCCGGTTAGAATCACGAAAAAGCTAACGATCAGCAACGTAATCAGCGATTTCTGATACGTGTTTGGCAGCGGTTTCGGCAAGGAGATTACTTGCAGGAGCAGTAATGGGAGTATAACAGCCCAGGCCATATAGCGATATTGACCGATAGCGTTGTAAGACTCGCGGAAAAATGTCTGCCGGTCGTTAACGTCGGTAATAGTCGTCAGTTCGGTCAGCATTGTGCGATAGCCGGTTTGAATTATGTAATAGGAAAAACCCGCCACGGCAGCAATCATAGCTGTCAGAACGGGTGATAGACGTTGACGTCGGGATAGTTCGGAAGGGGAATGCTGTCGCGAAGCCAGCGCGAAGATGAAAAGGCTCAGAAAGGCAAACATTGCCACGACTAAAATGAAGTACGTGACCGTGGGCAGAAGCCCGACAACACCCGCTGTAGGAACAAATGAATCGGCAATATTCATGGATGCAATAACGTGAGCCGCAAAACTAACGTTACTGCATCCATCGTCCAATGATGCATTGCTTTATTTAGGCTGCTTCATCACCATACTTTTCATCTGCTCCACCTGCACTTTCGATGTATCGACCAGTTTCTGGGCAAATGACTTGAGGGAGCTGTTTTTGCCATATTGCAGGTAATTCGTGGCCATGTCGATAGCATCCTGACGTTGATCCATGAGCAGAACCATAAAGTTCTTGTCTAAATTATCCGTCAGTTTATCGCTCGCACCTGTCTGTTGCAGTTTCAGACTCATGGCTTCGAGGTTACGGCTTTGTTGCTGCACAAATGCCTGATTTGGACGCGTCGGTTTAATCTCTTTTAAGGCCCCGTCCAACAAACTTACGTCCGATACTGAACTGGTCAATAACGATTGCGCCAGTTGTTTCGATGCGGAATCTTGGCCGCTTTGAATTTCCTGTTTCAGCAAATCCTGTGCGCCCTGCGTATGTATTTTGGCCTGGAAAGCATAGTCGAAGTCGGGATCACCCGTTGCCTGTAGCTTTTTCATTTTTGCAATCATCTGTTGCAGAGGCTGCAACAGCGTTGTTTTAGCCGGATTGCTGACCGGAGCACTGGCGGTAGCGGCACCTGTTGTGGCCTGAGCGCAGGCCGTCAGTGAAGCACCAGATAGGAGAGCAGCCAGTGCCCAAAGGGATAAGTTGGATTGTAGCGTTTTCATTGGATGTACAGATTTTACTGTTAAACTAAACGTATTCTGTGCTAAAGACAAAAATTAGACGGCAAGGTTTAGTTGGCGTGACTTCGTAATCGGTGAATTCATAAGTTTAAGAGAAAAATCGAGTAATGAAAAAGGGCAGTTACCCGCCCAATTTTATAACTATAAACGTTTTATAATGTGCGCTTACAACCGGATAATCTCCGCACCGATGGCGTTTAGCCGTGTGTCGATGTGCTGGTAGCCCCGGTCGATCTGCTCAATGTTGTCAATAATACTTGTGCCTTTGGCCGACATAGCCGCGATGAGCAACGCAACGCCCGCCCGAATATCCGGCGAAGACATGCGAATACCTTTTAGCGGAATTTGCCGGTTCAAGCCAACAACCGTTGCGCGGTGGGGGTCGCAGAGAATAATCTGTGCGCCCATGTCGATCAGCTTATCCACAAAAAACAGTCGGCTTTCAAACATTTTCTGGTGAATAAGCAGGGTTCCCTGCGCCTGTATGGCTGTGACCAACACAATGCTCAGCAGGTCGGGGGTGAAGCCGGGCCAGGGCGCATCGGCAACAGTCATCATGCCGCCATCCAGAAAACTTTCAATCTGGTAATGTTCCTGCGCCGGAATGAAAATATCGTCGCCCCGGAACTCCATCTGAATGCCCAACCGCCGAAACTGATCCGGAATGATGCCCAACTCAGGAATCTGGCAATTTTTAATCGTGATTTCCGACTGCGTCATGGCGGCTAAGCCAATAAACGAACCGATCTCGATCATATCCGGCAGCATGGTGTGCTCGGTGCCGTGCAGTTCCGAAACGCCTTCAATGGTGAGTAGATTGGACCCGACACCCGTAATTTTGGCCCCCATCGAGTTGAGCATTTTGCTCAACTGCTGTAGGTACGGTTCACAGGCGGCATTGTAAATCTGGGTCGTTCCCTCGGCCATCACAGCCGCCATTAGTACGTTCGCCGTGCCCGTTACGGAGGCTTCGTCCAGCAGCATATACGCACCGCGCAGATTACTGGCGTCTACCTGATAATACCCGCCATCGTTGGCGTCGTAATTGAACCGGGCACCGAGTTTCTCGAAACCCAAAAAGTGCGTATCCAATCGACGGCGACCGATCTTGTCGCCACCCGGACGTGGAATCCGTCCTTTTTTGAAACGGGCAAGCATTGGCCCAAGCAACATAACCGATCCGCGCAGGGCGGCTGCTTTGCGCTTATACGTATCGCTTTCGAGATAATCGAGATTAACATCGCTGGCGACGAAGCGGTAGGAACTCTCACCGATTTTTGTTACCCAAACCCCCAGATCGCCAAGTAGGTCAATCAATTGGTTTACATCCCGAATGCCCGGAATATTATGAATCGTAATGGGTTCTTTGGTGAGTAATACGGCGCAAAGAATTTGCAGGGCTTCGTTTTTAGCGCCCTGCGGATTCAGTTCGCCTTTTAGCTTGCGCCCGCCTGTGA
Organism: Spirosoma sp.; assembly: GCA_031425355.1. GTDB lineage: Bacteria > Bacteroidota > Bacteroidia > Cytophagales > Spirosomataceae > Spirosoma. The sequence goes on along the minus strand of JANPJE010000434.1, from coordinate 26,704 downwards.
TTTGAAAGGATGCCATTTAGGGAATTATGACCGGGTCGCCGGTGCGATGATGAATTATAAATGATAAACAAACCATCAGATAACCTGATAAATTACAAATGCTCATGAACGAAGCGTTCATCATTCATCATTGTAGGTTACCGTCTCCTGCGGTCGTTGTTATTTCGGTTTTGGTCGTTGCGGTTGCGGCTGCCAAAGTTGCGTGGATTTGCTCCACCATCCCGGTCGGGCCGATTATTGTTAGGCCGTCCCTGCTGCCCGTCGTTGCGGTTGCGGTTATTCACATTCCGCTGGTTGGGTCCGCTATCGCCGTTGCGGTCATTCCGGTTGTTGGGTCGGCTCTGCGGTCCGCTGCTACGATCGTTTCGGTAATTGTTGCCGCCAATACGCTGGGGCTGGTCGCCGGTACGTTCGCGCGGTGTTGCTTCGACAAGTCCCTCCTCCCGGATGAGTTTGATATCGTCGAAAAGTTTCCCGTTCGAGAGTTCAATCAGGCTCTGATATATGGTTTCGTCCTCAACGGATTCTTTATTCCAGGCCTGATAAAATGTTTTCATCAGGCGCGTCAGATACGAGACAAAGGCGCGTCGTTCGTCGGCATCTTCCAGCGAAACAGCTTTTGCGATCAGCAAATCTACATTCCGACCGAAGTGTTTGAATCTCAGATTGTGCGTATTATAAGGAACCCGCTGGGGTTTTTTGCCCAGTGCCTCCTCCGACGGCGGGGGATAAGGGCTATCGACATCCAGCGTAAAATTAGACATGATGTACAGGTCGTCCCACAGCTTATTGTAGTAGTCCTGACCGTCCTTCATGTTCGGATGGATTTGCCGCATCAACTCAATCAGGATATGTGCATACCGAGTCCGGGTTGAGCGATCGTCAATGTTGACCATGTTGTCAACCAATTTCTGGATACTACTGCCGTATTCTTTCAAAGGCTTGCTGATAGGTGATAAAGAAAACAAAAGTACGAAAAACAGTCGATAGTACGTAGTCGGAAGTTGTCAGTCATTATCGGTCATTACCCATAAGCTGCCGTCAGAATATACTACTTTTACCAGTTGAAAACTGTTTCCTGATGACTGCTTTACGAACATACCACGCCGAATTTACGGATACCCTTCGCCTGAGTACCCCCATTATTATTGCTCAGTTAGGTGTTGTACTAATGGGTGTTACCGACAACCTTTTCGTTGGCAGATTGCTGGGTGCCGTGCCGTTAGGAGCGGCTGGACTTGCCAATTCACTGTCTTTCCTGATGTCGAGCATTGGCGTTGGCGGCCTATCGGTCGTAGCGGCTTTGGTATCAAAAGCGCATAGCCAGAACGACCCGGCGGCAGTAAATCGTCTGTTCCGGGCCGGATTGCGGGTGGCTCTGTTGCTCAGTATTCTGCTGGGTGGGCTGTCAGTGTTGTTAGCGTATAACTTCGATCTGTTCGGACAAACACCCGAAGTGACGCGGCTGGCCCGAGACTTTATGCTGATTTTAAGCGCATCGCTGATTCCTCTGTTGATTTTTGTGGCGACTCGTCAGCTTTGCGATGGGTTGCGTTATCCCCGCGTGGCGATGGTCATTACGTTGTCGGCACTTGGCGTCAATGCGCTGTTCAATTACCTGTTTATCAAAGGGTTCGGTCCAATGCCGGCGTTGGGTTTGATGGGATCGGCATTGGCAACACTGCTGTCACGACTGTTTATGGCGGGGGCTATGCTGGTTTATGTCTATCGGGCCGCACATTTCCGGGCTTATCTGAAAGCGACGTTCAATACGTTGCCATCTACTAATGAAGTCTGGACAATTCTTAGGCTGGGCATTCCCGGAGGGCTGACGTTTTTCTTTGAAGTCGCTACGTTTTCGCTGGCGGTGGTGATTGTTGGCTGGCTCGGCGAAGCGCAGTTGGCCGCTCATCAGATCGCGATAAACATGGCATCCGTTACGTATATGATGGCCACGGGCATCTCGTCGGCGGCTGCCATTCGGGTCAGCGCGGCTGTTGGGCGCGGCAGTCGGGAAGGGGTTTTCCGGGCGGGTGTCGCTGCTTTTCTGCTGTCGGTGGGATTTATGAGTGTAGCCGCACTTCTATTTCTAACCGCCAACGACTGGTTAGTCGCGCTGTACATACGCGACAATCCAGCGGTGATCAGCATTGCCGCTTCGTTAATTATCATGGCTGGTTTCTTCCAGCTTTCCGATGGCGTGCAAGTGGTCGCACTGGGCGGACTGCGGGGAATGTCAGATGTGAATATACCCACGCTGATTACCTTGTTTTCGTATTGGGTGGTTGCCCTGCCTTTAAGTTACGTACTGGCTTTTCCGTTCAAAATGGATGCCATTGGGGTTTGGGTTGGCCTGTTGGTGGGGCTTTCCATTGCGGCCGTCCTGTTGACCTGGCGTTTTTTTCGGCTGGTTCGGCGCGTAAATTTACCGGTTGGGGCCAACGTAACGGAATCACTGACAACCTGAATAAAACAGAATAATTAAAAACCGGCCAGCATTTCACTACGTGTTGGGCGGTCGGCGGTTAAGTCGTAGCCGATACCCGCCCGGTCGAGGTGATCCACGAAGTCAGAATAGGCGTCTTTCTCAACAGCAAATATGTGCCAGTTTTCGTGAGGCTCGTTGAATAACTCGACTTCGGTCAGCGAAGCCTGCTTTTGTAAAGACTGGTATTGCGCCCGGTCAAGAAGGCTTTGCTTGATGAGAAAATACCACATACGTACTGGATTAATTGTTGACGACATAAAAAACGCGCAACCATTAGCTGCGCGTTTTTACTGCAAATGAAATTATTTTATTTATTAACCGCTACCTTATTGACGGCCAGTATATAATCGGCTAAAACCAAACCTGCTTCGTTCAGATACAGGTCTTTTTTCTTTTTGGCCGCCACCACAGGCGCGTTGGGTGCTGGTGTACCGGTTTCGTCAGCCGGAGCCGATGCCTGCGATACTTTATTGGCTGCGGCCCGCTTCCGTTCGGCTTCTTCACGCTCTTTTCGGCGCTTCGATTCCTGCAACGACACAACCGTATTCTCCTTAGCCTTTTTGAAATCGGCCAGATCCTGAGATAACTGCTTCAGTTCCGGGTCCGATTTGAGCCGCTGGTCGAAACGGTCGCGAAGGCGGCCCAGAATTTTGTCATCAATCCCGCGCGACTGTTCATAACGGGTTGAGTTGATCTGATCCCAGGGCAACGCACTTGGCTGCGAACTTTCACCGTATTCTTCTGCCGAGAAGGCCGATGGCAATTCGACGTCGGGCGTTACGCCCCGGTGCTGGGTGCTGCTGCCATTGATACGATAGAATTTCTGAATCGTCATTTTCACCTGACCAACTTTTTCAGGCTCTTTGGGCAACCACTGGTTCAGGTCGATCAGCGTTTGTACCGTTCCCTTACCGAATGTTTGTCCACCCACGATGATACCGCGTTTGTAATCCTGAATGGCAGCCGCAAAAATCTCCGATGCCGACGCGCTGAACCGGTTTACCAACACAGCCATTGGACCATCGTAAATCACCGCACCGCCATCTTTATCGGCATACACTTCGGTTTCGCCGGTCGATTCTTTCACCTGAACGACCGGGCCTTTCGGGATAAATAAACCCGTCAGATCAATCGCTTCGGTCAGTGAGCCGCCACCATTGTCGCGCAGGTCGATCACAATACCGTCCACTTTCTCGCCTTTCAGTTCGTCTATAAACCGCTTTACGTCGCTTGTCGTGCTGCTGAAACCTTCTTCCCGCTTGCGGGCGCCTTCAAAATCGCGGTAAAACATCGGAATGTTAATCACGCCAATTTTGAACGATTTACCGTTGTCCGATACTTCGATTACTTCTTTTTTGGCGCGTTGTTCCTCCAACTTAATCTTCTCCCGTACTAACCGAATTTCCTTTGGCGGAGCACCGGCCAGCGCGTTCGGCGAAATGACCTGTAGCCGGACAATAGTGCCTTTTGGGCCTTTGATGAGTTTGACAACCTCATCGACCTGCCAGTTCATGGTATTCACCATCGTACCGTTATCACCCTGAGCAACCCCTGCAATCTTATCGTCCTTGTTGAGCAGCTTGCTTTTAAACGCCGGACCACCGGGTAGTACGTCCGTTATGCGAATGTAATCACCATCTTCACGAAGCATCGCCCCAATTCCTTCAAGCGACTGGCTCATCTCCTGATTGAACCGATCTGCGTTGCTGGGTGAATAATAGTTGGTGTGCGGATCAAGTGCTTCGGCAAATGAGTTCATGTAGATCTCGAATACATTCACGCTTTTAAACCGATTGATCGCTTTGTCGAGGTTGGTGTAACGCTGGTTCATCAACGCTACTACGGCACTATCTTTCCGGTTTCCCAACCGCAACTCCAGAGCCTGATTCTTCAGGATTTTTGTCCATAACTCATTTTGCTCCTGAACCGTTTTTGGCCAGGACGCTTTCTCACGATCGGTATTAAAATCTTCGTCAGCCGTGAACGTAAAGGGCTTTTTGATCTGCTCTTTAATGAATTCACTACGTTCCTGATACCGTTTGCGGAAAACATTGTATAGATCGTAAGCGGCTGTCAGATCGCCATTTATGAGCGCGTCGTCAATCTGGTAGCGATATTTTTCAAAAGACGCTATGTCCGATGCCAGCAGATACGTTTTGTTGCCATCGACTTCCTTAAGATAATTATCCCACACCACCGACGACAGCGAGTCATCGAGCCGCACCTTACGATAGTGATAGGTGGTTAGCAACTTGGCTACCAGCGTCTCTACTTTTTCCTGCGAGATGGATGGTTTCAAATCGTCAATTGGCGACGAAGCAGGTAATTGCTGCACAGGCAGTGAGTTGCCCGGCGCACCATTCGAAGGCGAATCCGGCTGAAAACTCAGCATCAGCACGGGCACAAGGGTCACCAGATATTTCTTCATTTTTTAGTTGCGATTTGACTGAATTAAGCAACGAAATGGATCGCTTAACCAAAAGTTAAGCCCTTGTTTATTGACTTGCGGTGGGTAATCCTTACTAATTTTTTTTCTCGGTACTATCGGGTTTGACTGGTTGAGGACCTGCCTTAGCCGCATCCGGCTCGTTCAGCTTGATAATGTCCAGTAACTCAACGTCGAACATTAATGTTGAGCCGGGTTTAATATCAGCACCGGCACCCCGGTCTCCGTACGCTAAATCTGACGGAATGTAAAGTTTCCACTTCGAGCCAACCGGCATCAGCTGCAATGCTTCTGTCCAGCCTTTAATTACTTCACTTACATTGAACTCCGCAGGCTGGCCGCGTTCCACCGAACTGTCAAAGGTTGTTCCGTCGAGCAGCTTGCCTGTGTAATGTACTTTAACCCGATCCGTAGCCGATGGTTTAGCCCCCGTACCTTCTTTTTCAACCAAATACTGCAATCCACTGGCTGTAGTGACTACGCCCGCTTTGGCTTTGTTCGTGGTCAGAAAGGCGGTACCAGCTTTTCTGTTTTCAGCCGATGCTTTCATGCCCTCTGCGTTCCGAACGGCCATTTGCTTCTGCATAAAACTATTCATCACAAGCCCGCACTGAGCTTGTGTTAGCTGCGTTGGCTGGCCGCTCAGCGCATCTTCCAAACCGCGCATTAACACAGCATTATTAAGATCAGATATACCCTGCTGCTTCAGGTTCTGAGCCATAAATACCCCGATGCTGTAGCTGACCGAGTCCTGAGTAGAAGCCAGAGCCGTTCCCGCTGTGGCAGGCCTGGCGGCTGTCGCTGATTTGGCCGAAACGGGCTTTTTAACAGGTGCTTTCTTTACTTGTGCAGTCGCGGAACCGGCGACAAAAACGGCTGACACCGTAGCGGCCAGCATCCATTGGTTGAACTTCATGCGAAAACAAAACGGGGTGTATAAAAACAAGATGTATTAGTTATGAAACGTGAACGGCCAGCATAAAAGTTTATTTATGGGATGATTTGATGAAAATCTTCTGCTCATCAATGACCTGATATTGTATTGAGCCGGGAAGATAAAAGTAGCTGAAAAATTGGCCCGTATCAATTTTGGCCAACTAAAGTGCTGTTAATTACTCTTAATTCGGATGAACGGTTTTGACTGCCGGATTAACGGCTAAACGTTCAGCAGTAGCTTATCGGAAAAGTCTAACATTCAGCCCTTGATTCTTCGTTTCATCGCATTTTTATCAAATTTTAGTCGTACCTTTGCGCCCGAAAAATCAACACTAATTTCTCATTATACACATATGGATTCCGTAAGACCCGACGAGATATCAGCCATCCTGCGCCAGCAACTGGCCGGAACACAAACCGAGGCTGAACTCGAAGAAGTCGGTACGGTGCTGCAAATCGGCGACGGCGTAGCGCGTATCTACGGCCTCTCGAAAGTGCAGGCCGGCGAATTGCTGTCGTTCGACAATGGGCTTCAGGCAATGGCTCTGAATCTCGAAGAAGATAACGTTGGAGCCGTATTGCTTGGCGATTATTCAGAAATCAAAGAAGGTGACACCGTAAAGCGTACCGATCAAATTGCCTATGTAAACGTGGGCGATGGTATTCTGGGACGCGTGGTGAACACCCTCGGTTTGCCAATTGATGGGTTAGGTCCTATTCAGGGCGAACTATTCCGGATGCCACTGGAACGCAAAGCACCGGGCGTAATTTTTCGCCAGCCGGTAAGCGAACCGCTTCAAACGGGTATAAAAGCCATTGACGCCATGATCCCGATTGGTCGGGGTCAGCGCGAATTGATCATCGGTGACCGTCAGACGGGTAAGACCGCTGTAGCCATCGACACCATCATCAATCAGAAAGAATTTTACGATAAAGGCGAGCCGGTATTCTGTATCTATGTTGCCTGCGGTCAGAAAGCGTCGACTGTAAAGCAGGTAGAGCAGACATTGCGGAAAGCGGGTGCCATGGCCTATACCGTCGTGGTGGCCGCCAACGCGTCGGACCCATCGCCAATGCAGTTTTTTGCGCCGTTCACGGGTGCCGCTATCGGTGAGTTTTTCCGCGATACGGGTCGTCCGGCTCTGGTTGTGTATGACGATTTATCGAAACAGGCCGTTGCCTACCGCGAGGTATCGCTGCTGCTGCGTCGTCCACCGGGCCGTGAAGCGTATCCGGGAGACGTTTTCTATCTGCACAGTCGTTTGTTAGAGCGGGCTGCTAAAATCAACCAGAACGACGACATCGCTAAAACGATGAACGACCTGCCACCAAGTCTGAAAGACAAGGTGAAAGGGGGGGGGTCGCTAACGGCTCTGCCAATTATTGAAACGCAGGCGGGTGACGTATCGGCCTATATTCCGACAAACGTGATCTCGATTACGGATGGTCAGATTTTCCTGGAGTCGAACCTGTTCAACGCGGGTATTCGTCCGGCCATCAACGTTGGTATTTCAGTATCGCGGGTGGGTGGTAACGCCCAAATCAAGTCGATGAAGAAAGTAGCGGGTACGCTGAAACTCGATCAGGCTCAGTTCCGCGAACTGGAAGCCTTCGCCAAGTTCGGCTCTGACCTCGACGCATCGACCAAACTGACTATCGAACGGGGCCGGCGTAATCAGGAAATACTGAAACAGCCACAGTATTCGCCGGTATCGGTTGAGCAGCAGGTCGCTATCATTTATGCGTCGGTTAACGGTTTGCTCGATAAAGTGCCGGTTAACAAAGTACGGGCGTTTGAAAGCGAGTTTTCGTTGCTGCTGAGCGCGCAACACCCCACTGTTCTGGCCGATCTCCGCGCTGGTAAACTAACCGACGAAGGCACGGCAACGCTGAAAAAAGTAGCGGCTGAACTATCGGCGAATTATTAAAAAATAGAGTTGTAGGTGGTAAGTTGTAAGTCGTAAGTAATCGCTTGCGGCTGTGACTTACGACTTACAACTTACTACTATTTTATGGCAAGTCTTAAAGAAGTACGCGCTCGGATTTCGTCGATTAAATCGACGCAGCAAATAACGAAAGCCATGAAAATGGTGGCCGCTGCCAAGTTGCGTCGGGCGCAGGATAACATTACCCAATTACGGCCATACGCCCGAAAGCTGAGCCAGATGCTCGGAACCGTTTCGGCGGGGGCAGAAACCGCGCTGGAAAACCCGTACCGGCAGACACGCGCTACGGAACGCGTTCTGTTGGTAGTCGTTACGTCAGACCGGGGTTTGTGCGGGGCTTTTAATACGAACGTAGTGAAGGGTGCTCTTGCGCTCATAGACGAAAAATATGCGGCTCAGGCGCGTTCGGGAAATGTTGAAATTATGGCTATTGGCAAGAAAGGAGCCGAAGCGTTCCAGCGTCGTGGCTTTAAGGTCAACACGACACACATCAACGCCTTTAGTTCGCTAAGCTTTACCACCGTTCGGGCGGCTGCCGAAGAAGCTATGGAAGGCTTTGCCAGCGGTCGATTTGATATGGTGGAGGTAATTTATAACGAGTTTAAAAATGCCGCTCTGCAAATTGTGCGGACGGAGCAGATGCTGCCTATTGTATCGGCAGAAACTCCGGCCGGTCAGACGGCTTCGACCAACTACATTTTTGAGCCGTCGGAGGATGAAATCATTACCGAACTGATTCCGAAAACGATCAAAATTCAGTTGTATAAAGCGGTACTGGATTCCAACGCATCGGAACACGGTGCCCGGATGACGGCTATGGATAAAGCAACCGAAAATGCGGGCGAACTCCTGAAAGAATTACGTTTAGTCTACAACCGTACTCGTCAGGCTGCCATTACGACCGAAATCCTTGAGATTGTTGGTGGTGCGGAAGCATTAGCCAGCGCTTAATCAATTTTTCCGAATAAAAAAGACACGGCTCATCAGGTCGTGTCTTTTTTATTTGTCGATAAAACGGAGTAGGCGGATACGCAGCAAACCGTATTTACCCGTTAATGTCTGGCCGTCCAGCCCAGAATATTAACTTCCAGCACGAACCCATTGGGTTTAGGTGTGTTTGGGTTTGCCAGTAACAAGCCCCCACATAATTGTACATGCTTGCCGGGCCAGAACATCGCGCCCAGCACCCCGACTCCCGTGTCATTCCGTCCCGAGAGCCAGTCGCCCATCAAGTACCACTTATCGGTGAGTTTCCATTCATAACCCATCATCACACCCGCATGATTGCCGGGCCCGACGAGAGCCGAATTTGTTACGTATGGACCGGCCACCACCCGTCGGCCCGGCCCTAATTGATAGGTGGCAAGGCCGTATGTGAACTGCGCAAATGTTTTACGGTCGGCGAAGTGAGTGAGATTCGTACCCGCCTGAGTGCCTACATTAACGTTTATGCGGTCGGACAGAACGAACTGTTTTTGGAGTGTTGCCAGAACGACCGGATACACCGCTCCCTGGCTGCGAACGTCGTTCTGGAGAAGTTTCCAATCAGGCCGGAACATTGCTCCTGTTCCAACGAGATTGACGCCCACGTCCCACCCCTTGCCAAGCCCGTATACGAAGTGGCTCTTCGACTCGAACTTGCTGCTGTACAGATTGATCTGGTGTTGATAAAACACTTTATTCTTTGGCGTAATATCGCCTGATGGAATGTTGAACAGGTTTTGCTGGGCGAAGAGTGGTGCAGCCAGCAACGTAACGAAGGAAATAAACGCGGGGCGAAAAAAGGGTAGCATGAGTTGTTTAATTGACGAAAGACCGCCCGTCCACTAATGGTCGGGCGGGTACGGTGTTACTCGCTGGTGATGGAAACCGGAGGAACCATCTTTCCGGCCATATTTAGTCTGGGTACTATTGCCGGACGCAGCGGTCGGGACATCTTGTAGTTACGCTCGGCGAGGTCAGCACCTGGTGTGTGCGGTAGTACGACACCCCCGGCCGGTGCCTGTTCGAGTAGGGGCATTTTGTAGTTCGCAAAACGGGTGGCTCCCGGCTTTGGGAAATTTACCGTAACGCCCGGCTCCAGTGCCCGACGCTTAACCGCAGCCACTTTGTTAGCGTGTTTATAATTATGGGTCGAATACGTCGGATCATTGCGCCAGTTGGGGTCATTCTGTGCATCGGTGGGCAACGAGAGGGTCGAAAAGGCTGCGGTGGCAAGTAGGTGAATGAGCGTTTTCATGACTGTGGTTTTGTTGTTTTATAATTGAATTATGCGTCAGTAATTTGTTAAAGTCGCCGGAGTTCGCGCCGGAATTCATGAATAAAATCGCGTTCTTTTTGCGAGATATCATCATGTGATTCGGCTACGCGCTGTAAAAGATTGACGTATCGTTTCTTGGTGGCGTCGTCCAATTTAGTGGGGTTAGCCCTAAACCGACGTAGTCCAAAGGCATAGGCATCTTCGACGCTCTCGCCATAATCTTCTTTCAGGAAGAAGGCATGCAGGGCCAGATCCCCGTGAGGTTCGTTCGCCAATAATTCTTTGACGGTTTGCATTTCGGCAAGTTGAAGCCGACCATCGAGTTTTGTCAGTGCGTAAACAATGCTGCCAATACCCATGGCGAGATCAGGATTTTCCATGTTGATTTAGTGGTTTTTGGGGAGAGTATAGTGACGAGATTGGCTGGCAGGGGTATTGCAGTGTCTATCTAATACGCCCTGCCCTTGCCCGATTTTTACGCTGATTTAGTCCATCGCATTAGGCGACATCATAAGGGGTGTGTCGCCGTTGGTAATGATAACTTTGCTGTTGGGCGAGGTCGAAAGTTTATTAAAGGCTTCGATGGCTTTAAATTTGATCAGCATAGGCGTCAAGCCCTCGTTGATAATCTTTTGCGCATCCCGCACACCCTCAGCGGCAATAACCTGTCGTTTGGCTTCCTGCCGTTCCTTATCCAGCACAAACTGCATTCGTTGGGCATCCTGCTCCGCTTCGAGTTTTTCCTCAATTGCTTTGGTCAGGCCAGCGGGCAGCACGATACTCTTCAGCAGGACCGACTCAATAGTAAAGCCCCGGTTTTTTAGTTGCGTCATCATCAGATCGCGAATGGAGTTCTCAATTTCCGTTCGCTGCCCGGTGTGCATGTCTTTGGCAAAGTAGCGCGATGATACATCCGCAACGGCAGACCGGAAGACGGGCAGAAGCACTACGGTCTCGTAGTCGCGCCCAATCTGCTCAACGATTTTGGGCGCCTGACTGCCGTCAACCCGGTATAGAATCGACACCTCCGATTGTACCGTCAGACCCTCTTTGGAAGGCAGCGGCAGACGCACTTCCATATTGTTAGTACGTGTTGGCACTTTAATAATCGTCGTTAGCAGAGGGTTGAATCCAGCAACACCTTCCGGTAACGGGTTCGACTGAATTTTACCTAACCGGCGTTTGACACCGACTTCGCCCTGCCGGACGACTGTACAACTGCTGAGGCTGAGAGCAGCCAGAAGAATCAGGATATGATGATTGCGGAACATGGTTGTTGATGATTAAGGTTGACGTTTCAATAAGTGTATGCGTAGTTTTTCCAATTCCCGGTCGGCTTCCAGTTTGGTAGCCAGCAACGAATCGTACTGGATGACCTGTTCCTGATAACGTTCGTGATGAATCTTTACTTCGGTACGCATGCGCAATACCCCAACTACAGCAATGCCGCACACTAATCCACTTAGCAACAATAACGTACGGCGAAAGGCTGCGGTCATGCGCCGATGTGGTTGGCGGGTACGGCGCCAGCGTCCGGGGCGCGGTTCGGAGTAATCGAGTGTGTACTGATTCATAGTTTCTGAGGGCAACAGGCGTGTTACGTATGTAAATGAGCGGTGTGCTATTCCCCATCTGGTAGGGCTGGGCTGGTTTCGGGAGCGTTCAGATCAGTGAGCGCCAGCGGAATAATCGTAGCCACTTTATTGATGCCGCTAAAGACCTCAACACGATATGGGCCAGCGACCAAATGACGTATGTCCAGGTTGACCACGTGCATAGCCTGTGATTCTGAGAGCGGCAGGTGAAACACGTCTTCACCGTCGAGGGTCCGCAGATTCAGCCAAAGCCGCTCAAAACCAGGATTCTGAACATGCAGCGTTAGCTGGTTGTCCTGTGTTTGCGTAGCGCGAATCTTAAAGACTACATCGGTTGAGGTTATCCAGCCGGTGTTTGGTTTCCGTTCAGGGTTTGTTTTCACGTGGGTTGCCAGTGAAAGAGTAGCTGTCAGGAGACTGATCAAGCCTGTGCAAAGCAGATAAGTCAAGCGCGTTTTCATGGCGGTTATCGCTGAATAAAGTTGACAGAGCATCCAGAGAGCACGTCGCATTGTAAGCCTTATTGAACATGTGCTGACAGGTCGTTGCCCTTTGTTGAAACAAAAGTGCAGCGACCGACTTAGAGCCGGGTTAGAGGTATATTAGAAAAGGATTAGAAACGCTTTTGTGGGCTGAAGGCCAGCCCGGAACGGTTTGTTGAAATTGACAGGACGTCAGGATAAAGGCAACGTCAGCGTGAACGTAGTGCCTTCTTCTGCTTCGGACTGAACAGACAGCCGCCCGCGATGCAGTTGCACAATTCGCTGGGTTAGTGAGAGACCAATGCCGTGTCCGGCCACATGCTGTCCATTGCTGCCCCGTCGGAAGGGTTTAAAGATATCCGGCATCTCAGTAGCCGGGATAGCCGGGCCGTTATTGTGAACAGTGATAACAATGAAGTGGCTGTCGTCGGTTGTGAACCGAACCGAAACGCGGTTATCAGGCGAGAATTTCAGCCCGTTTTCCATCAGGTTGAACAGGGCTGTGCGGAGCAGCGAGTTGCTGCCGGTAACAGTCCAGTTGGCCGACACATTCGGGCCTAATTCGACGGCAATAATCCCCTCTGCGCGAAGACGTAGCAAATCGGAGCGGGTTTGCCAGACCAGTTCGTCGAGCGCGACAGGGCCAAGCTTCACCGCCGACTCGTCTACGCTTACGTTGGCTAAACTAAGCAAGCCGTTGGTGAGTCGGTTCAGGTCGCGTACGTCGTCGAGCACCGAGCGAATCATCGTTCGCAGGTCTTCTTCACTGTCGCCAGCCAGTAGCGCAACTTCCAACTGGCCCGTGATGGCTGTGAGGGGTGTTCGGAGTTCGTGAGAGGCATTGGAAACAAACGTGCGCTGTAGCCGAAACGCATCTTCGAGCCGGTCGAGCATCTGATTGAACCGCTCTGCCAATTGAGCAATTTCATCAGCGTCAGACCCTTCTGTTAGCCGGGTGCTCAACTGCGAGGCCGTAATGGTGTCGATGCCGGCAATGACCCGGCGAATGGGTTGCAGAGCGCGGCCCGCAAAAAAACGTCCGGCTACAAACACAATCAGCGTTGCCAGAAACCAGCCTCCGGTCAGTAGCACCGCTAAATTCCACTGTTTGCTGAATCCGTACTTGTCCACTGCCGACGCCAGCACGACTAATCGGTTGTGGCGGTTGGTGAACAGTACGCCGACTATCTCCCGGTTGCCGACACGCCAGTACACATCGCCTTCGAGCCGGATTTGGTTGAGCCGCTCTTTGGGAACGGACAGATAGTCGGTGCCACTTTCGTAAACGATCTGATTGCGGTAATTGTAAATGATAATTTCTTCTTCATTCAGCACCGTCATGTGGTTCTTATCCAGCAGTTTAAACAACTGAGGGCTAATGGCCTGCTTGCCGAACAGGAGTTCGGCTGAGGTGAAGGCTTCGGCGTATAGACGCTCCCGATATTCGCGTTCCCGATGCGCTCCGGCCACAATGTACAGCACGATGCTGAACAACAACAGCAAACCTGATACAATGGCGGTGAAAAGGAGCGTTAGGCGGTTACGAATAGTCAAGGGTCGGAGCAGTTAAAATGACTATTTTACTTTAAGTACGTAACCCATGCCTACCACCGTTTGAATGAGTTTTACAGGCTCGTCTTTGTCAATTTTGTTGCGCAGATAGCTGACGTACACATCAATAACATTGGTGCCGGTATCGAAACCAATGTCCCATACCTGCTCGGCTATATCAACCCGCGACACCACCCGCCCGGCGTTTCGGATCAAGTATTCGAGCAGGGCAAATTCGCGGGCTGTCAGGTCGATAGTACGTCCTCCCCGACGGGCTACTTTGGCATTCAGATCAAGTTCAAGATCGGCCACACGCAGCACCGGTTCTGTTTCTTCGGGTGGGGCTGCCCGCCGGAGCAACGCCTTGACGCGGGCCAGTAATTCCAGAAAATCGAACGGCTTGGCCAAGTAATCATCGGCACCGGCATCGAACCCCATTAGTTTGTCGGTGGTCGAATCGAGGGCCGTTAACATCAGAATAGGCAGCGTTGCGTTCTTGGTGCGGATATACTGCGCCAGTTCCAGCCCATTGACAAACGGCAGATCGACATCCAGGATAACCAGATTGAATCGTTCGGAACCGATGAGTCGCTTGCCTTCCCGGCCATCGGCGGCAATCGTGACTGTATAGGCCTGCGTTTCGAGTCCTTTTTTAATGAACAGGGCTACTTTCGGCTCATCTTCAACAACTAACAGATGTGGTTTGTGGTGGTTCGGCATAGAATCGAAGATACAGGTTTTTAGCAAAATAAATGGATGAGCGCGTTATCTCAATCAAAAGATTGTGTGGTGTTTACACGTATCAAAGCCCCTTATCCATAACTTTCTGTCAGTAAAACCAGACTGATTGATAAATTAAAGAATGCTATGAATTATTTGTAACAAACGTCTGACTATCAAATACTTGTCAATTTTAGTATTCCCTGTTTTCGGTATGATTTTCGGAACCAACGAATGCCATTTTTAGTTATTAAGGTGTGATATACGAACGGCTGTTTCTTTATCGTTTATTAGTCGGTTCGATACCACTTAATGACTCAAAACACATGAAAATCAACAGCATAATCACCAGTCTTTTCGTCGTCGGTACGCTGGCGTCGTGTGCCCCGTCCATTACGGTCAAATACGATTACGATCCCAAAGTGAATGTTCGGCAATTCTCGACGTACCGTATTGAAGCCGACCGTCAACGCAATGCCGATCCGATTGTGGGCAGCAACCTGAACCAACGCCGAATTGCCGATGCTCTCGATCTGTCGCTGAAAGGACGTGGCTACAAGCCTGTTACGCAGGGCGAAGCTGACCTTGTTGTTCGCTTCTTTATGGATTCGAAAGACAAGCAGCAAATCCAGTCCAACAACATGTACTCGCCCTATTCGTGGTGGTACGGTGGCATGGGTAACAATGTTTATTCACGGCAATACGAAGAGAACCGGGTAGTTATCAACGTGTCGGATGCCCGCACGAATGACATTATCTGGCAGGGTTGGGCGACGGGTCAGTTGAATAACCGCAACAAAGAGCGTGACCGCGATCAGGCGTTCCGCGAAACCGTGACGAGCATTATGAAGAACTTCCCGGAGAGTGCCGGGCAGGATTATGGTGCCGCTCGCTAACCAGTCCGATTACCTGATAACAAAAACCTGCTACCCAACGGTAGTAGGTTTTTTTATGGCTGCTGCTTTTGGTAATTTGCCGTTTTATACCCCGTCATGTCTGCTGTAAGCCGAGGTGTTGTGTACTCACTCATTGCCGTAGTTTGCGTACTGTTGGTAGGCATTATGGCGTTGATGGGTGTGGCCTACAATCGACATCGACGGCTTGAAGATACGACCATCGACTTACGGCGTAGTATCAGCCAGCAGGCAGGACAAATAAAAACGCTGCAGAAACGGCTTGAAAACTGCGATACGGTTCAAAATACCACCCCCGTCGATACCGCCTGGCGCATAGGCACCACGCCCGATTCGGCGAGTGTTGTTAGTCAGATCAGCCGGAAACGTGTCGGTTCACACTAATCACGATATGTGAGCAAACCGCTCTGCCTAATTTGAGTTGTTCCGGCATCCTACAAACCTGCATACGTGAAGACCAGCGTTGTTGTGTAATTGCCGGCTGGCTGTAAAAAATTACTTCCTCCCAACGCTCTG
This sequence comes from Spirosoma sp., assembly GCA_031425355.1. Classification (GTDB taxonomy): domain Bacteria; phylum Bacteroidota; class Bacteroidia; order Cytophagales; family Spirosomataceae; genus Spirosoma. The sequence continues at coordinate 10,850 of JANPJE010000434.1, read as the reverse complement.
TACCGGATAATGACGTTCTGGTTCAGGAATAAATTAGCAAGCCCCGACGCCAAAAGCTGATTGGTTGTACTCAGGAATATTTCGGGACGGACACCTACATTGGTCGATTGCAGGCCTATGCCGGCAACAGGTATCTGATAACTTTGAGACTGTAAATTAGTTGTAGCCCGCACCTCCAGCGACCAGGCAACGCCCAGAAACACTGATAACCTGAACGTGGGATGAGTCACACTAACTCCGTTCTGGTAATCGCTGATCGTTGAAAAGTTAAGGGGTGGCGGGTTGCTTGGTACACTGATGCCAATCAGTAAACCGCTCTCTTCCGGGAGCGGTGTTTCGGCAGTAAACGGCTGACCCAGACAGTCGAAGCCGAGTAGCAAACAGCCAGCAAATAAGGCTAATTGTCGTAGAAAACGGTTCATCTCAGTATAGCTTCAAGTTCAGCTACTTTCAGGGGCGTATCCGGCCCACTGTCCAGCACAGCTATAATCAGGTACGTTCCCGCTGGCAACGACGACGGCGGAACGGCGGTTACCCAGAACTGATCATGAGGCATGGTATTGACCGGTATCGGCTCTGTTTTAACTTCTTCCATCGTTTGCAGATTCAGGTATTCCAGCCGCAACTGACTCTCAAGCAGCGTCTGGCCTGTATTGTGTACTTGCACACGTACTTGATTCTGAGCGTTTGGGTTGATGGCGTCCATCTGAGCAATGTCGATACCGGCTGGCGAATCAGCGTTGGGTAAGAAATATACATGTACGCCAATCTGAACACGTATCACTAATTGCGGGGCAACCGACTGCATTTTGGTGAGGTCCTGGTTATTGCTCTGAGTAATCAAAAGCATCGCGTTACTGATCTGATTTTGCGATAGTTCCGGAGCGGTAATCAGGGTCACGACCACATCTTTTTTCTCGCCGGGAGCCAGTTCAACCAGAGCCGGAGATACCCGCAGCGACGAACAGCACGATAACGGTAACGTACCGGGAGTTGAATAAACTTTAGCTCCGGTCGAATCCCGACGCCAGTCAGCACAGGTTATTTGCAGGACCATACGCACTCCGGTTGGATTGTTCACATGTACGACTGCCGTTTGTGAAGGACCATTACGCTGATGGAAAAAGAGCCGGGCAGGTGCTACCTGAAAGCCTACCTGAGCCAGTCCGGGAAACCAGCCAATCAATCCGAAAAGTAGAAAAAGCCCTTTCAGCCACCAATATTGACTTTTGGGGCTGAAAGGGTATCGATTCATCCGACTTTTTAATTTAAAGGGCAGTAACTGAATAAACCAGAACGGTTGAGTATGTCCCTGCCGTTGTTGCGAAACTCTGATTATTGCCCGTTGTTGAATATTCCAGCGAAACGGCTTTCGCAATGGCGGCTGTGGCATTACTCGCTACCGACTGATCGGATGTGGACAGACTTATGGTTGGTGTTGTGCCCATACCCGTCGTCGTCGTGCGAACATTAACATTACTCACCGGAATAGTTGCTGCGCCAAATGTCAAATCGGTGTTTGCTTTCACTTTCAAATCATACGCCTTGTTGCTGGTAACGGTAAGCTGATTGTTTTTCAGCACCGTCAACCCGTTCTGGTAATCAGTAGCCGTGGCAAAATTTAAAGTCACAGTAGCATCCGTCACGGACAATGCCAGTACGTCAGTTAACGTAACATTCAACGTGACGTTACCGCTCGTTTGCGCTTGGGCACTGCAAATGCCCAACAGACCCGTAACAGCCACTACCTGGAGCGCCGATACAATCAATTTTTTGAATAAGTGTTTCATTATATTATATTAAGTACAAATTGTTTTAAATTATTAGGAAACGGTAACAAATATAGGTATTTTGCAGTCAGTTAAAACATATTTTTAATTTGTACAAATTTATTTTTATCTGTTTATACATTTATTTGTCGCTCTCATGGCGTGTGTTGGGACAAAACCCTGCTGCGATACAAATAGATATCTGGCGGGATACGATAGCAACGCAACCTGGCGGGACATTCACCAACCGCTTGACGTTTCATAACACTGGATCGTACCCAGCGCGATTAGCTGTTTCGGCAACGTTGCCCCAGGCAGGACGGTTAGTTTCAACACTCCCGCAGAGCCTGTTGATCCGGCCCGGCGAATACGTTATGCTGCCAATAAAAGGAGTTGTCGATCAGCGGGCCGATTCGCTCACCTACCCGGTTGTATTTTCCCTCATCGATTCTGCCAGCCAAATCCGACGTTCGGTGAGGTTCATAATTGGCGTTAGGCAAGCCTGGCAGCCAGCCGTAACTTTATACCCTTACAACGAACCGATCTTACTCTATTCCGGCTCCGAAACGGTTCGTTTGCCGCTGCGACTCGTTCATAACCGACTTGTTCCGTCACACGTGCGTATCGACGTAGCGTCGATGCCGGAGGGCATTGACCGAACTACGTTCCCGCTGTCGCTTACCCTCGCCGGACGGCAGGATACAACTTTACTGGTTTCCTGCATACCTGGTCGATACTGGTCGGTCAATACGCCTTATCAGTTCACGCTAACCGTGCGCGATGCAACGGGGTCGGTGGCCGGAAATGTGATTTATCAGGTGGTTGTGGCGTCGTCTGTAAAGCGATTTGCCGAGGTTGTTCCGAATGCCTTATCGCCTTATGGCGTAAGCACGGCTGTTGGGCAGCTCAGCGACCGGGAGTGGCTACGGGAAGCACAGATATGGGGTAGTGATTCACTGGGCCGGGCCCAACTTGATTTTCGGTTGCATTACATGAGCTATGGTTCCGGGCAGACGCAGCAGCTACAAAACTCGTTTGTATCCCTCCGAAGTGAACGGGCGATGGTGCGAATCGGGAGTTTGTATGATTACCACGAAATGCCTCTGCTTGGCCGGGGTCTGAAAGTCAGCTTAACACAACCCGATCATCAATGGACTTTTTGGGCAGTGAACTCAAATCCAAACTGGTTGAACACACCGGCCAATGTCTGGTCAGGCAACATACTGTCGGTTCGGTACGATAAGCAGATAGCGTCACTGCCGGGCGCATCCTGGTCGGCAAGTAGCAGCTATTTCGGTCAGTCGTATTCCCAACGGCTTGGTTTCCTGAACTTTGGGTCGTTTCAAATTCATCGGGGAGGCCGTCATACACTCGATGTGCTGGGCGGTCAAAGTGTGGAAGCAGGTCGTCGGGGCAGCAATGTAACTTACGGATGGGCCGGCCAGATTAACTATACTTACCGAAGTCCACAACTCGATTGGGTTGTTCGAACGTACTGGAGCAGCCCGGTTTATGCCGGTTTTCAGAAAGGGGCCACGTTAATCGATAGCCGACTAACGTACCGGCCTTCCGAAGTGACTACGCTTACCCTGCGCTATAGCCAGGTTAACTATAATCAGCAGTGGTTTTATACACCAACCGATTGGTATCGGCGGCTATTTGGGAATACTCAGGCCGAAATCGGTGTTGTTCGGCAATGGAAAAAATGGTTACTGGGGTTGCGGCCTTATTGGTACACGCAAACAGATATCGCCAATCCCTACAGTCAAAAAGCTGATTTATACCGGGTTGCTCCATTTGTTCACTATCGGAACAAAAGGCGGCAGCGTTTAGAGTTGACGTATGATGTGGGAACGTACCAAAACCAGTCCCCAACGGCGGTCAGGGCGGTGGTTATCAGTCATCGGATGTTTGGTACTGTAGGGTTGGGGCCCTTCTCGCTTTGGGCATACTGGCAGCAGGGGCCTTACTTTCTGGGTGATGTGCGTCCGGAGCAACCCACCCAATCCACTATTTCGTCCATCACCCCAACGGTCGATTACACCCTTCTTCAGCAGCGTTTATACGGCACCATCGGCATAAATTACCTGTATGATTCCTACAGTACAGGGTCTCGTGCGCAGGTGCTGGGCCGGTTACGCTACGATATTACACCCGATCTGACGATAAAGGCCGAAGGGAATATGACCGCTTTCTCCCAACTGGAACAATTGGCGTTTAGTCAGTATCGTGTAGAAATGAGCAAGCGGTTCAGTACGTTGTCGCTTCGTCGGCGGGGGCAGCTCAGGCTGAGTTTTTTTGAAGATGTAAATGGCAACGGGCTACGCGAAACAGACGAACCCTGGATGGATAGCCTGCTCGTAACCATCAACAAAAACACATTGCTCACAAACCCGAAAGGCGAAATTATATACCGAAATCTGGCACTGGGGTCCTATACCGTGTCGGCTGTTCTGGTTAGCCGCATTGGTGAACCAGTGCCCTATAACGAAACGATTCAGGTAAACGGTCGCGTACAAAAGCAAATTCCACTTGCCCGGACATTCCGGGTGATGGGCAAATTGACCAGTCGTGCACCTGCTTATGACCGGCAACCCCTTCGGGTCGAGCGGTTCGCGCTGGAGGTGCAACAACATGAGCGGACAATTATCCGATGTTCGCCCTTGCCCGATGGAAGTTTCGGGCTACCCTTAGGCCCCGGCAACTACACCTTGCTGGTGTACGATCTGGGCCGTCAGCCGGTATCTGTTGTGCAGACAATTCCATTCGTATTGACCGCCTTCGGTAAATACCCAGCCCTACAGATACAGGTCGATCCCTCCACCCGATCCGTTGAAATCAAGCGATTTACATCAGTATCCAAATAATGTTTCAGAATTTATTTCAGATATTTCTCGATAGTCTGGCGGATAGTCTGGCGGCTCGTAGCGGAATTGTACCCCGTTTTATGGGCTGTCGTTGCCAGTTCGTCTAACTCCCGACCCAATACGTTGCCCTTCACCTGTCCCTTTATGGCTACCGTACTGCGGCCGGCTAAGACCTCATTCCAAACTGCCCGCACATCGGCCCAGTACGTCCGGTTTTTTGCCCACCAGTCTTTAGCGGCCTGGCATTTTTTCTCATCGGTGCGGGTATACGTATTGAGCCCTTTCTCAGAAGCCAGAAGCTGATCACCAGCCTCAGTGCGAATAATTTTGTCATTATCCTGTTCATGAACGTAGCCGTCGGGCCGGATTTCGTGATGATTTTTCCGGCGCATGACGTTGTAATCTGTCCGTTTGGTGTATTCGCGCCGGGGCAGGGGCGCATCTACAGTACTCTCCCAGAAATGACGACCATCGGCATGAATCCACGTTGCCGATCCCTCGTAACGCGGGCTGTCGTTCACCTCAAACACTTTCTGCGTCCATTGACCTTTGGCTTGCGCCGGGGTTAGGTCGGCGCGTTTCCACGATGTATTCTGGTCGAATTTGAGCAGGGCCGTATTCTCATACAACCAGTCTTCGCGCCAGTGTTTGATAACCATCGAATCGCCGACTACCAGCAGGTGCTGAATGACTAATTTAGTTGGAGATTCCTCTTCAACGAACACGAACTCAGTGCCTTTGGCTGTGTACCGATCTTTATAAACGTATGATTTTTCTGGCGCAAACGTTTCCGCGTACAGGAAATTGACATCATGGCAACCGCACTGATTTTTAATGGCCGCTACGTCTTCGGGTTTAGGCAACGATTGAGCCACGACGCTGCCAACCGATAGCAACAGAATTGTGGATGATGAAAACAGTCGCATGATGAAGCAGTCTCTTATACTGGTGTACTGATGGAGCAAAATGACATATAGGGTTGGCACCATGCAACACGCAAAAAGGCACTCCCATGAGTGCCTTTTTGCGTGTGCTACTTATTGACTGACTACTCATATATGTTACCATCGTAGGTAACGCTGGCGAGTTTTTTATCTAAGTAATGAATCTGATCGGCTGGAATCTGGTCGATCAATTCGAGACAGCGACGGGCAATGTACTCTTCCTCCATCTGCTCTTTCACGTACCATTTCAGGAGTTCCTCCGTAGCATAATCGCTTTCGCGACGGCAGATGCCAATAATCCGGTTGATCGAATCCGTTACGGCAATCTCCTGATCCAGAGCACCTTCAAATACCGAACGCAGCGAATCGAACTCCTGCCCAACCGCCGGAACTTCGGGCGAGTAAGCCGTTGCGCCCTGGTCGCAGAGGTAATGAAAGAACTTCATCGCATGGTTGCGCTCTTCTTCTGACTGTTTGTAAAAAAAGCCCGCACTATGATCCAGACCGTTCCGATCGCACCAGCCCGCCATCGCCAAGTATTTCGACGACGATGTCATTTCCATTTGTATCTGCTGGTTCAGAGCCAGTTCAACGCTTTCCTTTACTGAGGAGCGAAGTCTTGCCAAATCTTTCATATCGGACGACCGTTTGCGGTGAGAAATTCGTATAGCAAAATAACACAAAAAAACCGGCTGTTGTTACGCAGCCGGTCAACCGATGAGAAATTTAGAAGCAGTCTATTTATGTTTATTCAGCCGTTGAACAGCCGCATTCCCGCAGCATGGCGTTCAGTTCCAGCATCAGTTTAGTGCCGTTAAGCAACTCGCGAAGATGAATAATCTCGCAGAGCGTCAATACGTAGCACCGCTCAGAGCGGGGAGGTATCAGAATTTCAACGTCGTCGGCAGTGGCCGTACTCAGGGCCATTTGCCGAACATCGACCGTTTCGACCATGCGCCGAAACTGGGCGAAATCACGCGCAGACAACGGCGTATGTGTATCCCAAAATTCGAGAATAAGCCGGTTTGTTGCATCACACTGGTAAACAACACCCCGATCTGTTCGAAATACTTCCTGATATGTGGTTGGCACGTTGCCCTTCATGGTTTCACGAATGAATGAGCAAAGATACAACGCAGCGATTAATTTAGAGAGTTTCTAAATACTATTTTCAGTCAGTTTTTTGGTCGGTGGCCGAGGGTTTACTTCGGCAGGGGCATATCCTGTAAATCTTCGTCGGTAAGCTGAATGGTTGCAGCCTGTACGTTTTCCTCCAAATGCTTCACAGACGACGTACCGGCAATGGGCAGCATGACTGGCGACGCGGCCAAAAGCCACGCAAGCGCAATCTGATAATCGGTCGCTCCGTGCCGTTCGGCTACTTTTTTAATAGATTTTTCGGCGGCTACGTTCCCGGCATTAAGCGGATACCACGGAATAAACGCAATGTTATTCTGCTCGCAGTATTTCAGTACGTCGTTCCATTTCTGCTGACCAAAGTTGTACATGTTCTGCACCGACACAACCTCGAAATACGTTTTGGCCTCTTCGATCTGCTCGATACTCACTTCAGACAGGCCGATATGACGGATTTTTCCTTGTTGCTGTGCTTTCTGTAAAAAGCCCAAAAACTCTTCCGAAGGCACTTTGTCATCGAAGCGGTGAAGTTGGTAAAGGTCAATTTGGTCCAACTTCAGCCGCTTCAAGCTCCCATTCAGGGCTTCTTCGAGGTGCTTGCGGCTTGCATCGACCGGCCATTGGTTTGGTCCGGTGCGAAGCAATGCGCCTTTGGTGGCAATCACCAGATTATCGGGGTAGGGGTGAAGGGCTTCGGCAATGAGTTCTTCCGAAACGTACGGGCCATAGCTGTCGGCCGTATCGATAAAGTTAATGCCGAGTTCGAGGGTGCGTTTCAATACACGAATGGCCTCGTCGTGATCTTTAGGTGGTCCCCAGATGCCATCGCCGGTCAGGCGCATAGCTCCGTAAGCCATTCGATTAACGGTTAGATCATTGCCAATGGCAATTGTCCCGGCTGCAAGAGCGGGTTGGGATGTTTGTGATTGCATAACCTATTAAAATATGTTAAAAACGGCGGAGCGTTCCAACCTGTCGAGTCGCTTTAGTATCTACCTCAAAAAACCAAAACTGTTTTTATGAGACAATTCTTTTTCACGACATTGGGTGTATTAACAATGACGTTTGCCCTGGCACAGACGAGTCCGGATGCTAAACCAACCGACGACAAACAGGCAGATCTGCTGGGGCAAGGGCGGCTGAACGTAGGTGTCGGTGTGAGCGTTGGTAGTACCAGCCGTGTAATGCCCCGACTACACTATTTTCTGAAAGATGGCTGGTCGGTTTCGCTGGACGGGCGTTACGAAACGAACCGTTACAACTACCTGTATCTTGGATTAGGCCTATCCACACGGTATTATTTCGTCCGCGACCGGCGACTGGCTTTATTCGGGCAAGCAGGTGCAACTTATGGACAAAGCCGCTATCAGACTCTCTATAATCCTACAGATCCGTATAGTATTTATCAGCGTGTTGGTACGCGCCCAAACCCGGCTTTCCAGACAGCAGCCGGTTTGGGTGTACACTACCGGGTGGCTAATCGATGGTCGGTGGAGTCCATCGCCGAGCGGACGCTGACCAATCACGTTGGCGCAACCTTACAATACAGTCGCTGGCAAGGCAGTGTTGGCGTAAATTTTCGATTAGGGAAATGACTTCATCAGGCTGAATGGTGCGACTATACTGTTCAGCCTGATTACGTATCATCGTTCTTTGATGCCGTCCAGCACCCGCCGGATGACGTTGGCCCGCTGCATGAAACCGAGCGAATTTGTTACGTCCTGACTTACTCCGCATCGAAGAAACGTTCGGGCATATTGCGGGAGCTATGCTGAATCGTAATGATGTCAATTTGCGCACCATCGACAATCTTATAGACGATACGATAGTCATCGTAAATCAATTCGCGCAAATAACTGATGCCAAACTCGGGCACTGTTCGTCCCATTTCCGGGAATGTTTTCAGCCGTTCAACTTTGGCAATGATTGTGTCAATCAGGTGGTCAGGGCTGCCTTTGTCATGATTGCTGCTGTTTTACCAAATATACAAATTTACCGTTTCTCAATGCCGTCCAACACCCGTCGAATGACATTGGCCCGCTGCATAAACGCAAGCGAATTTGTTACGTCCTGATCGTCGATAATTTTCTTGAACTGCTGTAAAAACTCAATGTATGCGGCTAATGCATCGGAGACGTTGGTGCGGTTTTGATCGAAAATAGGTGCCCACATTTGCGGGGAGCTTTTGGCCAGCCGCACCGTCGAACTGAAGCCCGTGCTTGCCATATCGAAGATGGCCTGCTCGTCTTTTTCTTTTTCCAGAACGGTCAGGCCTAAAGCAAATGCGCTGATATGACTCAGGTGTGACACGTAGGCGAGGTGCAGGTCGTGCTCCTGCGGGGTCATATAAAACAACTTCATACCCACATCCCGAAACAGACTTTCTGTAAGCATGAGGCTGTCGGGATGGCTTTTTTCGCGGTCGCAGATAATAAGATTTTTGCCGGGCAGTAACTCCCGGAAAGCCGCACCGGGGCCGGAGTTTTCGGTGCCCGCCATGGGGTGAGCCGCCACAAACTGCGCCCGATTGGGGTGAGCATCTGCCACATCGCAGATAAGCCCTTTGGTAGACCCTAAATCCACAATTGTTGCACCCGGCGGTATGTGGTCGAGCACCGTTGGCAGCAGGTCGATAATGATGTTAACGGGCGTGGCCATCACAACCACTTTACTTTGTGCTACGGCTTCGGTCAGCGGCATTACGTCATCGACAATCCCTTTCGCTAACGCCAACTGGCCGTTCACGGATGAGGCATCGACGCCAATGAACCGCATTTTGGGGTATTTCTCGCGCACGGCAAGGGCAAAAGAGCCGCCGAGTAAACCAATTCCTACAATAGTAACTGTCATCCTTTTACTCGTTTAACCGCTTCGTCAATACGTTCTTTTGGCAGACACAACGACACTCGCACGTACCGGTTTCCTTTCGGACCGAAAATAAAGCCGGGAGCAATGAAGATGTGTTTCGTGAGCAGCAACTCATCCACTAACGCTTCTGCCGACTCGACCGAATCGGGCAGTTTGGCCCAGATAAATAGTCCTTCCTGATCGGTAGAATACGTGCAGCCGAGTGCATACAGCAAGGCATGGACGGCATCCAAACGGCCCTGGTACACGGCATTACGTTCGCGGTGCCAGTCGTCGGAGTTGGTAAGCGCTTCGGTGGCAGCGTCCAGAAGCGGTTTGAACTGACCCGAATCAACGTTGCTTTTAATGGTTAACACAGCATCGACGTAAGCTTTAGCACCAGCCATCCAGCCAACGCGCCAGCCCGCCATATTGTGCGATTTACTCAATGAATTCAACTCCATCGCTACGTCTTTTGCACCATCTATTGACAGCAGACTGATTGGTGGTTTTTTATTCAGAATCAGGCTGTACGGATTGTCGTGGCACAAGAGAATTTTATGGTCGTGTGCAAACCGAACCGCCCGCTCAAACAGGGCATGCGTAGCCGGTGCGCCCGTTGGCATGTGCGGATAGTTGAGCCAGATAATCTTGACTGGCGATGAGGAGTCAGTGCTCGCAACCAAGTCCGTCATAGCGTCCCAGTCGGGTTGCCAGCCGCCCTGTTCCAGCAGCGGATATTCGCGGACAATGGCTCCAGTCATATGGCTCACAGCGCGGTAGGCCGGGTAGCCCAGTTCGGGCACGAGTACGCCATCGCCATCATTCAAAAACGTAAGCGAGATATGCGTAATACCTTCTTTGGAACCAATAAGCGGCAAAATTTCGGTGTCAGCATCCAGCGTAACACCGTAGGTATGACTGTAGAATCCGGCAATCGCCTGTCGTAATGCGGGCGTACCTTTATAGGGCTGATAACCGTGCGAAGTCGGCTGCTGCGCCGATTTCATGAGTGCATCGAGGGTATTGGCCGAAGGCATCATATCGGGGTTGCCGATGCCAATGTTAATTACGTCATGACCAGCGGCCTGAAGGCGACGAACTTCGGCCAGTTTTACCGAAAAATAATATTCCTGCGTTTGGTTGGCGCGGTGGGCGAGGGGGATAATCATAACCGGGATTTTTATGATTTTGCTGACCGACTTTGATTAAAAATCAGTCTATCATAATTAATGGATGGCAAAGATACTCATCGGGGTAACGCTACAAATCATCAACCGTCCACA
>JANPJE010000433.1:0-11306 GCA_031425355.1 Spirosoma sp. | reverse complement strand
TCTGTCTTGTTAATCCGAGCGTCGGCCCGGCTGTAATCCGGTCTAATTTTTTAAGAATACCATGTCTTCCCACCACATCGTCCGCGACAAACAGGAACCCGCGCTACTCATTGCCAATGGCGAAGCCTGCAACCCCGAACTCCTCGGTCAGCTTCTGGAATGGAGTCCGACGGTGGTAGTGCTCGACAGTGCCATCTGGCGGGTGCTCGATCTGGGCATCAAAGTCGATGTGCTTCTCGGCGATTTCGACGGAAATCTTGATCTCGATAGCATCCGGGCACAGCAATATCCGCTCGACATTGTCCATACACCTGACCAGAACAAAACCGACCTCGACAAAGGCATTGAGTACCTCATCGAGCGCGGTTATCCGGCAGTGAACATCGTGTGGGCCACCGGTCGCCGGGCCGACCATTGCCTGACGAACATGACCAACATCGTGCGATATAAAAGTCAGATTCGGATTGTCATGATTGATGACCATTCCAAAATTTTCCCGCTTGTTGGACGCTTCGAGAAATGGTACGAAGCCGGAACGCCCATTTCATTGATACCAGTCGGAACCGTGACGGGCTTTACGTCGGAAGGGCTGAAATATAACCTACAGGATGCTACGCTGACGCTCGGTTACTACACCAGCAGTAGCAACGAAGCCGCCGAGGATGGCTTCGTACGTATCGACGCCCAAACCGGCGACTTGCTGATTATGGAGTGCTGGGATTGAGGGCAACCTATAAGGTCTTTAAGACCATATAGGTTTTCCCCATAGTAGAATTTCGTTTAGTTGCCATTTTCTATTTGGTAACAGACCGCTAATGACCATGCGCTTCATCCTCTTCCTTCTGCTGATAGCCAGCGTCACTGTTTCCAATGCCCAAACCGTTGCCTGGAAACGGGCGAATCGCCTGGGGTTGGGCATGAACCTGTCGTATCTGGAAGGGTACTGGAACGGCACGAAAGCCCTGCATTTCAGAGATTTCGTTAAGCTAAATCAGGTGTCGGCCCGAAAACAGGTAATGGCTGACATCACTAAAGCAGGTTTCAAAACGGTGCGAATTCCGGTCTGTTTTGGTGCATGGGCCAGCATCAATTCGCCGTACCGGTGGGAAGCGCCCGAGTTTCTGGCCGCACCCGACTCGCTGATTACCTGGGCATTAGCCAGTAATCTGAACGTAGTGATCGACCTGCATCACGTAGAGTTCGATGGCTCCATCAGCGGGGCCGATTCGGTGGCTCGCGTGGTGTGGCTGTGGCAGCAGATTGCCGAGCGCTACAAAAATATCGACCCTGAACGGGTGTTGTTTGAACTTCGCAACGAACCGCACGACATGACCGCTGCCGCCTGGCGGGCACAGGCTACGCAACTCATTCAGACGGTGCGGGCAATTACGCCAAATCATACGCTCGTGGTTGGTTTCCACGACTGGAACGGGCGCGACGCTTTAGTAAAATCCGAGCCGTTTGCCGACCCCAATATCGTTTATACATTTCACTTTTACGACCCGTTTATTTTTACGCATCAGGGCGCAACCTGGTCCAGTTCGGGTCTCCCTGACCTGAAGGGCGTCCCATTTCCGGCCAGTGCCAGCACCCGAATTAACGTACCGCCTGCTGCCAAAGGGACCTGGATTGAGGGAGCCATTAACAACTACGCCAACGACGCTACGTACGACGTCATTTACCGAAATCTGGAAACGGCTAAAAGCTGGTCGGTGGCCAAGAACGTTCCGATTTTTCTGGGTGAATTCGGTTCCTACAATCTCAATGCCGATGCCGACAGCCGTTGCCGACACGCCGAAGCGATTTACGTAGCGTTGGGCAAACTCCAGATTCCATCGACCTGGTGGGAGTGGGACGGAGGCTTTTCGATGTTCAGCAAAAACACGACCCAACTGATGCCGTGCATGAAAGAAGCTCTCAATACTTACACGACGGGTCAGCTTAAAGTGCTCGGTTCGGAGCCGGAGAAACAAGGTGCGCTACAGGTTTATCCAAATCCGGCGCAGGATGCCATTCGGGTGGTGCTAACCGGACAATCGGGTACCTCTGTTAGCATTGCGGATATGGGCGGGCGGGTGGTTTACCACGCCGATTTAGTGAAAAATGAAGTGCCTGTTGATTGGCTTCCGGCGGGGTTATATGTGCTGACTGTGTCTGACAAACAAGGATACGTAATAGGAACGAAGCGTTTTGTGAAACGGTAATAGTATTGCCCCCTTCAATCGAATACGAGGCTTCAGCCGCCGAAGGCCTACAAAAACTCCTCCACCAAATCGACGTAGTGGCCGTGCTCGAAAGCGTCACAGTATCAGAATGTTCTCCAATCCTGTAATTCTGTCCGAAATCTTCGGTACAGGGGTTTTTCTACGAAGATGTATAGCCCATGTGCAATGAGCACCAGCAAGCCGAAAAGTAGCCAGTGGTTCGATATGCCTAACTTTTCTAATGCATTCGCAATCACGCCAATATGGATCAGGTAAAATGCATATGAACTGCGGCCCAATGCCTGCATGACGGGTTGTGAAAGGAGCAATTTTAAGCGTGATTCTTCACAAAACAGACCAACAAATAACAGCCCGATGGTGATTGGTAAAACAGTGTTATACGTTATAACTTCGCTACCGATCAATGCAGTTGGGTTGGTTAGAAATTGGGGACTATAACTTTGCCAGAGAACGGAGACGCTAATCAAAAACAAGCCAATGCCTGTAGCGAAGCGAACCGTTGGCAACTGGTTTTTCTGCCAGCGACGAGCCAGCCACATGCCCACCAAAAACTCGAATGCCCGCCCGAAAAACGTATAAAACAACATGAACGGCAGTTGCCAGAAGACGGCACAGAGCAGAATTCCAACACTCAATAGGCTGACAGTCAGTACGATCACGCCCCAGCGTCGCAGAGCGACAAAGAGATAGGGAGCTAATAAGTAAAAGCAGATTTCGACGGTCAGGCTCCAGCTCTGAGCGATGCCACTGAATTTATACGTCTCAGAAAATCCTTTCAACAAGGTAATATTCAGCACAAATACTGACCAGCTCATTGCACGACCCATAACTAAATTGGTCGCGAACGTAGCAAATAAAAGCACGATGTACAGCGGAAAAATTCGCGCAAAACGGTTCTGCACGTAGCGTCGCCACGACCAGTTTTTCTGCCCGAAATAGTCGTCGGCATATCGATGATAAATCAAGAAACCACTTAGCACGAAAAACACGGATACACCGATATAGCCCTGTGTTAACACCCGATTGGCAAACGTGCCCGGCAATGCCGGATTGTGATGATGAAGAAAAACGAGGTAGGCCGCCAGCGCCCGAACACCCGTCAGCGCGGGAACGTAACGATCTGGTTCTGTTGATTTTGCCAACAAACGGTTGTGCTTAGTCTGCATCAGCGATTCAGGATAATCCGGCCGCTTAACTGTCCGTTCACACTGTCGGAAAGAGGCCAGAAAAGGGCGTCAGTGCTGCTCAGAATGAGCTTATAGAGGTACACGCCCGCCGGTACCGGGTTGCCCGAATCATCGCGTCCGTCCCACGTCCACTCGTTCAGGCCGATGCGGGCGGGTGGGCTAACGTGACGTACCAAACGCCCGTTTAGGTCGGTTAGCATTAGCATCAGTGAGTCGGGAGCCTGCTCGCCCGTGAGGTGAAACGCAAACCGAATCTGGTTCCGGAACGGGTTCGGATAAACGACGAGATCGGTTAGCTTTCGCTCGGTCATCACCCGAAAACGAACCTGATACGGCACGGCTGAATTGCCAACAGCATCGCGGGCCGTAATGAGCAATTGATACGTCCCCTCAGTCAGTTTCGCGGATGAATACCGTATCCGAAACACGTTATCGGCCCCGGCAGATTGCCCCTTAGCGGTACGCCAGTTAAGTCGCTCAAACGTCGCGTTCGGGCCGGGCCGTTGCAGAAATAAAGTAAGATTGGCGGTGTCGCGCCGGATCAGCGAGCGGTTATCGTCGGCAACCAGTACGTCGATAACGGGCCGGGCCGAAACAACCGCATCATCCGTAATTCGTGCTCCATCAAACGCTACGTCGAGCAACGGGCCGAACGCGTCAGGCTGCACAAATAGGGATAAATCGAGGGTATTATTCAGGAACGACAATTCGGGTTGAAGGCGTGGGTTTATGGTAATCACAACACGATTATTACCGGGTAATTTCTCGGTAGTAATAGACGTAGTAAGTCGCAAAGTGTCATTCGGAAATGGAGCTTTTATACGCCATTCTGTTATTTGCGGGTTGGTTAAACCAGCCGCGTAAATCGTTTGCCGAACGACCAGAGAGTCTGAAAATAAATGCGGACTCAGGTTGGTGAACTGCACCGAAATCGGGACAAGATCACCCTGCTGATTGTCGGTTGGCAGGGGAGTGGCCAGCCTGATTTGTCCCTCTGGCAAACCCGTCTCCGGACTGTCCGGCGCGTAGGTAAACGATCCCACCGACCAGGCCGTTGAGTCGCCCGCTTTATCGGCTAGGCGGACGCGCCAGTGGTATGTTATATTGGGCTGATTAAGCAATGTGATTGTGTGGCTGATGTTATTCGTGGCGGTCAGCCGCAGCGTTCGTTTAGCGGGACTATCGAAGCGAATAGTCGTATCGAGTTCAAGGTCGAATAAACGCGATTCTTCAGCGAAATAATAGGCGGTCAATCGAACGTTCGTTGTTTTTACGATTCCATTTAAGGGCGGATAAATCAGGGTAGGTTTTTGACTTCCGATTGTTATTTCGCTGATCGCCAGATTATTATCGTGATTGATTTCCGGCTGTGTGTCAGGCAGGCCAATGGGATTAATCGTTACGTCAAACTGATTCTGGCCTTCGGCATTCCGGTCGTTAGGAATTGTCAGCGTGAGCGTGTCGCGGTAAGCAACGGCCTGTTGAACCGTCAGATTAAATACGCTCGACTCCTTTCCATCGACCCACCGACGCACCTGAACCGGAAGCGGACCGCGCCGGTATTGCCCGACATTCTGGACAACAGCCCGAATCTGCACAGAATCGCTTAAGGTTGTCAATACGTTACCGTCCGTGTCCCGAATGGTCAGTCCGCCAGCCGTTGCTACGTAATCGGGTGTTTCGAATGGAAACGGTCGGATGGCCGGATCACCCTGCAAAACCATCTGCTGACAGTTGGCCAGTGCCCGTCCGCCGGGCGTTTTTGCCAGAACGCGCCGGATGGTTTCCTGCTGAAGTTGCCCGATGGATTTGTGCAATTGAGTGCTGTCTGTCAAGACGCTATAGAACGTTGTTGTGTAATCATGCATCACATCTGCGTAGCCGAGGTGGCTTTGGGCAATGGCCGCAATGGCTCCCCGGTTGGGCGTCAGCACCCAGTCGGTAGCCAGCGTCGGGCGGCCAAAAAAGAAGTTGCCAATGGCACAGCCGTTGATAAGCAGAAGCGGATATTTCCCTTTATTCTGGTAGCCGAGAGCGTCGTTTGAGCAGAAACCAATGTCCAGATCGGCCACGTCCAGTCCCGAATGACCAAAAAATGTTATCAATCCAACGCCTTCGTTGACCACCTTCGATACGTTGATTGGCTCAACCAAATCATCGGTTTGTTTGGCAATTGTCGTCACCCGCGCCCCCAGCGACGGCCCGATGACCTGATTCTGGTAACCGTCGACTAACTGACGAAACAAGCCCCGTTCGCCCGGCGTTTGGCCCCCGCTCAGGTGCAGCAGGTGTTTCCGCCAACCGGCATCTCCACTTTCGTATTCCTTCACTTTATTCAGATAATCCAGCACCTGCCGGGGCGTTCCGGCATTGATGCGCCCCGTCGGGATAGTGGGTACGTCGGGTTCTTTATCCGTCAACCCGGCCGTAAATAGTACGTCCGAGCCGGGGAAACCAGCGGTCATGACCATGTCGAGGGTTGCCTGATTTGGGTTCGTTCGAATGCCGGGCGTACTGCGACTTTGACCAATCAGCACGAGGTAATTCAATGAGTTTTTACTTTGCCGGAGCATCTGGCGGGCGAACCGCCGAATAGCCATCGGATGCCGCTCGCCATAACTGTACTGATCGACTAATTGCTGCATTGTAACCGTCAGCGTATCGTAGCTGCCACCCACCACCGACGCCCGGTAAATCGCATACTCCCGAACCGCATTGGCGGGGCCATTCACGGTTGGTATTGGTTTGGACAACGCTTCATGACTGATAATCAGGTAATCTGCTTTTCGGACTGCCCAATTCGTAAACGTGACAGGCCGGATAGACGGTACGCTTTTGGCCTGACTACTGCTTAGCAAAATCCGGTTCCTATCGGTGTCATGTACAATCAGTTGGGCCGAACCGGGCGCGGGGGTTGTGGCCTTAATTTGAGCGGGAGCCGTTGGGTCCGTAATATCCCAGAAACGGGTGGCAGCCGCTACTTTGGTCAGATTTATAAGCGAACGCCCGGCTGGATTTGGCACCAACTGAAACGTTTGTACGGGTTGACTGTTGCCCACAAACGCCTGTGGATATCGGAGTCTGATATAAGACTCCGAATACGTATCGGTGCTCGTATTTTCCCCCCGCGAAACCGTCGAGACAACGAATTGACCATCAAGACCAACATCGGTCCAGTTTATAACTGGTTGACAATGAGCATTCTCATAGGTCGAGAACCGAACCGAGTCGGCCAGCCGTTGCTCGTTCGGAGTAGGGCCAACCCGGCAGTCGACCCGGTGGTTGGTGTAGTCACGGCCCGCCAGCAATACGTCAATCTGGGGAGCAGGGCCTGTTTTTAGGGCATTTGTCAGCGTGAAACGCACTGAGTAGGGTTTGTCTTTCTGCTGAATAACGCCCGTGTAGCCTTCGCCCGCTTCGTAGTGGCTGTACTCGATTTTGGGCGGTATGCCCGACGCCCAGCCGGGATATGTATCGGTAAACAGCCGCAACTCTTCGGCCCAATGATAAACGTCGGGCATAAGGCCGGTGGCGTTCGTGTCGGCATATGCAACCATCCGCTTGCCGGGGTTATTATCGATCCGCCACGTCAGAAAATAGGCCGTTGTGTCGTTGAAAAGGCTGTAGTACCGATGAGGTTGTGCGGTTGCCGGACGATAGAGTATCGAGTCAGAAATGCCGTCGTTACCGCGCCCGTAAAATTCCAGAAAATCGCCCGTATCGAACCGGCCATCCGTCTCGCCCTCCACGTAAACAGCCTGCTCAACGCCCCGGTGAAACAGTTGCACGGCACGCGGGTCAACCTGCCCAACCGGAACCCCTGCCTGCTGTAATTCGGCGGTTGTGATCCGGTAAATACCCTGAGCGGCAATCGGTATTTTGTAGTACGTCTGCGAATAGTTGATCCAGCGCGTTGGGTCGGGGTCGGTCGAAACTGGTTGCGAGTGGATCGGTAATGTACTGAATGATAGCAGGATAATTAGTAGACGGGTAAATAGCTGGACCATATACTATTTATAAAAAAGGACCTCCCTAAAGCATGTAGGGTTGAGACGGATAAATGTCAGGTCGGGTACATAGCTATTGATTTACAAAACAACCGTAGCAATTATGTGCAGCATAAATTTTCTATTCAACAGTGGTAAAAATCACCGAATTGAGAGAATAATACGAGTCGTTTGCCCAAGATTACGAATGTAAAAAGTAAGAAAAATAAGGAGTTCAGAGTTGACCATTCATAACTGATCAACCCTGAACCCCTATAAATTATCAGGCCGGTTTATTGTAAATAATTGGTACGTAGTGCGGCTAACCACTACATATCGCCGGGCAGACGTGCCACCAAGTCTCTTTTTCAGCGTTCGAAATAGTGTCCCCGGTCGAGGTCGGTAAGGAGCGAAGGCTGATTGGGTTGCCAGCCCAGCCACTGCTGCGTAAGGGTACTGGAGGCCGGGCAGTCGACACTAAAGAAGTACCCGAGCCAGCCAAAATGGTCGGCGGCTTCCTCGGTAGATTTAGCCACGACAGGTACGTTCAGGTGGCGACCAATCATTTCGGCTATGTCGCGGCCCGGTACACCCTCGTCGGCAACTCCGTGATAGGCGGCCCCTGCGGTTCCCTGTTCCAGAGCCAACCGAAAGAGATGGGCCGCATCAAGCCGGTGCACCGAAGACCAGCGGTTGCGGCCATCGCCCACGTACGCCGATATGCCCGTTGTGCGGGCGATGCCGATGAGTGCCGGTACAAACGCCTGGTCGCCATCGCCATGTACTGATGGGGGCAGGCGCACCACCGATGCCCGTACGCCCTGCGATGCAAGTGCCTGCACGACCTCTTCCGAAGGTATGCGGGGTGCCGAGGGAGCGTTGGTATCGAGCGTATCGGTTTCGGTTGCGAGACGGCCCGGCGTGAGAACGGTAATCCCGGAGGTGATGACGAAGGGGCGCCCCGACCCCACAAGTGCGGAACCCAGGGCATCAACCGCACGTCGGTCCGTTTCGCCAGCGGTGGCGTAGGCGGAGAAGTCGTGCACGAAAGCCGTATGGATAACGCCATCCGACGCAGCCGCTCCGCGCTTGAGGCTGTCTAAATCGTCGAGCGTTCCTATATGTGCCTCAACACCGATAGCGGCCAGCGACTGGGCCGATTCTTTCGAGCGGGCAAGGCCGCCCACCTGATGGCCTGCGCCGAGTAATTCCTGAACGATGGCTGAGCCAATGAAGCCCGTAGCGCCGGTAACGAAAATACGCATGTGTTGGGCCGTTAACCGAGTGTGATTGCCAACGGCTCCACAAAGGTCGATGAAAAGGCAGGGAACGGGTTGCGCGGGTCAAACCATTTACTGAATAATTCAAACAATCAGATTAGGCCCGGAAGGCACCAGGTATCAGGCCGGTCTGCCGCTTGAAGAAATTACAGAAATGCGCTACGTCGGCAAAGCCGAGGCTATCAGCTATTTCCGAGATGGTCCAGTTCGTTTGCTTCAGCAACATCCGGGCTTCCTGCGCCACCCGGCTGCCAATCAGTTCAGTGGTCGTGCGGCCGGTCGTTTCCTTCAGTACCCGGTTGAGGTGGTTGACATGTACGGCCAGTTGGTCGGCGTAGTCCTTCGCTGTACGCAGGCGCAACTGTTGCTGTGGAGTTGCCAGAGGAAACTGCCGTTCCAGCAGGTCGGAAAAACCGGTTGTTACCCGTTCTGAAGCGGTGCGGGTGGGCGCCAGCACCGGTGTCGGCTGGAGCTTCTGACCGACGTGAATCAATTCCCACAGGTAGGCCCGCAGCAAGTCGTATTTGTAGGTATAGGCGGACGTAATTTCCTGCGTCATCTTCTGAAAAATGGCCTCAATAGACTCGTATTCGGCATTGGTTACGGCCAGCACAGGGCAAGTGCCCGACTGAAAAATCGGTAGCTCATTCAGGACAACTCCTCCTTTGGCGGGCAGGACAAAATCGTCAGTAAAGATGCAGAAATAGCCGGTCTGCGCTTGGTCGTGCGGTAGCCAGCGGTAGGGTACCTGTGACGTAGCAAACCACAGGGCGTGTTGGTCAATGTCAACTGTCTGATCGGCGTACTCTACCCGGCTCCGCCCGCGAATCAGGCTGATTTTGTAGAATGCCCGCCGGTCAAAAGCCATCAGCGGCTTGCTGTGGTAACCGAGCATCAAATCAGCCACATTGAAAACGTTAAAATGCCCGACTTCCCGCTGTATGCCCGGCGGCTGCAACACACCCGGTAGTGGGTCAGCTACAGAAGCTAATTTGATATACAGCTCTTCGAGCGGGAGAGGCTTCATAACAGACAGTTGTAAAAATCAAAGGTAGGTATTTTTTTGCTTCGGTCTGCTATGGTCCGAAGCCCGCGTCGCAGAGGGGCCAGTTGATGGTGCTAAGATCAATCTGCCGGGGTTAAGATGGCAGGCGTTCAGTACGTTGATTAGCGAGGAACTGCTGGTATTGCGTAGGTGAGTAGCCGGTTACTTTCTTGAAATAGGTGTTCAACGTGGTTTTTGACTGGAAGCCAACCCTGAA
This sequence comes from Spirosoma sp., assembly GCA_031425355.1. GTDB lineage: Bacteria > Bacteroidota > Bacteroidia > Cytophagales > Spirosomataceae > Spirosoma. Next base: position 1,366 of record JANPJE010000433.1, on the reverse strand, counting down.
GGCTATCTCCAGAATCCGCCCGCTCGGATTTTGTTTCAACAACCGCTTCATTTCGACTACCCGGTACTCATTGATGTAGGCGTAAAAGTTGCGCCCCGACTTCTGATTCAGAATTTGAGATACATGCTGCCGCGACAGTTTCAGTCGCTCAGCCAAATCGTCGAGCGACAGGTCAGGGTTTACGTACGGCTTATCACGGAGCATCAGTTGCTCCAGTGCGTACCAGCCTTCAGCGAGCTGCGTATCCGACAGGCCCGATTTTTCGTACGTTATCGGTTCTCTTTCCGGCTCGGTGGCCGGGTCTACTTCGGGGGTTGCCAGTATAGATTCTTCAGATGGTTGTGCAAAGAAAAATCGCAGGTATAAAAACGAAATCAGCCCGAAAATAAAGTACGCAAAAATGGGGCTTTCGTAGGGAACACCCAGCCACGTAGTAACCGTTTTGACTACCTGATTTCCCAGTAAAGCGATCAGGAACAGGCTCAAAGACAGCAGCAACGCCCGGATGTAAGGATACGCCCGGCTCAGACTGCTCCGCATTGGCAGCAAATAAAGCACAACCAGCGTCTGAACAAACGCGACCGTAGTGACAAAAAAGACCATGATCAAGAGGAGAACTTTTGGTAAAAGTAACCCCTAACTCCTGCTCACCGCCCGCCTGTTCGGTTAAGAAATTATGAATCTAAGCCGCCGGTCCAGGCAACTGTAAACGGGCGCCAGCGGATTCATTTTCGGTCTATACGCTTCGCACTAATTCGGCTATCAGGCCTGTGTGAAGTATATATGACCACCGAACGGGTAAGCTTAATAAAAAGATAGATTACGTTAACGGTCTGTAAAACAATAGGTTGCATGGCGTAATGCGTCCGTGGCGAACCGCGCGGCCCCCGCCCGTCGGGACCGGCGATTAAACAACCGTATACCCATAAAATTTTGGGTTGTTATAAAAAAAATAAATAATCATGTTTAACATCATTTTTATAAGACAATGAAAATAATTAAAAGAGTAATCATACATAAAAGTAAAACTAATGCAGCTCTAACTGGTTCACGTATTTGTGAAACTTCAGTTAAATCTTTTTTCATTATTTTAGCTTCACCTCCAACTAAAATTTATAAGGGTTGTGATAAATTTGAATTGATAGTAGAATGAAAGAATCCTGCGAGATTTTCTTTCATAAAGTCAAAGTTTTCATGATTATTTATAAATGATATATGTAATAAATGTAAACATGCATTGGTATAATATATTTGTTGTAATAAACCATCAATATTAAGTTTTATATGTAATATATAAAACATGTAATTAATTAAAGTCACCAAGATTATTAACAAAATCTGCCAAATCTTCTTGTGATGGATCATA
>JANPJE010000432.1:0-8391 GCA_031425355.1 Spirosoma sp. | reverse complement strand
TGCCGCATTTTATCCTCCCAGAAGAACCGAACGTCGCCCGTCGTGTTGGTCAAGCCAGTCAGTTTCAGGTCATAATCCAGTACGTAGCCTTCGGCCGGAACGGTATAAACCTGCTCCACCGACTGCCCCGGTGCGATCTCGGCCCGAAACACAATTTGCTGAGGCTGGCTGCCAACCGTACCCGTTTGGGCCGTTGTCTGATAATAAAGCTGGTGCAAATCGACGTTGCCCTGACTGGTGGGTAGTTCGAGGGTTGTTCTGCTGCTTTGCTCGTCGATCAGGACCAGCGGCTTCTGATCGTAGGTTTTGTAGTTTTTTAGAACGACTTCCTTAACCCGGCCACCCTTCGTACTGAAGATAACTTTGATATCTTTATTCTCAACGACAATATCACGGGCCTGGCCAGTGGCTACAGGGGCGAAATTGCCAAATCGGGCTTTGGCTGCCGCCGAATCGAGGGGTTGTTGTGCCGGATTGGCTGCGTTTTTACTTCCGGCGACTGGCATTGTAGCGGCTGCAAGGCCGGATGCGGTTGTCGGTTTAGTCGTCTGTGTTTGTTGAGCCGGTTCCTTTTCAGGTGCGGGTTTCGGTACCAGAAGCTGGTAGCCGACCAGCATCGCCATAATCAGGACGATGCCAATAAGTTGATTACGATCCATTTAGTTTTAAGTCGTAAGTCAGTAAGCTATAAGTCGTAAGTCCGTAAGGGACTGACCGCAAGTTTTATTCTCGCGTCAGTCCCTTACGGACTTACGACTTATAGCTTACGACTTTTTTACAAAAATACGGCAATCTGGCCGCTTAATCAACCACATCAGCAGTTTCTACATGGGCGGTTGACAAGTCGGATGTAGAGGTGTCCATCGTGCCGTCCGTGCGTTTTCGCTGACTGTAAGCAAGAGCGGCCCGCACAAACTGCACAAATAGCGGATGCGGATTCAATACGGTGCTTTTCAGTTCGGGGTGAAACTGCACGCCTACGTACCAGGGGTGAATATCCTGGGATAATTCAATAATTTCGACTAAGCCTGTGTCGGGATTGATACCGGTTGGCCGGAAACCGGCTTTTTCAAACGCACTTAAATAATCGTTATTAAACTCGTAGCGGTGGCGGTGGCGTTCGCTGATCTGGTTTTTTCCGTAGATCTGGTGCGCCAGCGAATCGCGTTTGAGTTTGCAGCTATACGCGCCCAGACGCATCGTGCCGCCTTTGTCGGTAACGGTTTTCTGTTCCTCCATCATACTAATGACGGGATTGGGCGTGTGCGGTTCCATCTCCGTCGAGTGGGCGTCCTCAATCCCCATTATGTTGCGGGCGTACTCAATGACGGCCATCTGCATCCCCAGACAGATGCCGAGAAAAGGAATACCATGTGTACGCACGTATTTCACGGCGTTTATTTTCCCTTCGATACCGCGCTCACCAAATCCGGGGGCCACCAGAACCGCGTCCAGTTCGCTCAATACGTGAGCACAGTGATGCTCATCGACCAGCGTTTCGGATTGAATCCACTCTAATTGCACTTTGCATTCGTTGGTGGCACCAGCATGGATAAACGATTCGGCAATGGATTTGTAAGCATCGCGCAGCTCGACGTATTTGCCTACCAGACCAATGCGAACGGTATCGCCGGGGTTCTTGAGCCGTCCCAGAAACGCCTTCCACACGTCCAGATCGGCATCTTTGTCGTTATACAAATCGAGCATGTATAAGGCCCGCTGATCAAGCCGTTCTTTCTGCATCAGCAATGGTACGTCGTAAATCGTCTCGGCGTCGATGGCTTCGATGACCGAAGCGACCTGTACATTACAAAACTGGGCTATTTTTCGGCGGATGTCCTGCGGCAGGGGGTGTTCGGTGCGGCAGGCAATGATATCGGGCTGTACGCCGTTTTCGAGCAGCATACGTACCGAGTGCTGTGTCGGTTTGGTTTTCAACTCGCCCGCCGATTGTAGGTACGGCACCAGCGTCAGGTGAATAACAAGGGTATCTTTTTCGCCCAGTTCAAACTTTAACTGCCGAACGGCTTCCACAAACGGCAGCGATTCGATGTCGCCCACGCAACCGCCAATTTCGGTGATCACGATGTCGTACTCGCCCGTTTCGCCCAGCAGCTTGATATTTCGCTTGATCTCGTCGGTGATGTGCGGCACAACCTGCACCGTTTTGCCGAGGAAATCGCCCCGGCGTTCGCGGGTGATGACGTTGTTGTAGATGCGTCCGGTGGTGATGTTATTCGCCTGGGAGGTCGGGCGGTTGAGAAACCGCTCGTAGTGGCCGAGGTCGAGGTCCGTTTCGGCTCCGTCGTCGGTCACGTAGCACTCGCCATGTTCGTACGGATTGAGCGTTCCGGGGTCAATGTTGATGTACGGATCGAATTTTTGGATCGTTACCGTAAGCCCCCTGGACTGAAGCAATTTAGCCAGCGAAGAGGCAATAATCCCCTTGCCAAGTGATGAAGTTACCCCGCCGGTAACAAAAATGTATTTTGCAGATTTTGGTCCCGTAGCCGCCATGATTGAAACCTGTTTAGGTCGTTACGGGGAATAAAGGTACGAGAAAAATGGCGGAAAGGCGGAAAAGAAAACGCAAAAACTTGGTCGGCAATCGATAAGTGGACGGTAACCGGGCTGACTGCCGGTATGTTAGGATGCAGAAAAATTATCTTTATAATTTTATTGTCAGTTGACATGCATCCTGGGTAAAATCAAAAGTTAGTACAAAAAGCGCCACGGGTTTCACGTAGCAAAGTTGGCCGGGTATCGATCCGCTGTGTTCAAATCCCATCGCCATCTTTAACGATTTCATCGAGGTTAAACGTTTGAAAATCTACCTTTTCTGAAAAGTCATATTCTCTGATCATACTGATATGCTCCCATCTGTGGGTGGGTGGATCATTTTATTTTACTTACGAAAGAATTTCAGCTAACCTAAAAGCTATTGGACTGGAATATAATAACGTGATCTTAATTTAGTTAAAATCTTCAATGGATTCAGCCACTTATTTTTTTGCTACGATTTTCATAAAGAGTTTAACGTCGTCCGAAATTCCATCACCAGGCTTATAAAAGAGCTTTTCTGATTTGTAATCGATACCCCACTCTGTTCGATCAATGATCAGCGTACCATTCACCTCGACAGTTCCGTCCATTCCGTCCTTAAAATGCATTTCGGCGGGAAAAGTAACTGCCTTCGTGATACCTTCAAGGGTCAGGTTCCCTGTGACTTTTATTTTTTCATCCTTAACTCTTATACTTCCATCAGTTGGAACTTTTGTATTTCCACCATTTCCTGTTTCAACCTTCGTAATTGCGAATGTAGAAACAGGAAATTTTTTGACATCAAAAAATGCAGGTAATTTATTGTATGAACGTTGATTATCAAATTTTTGCTCAATCGTATTCATGTCGACTTCAACTGCACCGCCCACTATACGACGGTTTTCGATCAACAATTCTCCTTTTACTATATCGACGTCCCCTTTGAAGGAACCGTCACTAACTAACGTAGAACCTTCCCAATAACCAAGTAGATAAGAACATTTCCATATTACAGCACTTTGCTTCGTATCTATGCTGTATTTTTTCTGACCCTCTTTATTATAAAAGTCCGTGATGGTCTTTCCATCATAACGATACACTCCGGTCGCATCGCCAAACCAAATACTTCCATCGTTAGCTTCCGAAATCCCATAGAAAGACTTTCCTGACCTGATTTCGGTTACAGTGGGGTTATTACTATACAGGGACTTTGCATCATAACGGGAAACTGCCTGAACCGTCCAATTAGCAGGATTTACCGGACCAGTAGTCCAGATGTTTCCTTTTTTATCTTCGATTATAGCATAAGCACCTCTCTCTGATACCTTAGTAAAGGTACTGCCGTCATAGCGCCAGAGGCCACCGGTCCGGCTTACTTTAAAGCCATTGTTGCCGCTGAGCCAAATAGTACCTTTTCTATCTTCCATTATACTCCAAACGTCGAGAAAGGGTTCGCCTTTATGGATTAACGTGGTAAATTTCTTACCGTCATAAACAAAGGCGTCGCCCCTCGTGCCAACCCACAATTTCCCTGTTTTATCTTCAATGATTGTATGAATATCATTATTCCAATGCCTTTCTTTATAAAAAAGCGGAGCGTTCGAAGATGTAAAATTTCGAAAAGATTTCCCATCGTAACGACTTACTCCACCGCCAGTGCCGAACCAAATAATGCCGGCTTTATCTTCATAAACCGATGTAACCCGATTATTGGCAAGTCCCTCCGTGGTAGTGAAATGTTGAATGGATTTCCCATTGTCATAATAAACGCCTGAATCTGTAGAAGTGAACCAACTATTTCCTCGTCGATCTTCCAGCACATCCCAGAATATGTGCGAACCTACTTTACTTGTGAGATTAGTAAAAGATTTTCCATCGTATCGAAATACATCACCAAATGATGAGTTATTCGGGCCAGCAATTAAAATGGCACCATTTCTGCCTTTTTTTATATTACGAACCATTATGTTAGGCCCTATGTCTTTGATTTCTGACTTGATATTATCTTCTGGTACGTTTGTTTGGTTTTGTCCACAAGAAGCGCAAAAAACAAACATCAAGAACAAAGGATATACGTGCACGAGGTTATTCATTTCAATATTTGTTTTCAAGGATTTTAACAAACCTAAAAGTTTTTATCCTGCCCTCTGTTAAAGACCGGTAAAAGAAGGTTAACGAAATGTAAAAGTTGTTTGGCTACCCAACAACTCGATCAAATCCCGGAAACAGGGTGCTTAGGCCTTCTGTAAAAGAACGCGACTCCACAATAAGGTACTCTACTCGCCGGATATATATAGCTATCTACCGCTGGTGATCGTTTATGGACAATCTTTTAATTTAACCCCATACTGCATACATCATTCTGACTCCCCATTGATTCGACGGTTGGTAAGCGTTTGTCGTATGGCTGCGTTGCCCTTTAGCAATTTTGAACGGCCAGTCGCGGTTGCAATTGCTGAATATAACGACTGGTTTTCAGGTAGTTGACCAAATTTTAGACTGGATTGAGTACGGCGTGTACAGTCAGCGATCGGAATGAGTTTGATGAGCGATTACAACAGCCTCATCCGCCGGTTGTTCCCCGTAGCAAGGGTAAATGAAGTATAGAACGAACAGCCAGTTAAAAAACCTCATTCCGTTCGCCGGTTGCCTGCCAGTCGGCGTCCATCTCCTGAAAACGATGTGCCACCCGGTTCAAAAACGCTGCATCGAGCATAGTCGGCACGGCATCGGGATTAGTAATATCCATTTCGCTGATCTTATACGTCTGCTCATACGGCCCGGCTTCGATTTTAACGATATATTTGCCATTCCAGGCGTAAAGCCCGATGCGAAATTGTGAGTTTGGTATATCCTGAACGAAACGCATAGGTTAGTGTTGAAAGTAGACCGGGGCGCCGACCGTACGCGGCTGCGGTGCGATGATGAATGATTTTTCTGCAATTTCTCGTAATTCTGCAAAGGTAGGCAAGTTCCTGAGTCGTCTGTTGATCCGGGCATTCATCCTTTATCATTCATCAGTCATCATTCTTTCCTGCTCTGACACGACCGACGAAGCCGCTCAGTTTTTCCTGCGGGGAAACGTGCAATTGCAGAAGCGCGAGTACAAAGAAGCCATTCGTTATTATTCTGAAGCATTAGAGAAAAAGCCGGATTTTGCTGATGCCTACAACAACCGGGGTTTAGCTAAATTCCGCAACGACGACCGGGAGGGAGCACTGGCCGATTATACCCGATCCATCCAAACCGACCCCGATTTTGGCGCGGCCTACCTCAACCGGGCCGACGTGTTGCTCGAAACCGGGGATGGGGCTGGTAGCCTGGCTGACCTGCAACGTATCGAAAAGCAGTACCGTGATTCGACCTTTTACCAGACCCGTCTGGGCGATGCGTACGTTCGGCTTAACAATCCGGCTCAGGCACAGGCTGCCTACGACCGCGCCCTCCAACTCGATCCCAACAACGTAGAGGCTCTCACCAACCGGGGTGCCTTATTTTACAGTCAGAAAGCGTATTCGTCTGCTAAACAGGACATTGATCGGGCGTTGCAACTCAATCCCAAACAGGATGCGGCCCTCAACAACCAGAGTTTACTGCTGGCTCGTGAGAAAAAATACGCCGAGGCTCTTGCGTATGTTGAGCGGGCACTGGCGCAGAAACTAAATCAGCCGTATTACCTGAATAATAAAGCGTATCTGCTGCTTATGCTGAACCGTCCGGCGGAGGCCCTGCCATTGGTGCAGGAATCATTGCGGTTAGATAATGCCAATGCGTGGGCGCACCGCACGCTCGGTTTGTATTACCTGAACCAGAAACAACCCGCCCCGGCCCTGACCGAATTCCGGCAGGCCGAAAAACTCGATGCCTCGGTCGATCAGTTGTATTATTATATCGGCACGGCTGAACTGGCAGCGGGAAATAAACCAGCCGCCTGCGATGCCTGGAAACGGGGAGAATCTGCGGGCGATGAACAGGCGGCTGGCGAAGTTCGGTTGCGATGCCGGTAGGGTCACAAACGTAACCTACACACGTTACTCTTTTACCCGTTTCAACTCCAGATCCTGAAAATCGAAACTGAAGTCGGTTAGGGGTGATATAGGCTTCATTTTTAGGGAGGCCGGTTTGCCGTCGTCATCGGTCAGAAACGTTACGTACGCGTCGGCATCCAAACTGCGGTTATTCCACTTGACAACAAACGTATTGTTCTTGTAGAAAAACAGTTCGCCGGTCAGTTTGGGCGACCGCACCGACCGAAGCCGGAATTTCTCATCGCTCTGACTGATAACCACATCGCCGAACCAGTTGTCGCGGTACGTACCGGCATAGTTCGCAAAATCAGGTTTAGCAGTGTTGGTTTTCTGCTCGCTGGTAATGCCCGCCCAAATGTCTTTCGTGATTTTGTCGGCTTCTTCCTGTCCTTTTTTTACCCGTTCGCTGTACTTGCCAATCCAATCCGTTGGCGGAATACCCAAATAACTATCTTTAATGGTGTTGGTAACCGCGCTGAAAGCCGCGCCGGATTGCTGGTTGGTGAAGACGATGATGCCCAACTGAAGTTCGGGAAGCAGGGTTACCTGCGTGACCATACCCGCCAGTCCGCCCGTATGCGTGACCTGCTTGTAGCCCTTCACATCCGATAAAAACCAGCCCAGACCGTAGCCCGCGAAATGTGTATTGTACGGAGGTGCGGGGGTGTTGCCCACCGGCATAATCGTTTGCATGGTCCACATCTCGGCGTGGGTATTCTCGCTGAAAAGCTGCTGACTGAGGTTGTCGCCGTATTTTCCCTTGTTCAGTTGGGCAATCACCCAGTTGCTCATATCGGCCACGCTGGAGTTGATGCCCCCCGCTGAATTGCCAAACCGAAACATATCCCGGCTGATGACCTGCACCGTCCCGTTAACCGGCGCGTGGGCATCAATCACGTTGACTTTATCGGCCAGCCGCGCATACGTACCGGCGCTGCGGTTCATCTGAAGCGGTTTCATAATCCGTTCTTCCACAAACGCTCCCCAACCTTTGCCGCTTATCCGTTCAATGACTTCGCCCGCCACCATATACAGCAGATTATCGTAGTCCCACTTCGTCCGAAAGCCCGAAACCGGTTTCAGGTAGCGCAGGTTATGGATAATGTCCTTCATGGTAAAATCGCTGGAGTCGGGCCAGAACATCAAATCGCCCGCCCCTAAGCCGAGGCCGCTGCGGTGGGTTAGCAAATCCCGAATGGTAAATTCTTCCGTTACGTACCCGTTATACATCCGAAACTCCGGTATGTAGTCGATCACTTTAGCGTCCCAGCTAAGTTTGCCTTCGTCGACGAGCATTCCGATGGCCGCAGCCGTAAACGCTTTGCTGTTAGACGCGATGCCAAACAGGGTGTTTTCATCCACCTTCTGATTGGTTTTCAACGAGCGAACGCCATAGCCTTTCGCATGGATCACTTTTCCATCTTTTACGACTGCAACGGCAATGCCCGGTACGTCGAATGTAGTGAGGGTACGTTGGACCAATGCATCAATCTGCGGGGTAGTAAGCGTCTGGGCATCAGCCACAAACGGACTTAAGCAGGGGAGGAGAACATACCAGAAGAGAAAGGTATAGGCGAACGAATACAGGCGGTGTTTTTTCATGGATATACAAATGATCGGAGAGGAGAATTGGACAAAGAACGGAATACCCGGTCAGGTTCACAAGTAAATGAAAACGGTCTCAGACCTTCGCCATACACGGTATACTACCTGTTCTATTAACTATAACTACAGTTTTAGTTTTTCGTTGATAACGCCCGTATCGCGTCTTTATAGGCCGTAAACTGCTGTTGATTAATGTGTTTATCGGTCGTAATCTCAA
>JANPJE010000431.1:0-2694 GCA_031425355.1 Spirosoma sp. | reverse complement strand
ATTACCGTGCGGTCAACCTGCTGTTCGATGAATGGCTTCTGCGCCACGACCTTTACTTCACTCAAGCTTTTGGTTTCGTCGGTCATCGACAGTGCGGGCAGTTCAATCGCCGGATGAGCCTCATCCACAGCGAACGGTGCGCTATACGTTTTACGATACCCGATCTGTTGAACGGCCACCAAATACTGACCGGCGCCAACATTGTCGAAGGCATATTTTCCATCGGCATCGCTGATGGCTCCTTTTACCAGAACAGAATCTTTCGCTTTGAGGAGCATCAGCGTACTGAATTCGAGCGGCTTACCCGCCACTGTCCCGACGCGCCCATTGACGGTTCCCCGCGTCAGAACCTGACCAAACGCCGTTGTCAGGGTTAAAATGGAGAGGATAGATACAGATAAAAGAGTTTTCATAAACTTAGTTTTTTCGAAAGGTTGCTTTTCTACCGGCTGTAGTACATGGCAAATGTAGGTAGTGGGCATCACAAAGTACCTGTTCTTACACAAGCGGTCTGAACGGCAGGATAAGCGGATTATTGCGGGGAAATGGGGTTATTGACAGGAAATTTGGAAGAAAGACACGGGCGAAAAATGAAACGTTGCATAACAGAATTAATTTTCGCCCGTACTTTTCGATATTTCCTGTCAATCTTTTATATGGCTATCGTGCCTATACTCTGGAGTTTACTGAACGTCACTCTGCTTGTCGGTTTATTAATCGGCTTATCAACTGCATTCGGCTCTTTAAAAAAACGGTTTGGGTTTTTAGGCGCCCTGTTGTTAGTGATGATGCTTGTCAGTAGATGTCGCCAGCCCAAACAATTTGACGGTCACCTGAACGTGTAATCTTACAGTTTCAGCCCCACCGACCAAACGCTGGCGTCTGGCCCCTGCCCCGCCCGAAACAGACTGTTGGGTTCGTAACGCCCAAATAATTTAGCTTGTCCCCGGAAACCTACTTCGGTCATCAGCCCCCAGCGAATGGGATTCAGGTTGTAGGAACCATGCGTCCGAACCGTCGAGCCGCCTTCGGGTTTCACCTTCGTGTAGCTGTCCAACCGAATCCCGGCATACGCACCGATGCCGAACGTAAATCTCGACCGAAACGCTACGTTAAGCATAACGGGCAAATTGAGTTGCGTGGTCACGAATTTGGATTTGCGCAGATCGACGTCCGCCTGTTCGATAGTGAGTTGGTTGTTACGTTCAACCAGCGTAGTCCGGTTCTCGAACATGAAGTTGTTCCAGGCGATTTCGGGGCCGGTCACCAACCGCAGCTTTGTCGGGCCATTTACCGAAAGCGGAATCCGTTTTTGCCACGATAAGGCGACAAAGCGCGAACCGATGGGCCGAAAATCATAACCTGCCGGCAGCGATCCCGACAAATTAGTAAACCCAACATAAATACTGAAATCAGACGTAACGCGCTGGATCTTTTTGCCGGAATGGACGACTGAATCGCAGATGATCGTTACGGTTGTTTGCGCGAAGGAAGCTGTAGAGGCAACGATCAGAGCTGTGGTGAGGAGGTGTTTGAGCGACTTCATGGTTGTAGTTAAAATGAGGGTTTAGGAAAGTTGTAAGGTTTCTTTTAATTCAGGTTGTATTCTTTGTGTTGTTTGATAGGAAGATGTCAGAACACAGGGCACGGGTTGCATGACGGTGAGAAAATATTTTTTCTGGACCCCAGTGTGGCACTGTATTTCTCGCCGGAAAGTCTATAAAGCTTCCCTGAGCGGCCGGTTGGCGGTGTTCTTTATGACACAATTAATCCGCCCTGCCTGACCGGCTGGTCAATGCTGGAACCGGTAGACAAACCAGACGAACATGGAAGTTTTCTAAACCGACGGAGCCAGTTTACTATAGAGAAATCAGGAGTCCATTTACAGGAGGATACCTATGCTGTTTCGTAGGTGACAGGCAAATACAAAGCAAAGGTAGCGCCCTGTCCCGGCTGGCTAACAGCCGTAATAGCACCGCCGTGATTGGCCGCCACCTTCTCACAAATGGCCAGGCCAATGCCTGTACCGGCGTAATCGTTACGTTTGTGCAATCGCTGAAATACCTGAAAAATACGGTCAATGTATTTTTCGTCAAAGCCGATTCCGTTATCAACTACCCGAATGCAGTCGTAGGCAGCAACCAGACGGACAGGCCGGATAGACGCGTTTAATTCACTGGCCGATACGCGCTCGTTAGAGATGTGAACACGCGGTACGACGCCTGAAGCTTGGAACTTCAATGCATTCGTCAGCAAATTCTGGAACAGTTGCTCCAACTGCGACTCATCGCCCAATACGGTAGGCAACGTATCGACCTGTATCTGAGCGCCCGTCTGCCGAACAACCAGTTCCAAATCGTCGAGTACGCTCGTAACAACACGGTTCAGAGATACCGGATCAGCCATTTCCTGCCGGGTCGAAATGCGCGAGAAAGCAAGTAAATCTTTGATTAACAACGACATACGACTGGCCGCTAACTGCATACGGCTCAAGTGATCGACACCCTCGCCCAACTGGCTGGCGTACTGGCTTTTCAGGATGTCGCTGAATGATTGTATTTTTCGCAGGGGTTCCTGCAAGTCGTGACTGGCGATGTATGCGAATTTTTCAAGGTTTTCGTTCGACCGGCGAAGGTCATGATTGGAGGCCATTAGCTGCTCGGTGCGGGCTTCTACTTCCCTTTCCAGATGGGT
>JANPJE010000430.1:0-19197 GCA_031425355.1 Spirosoma sp. | reverse complement strand
GGCCGCATGGGGCCTCCTTCACGAATATTATCTGGTGCGAGCCAGGTACTCATTTGTTTGAATTGTTCAACGCGGAGTATGTGCCTGATTATTTTTTGTATTTATCCAAATTGATGAACCTGCGTTATTCCGGGTATTGCTTAGGCACGAGGGTAGGCACCAATTCAGGAGCGTTGACGGCTGACATCACCGTATCCATTTCAGAGGTAGAAGAGTGTCTACAACGGCTTTTAATTGTATCTTAGACACTGCTCAGTAACTGTGCCTTCGGGACCACCGAATAGCCATACGCACATTTACCAGCAGAGTACCGATTTTATCGATAATCTATTTTGTCGTATGTCAGAAAACTCTTCTCAATTACATCCTGCGCAGAAGGATGTTTATATAGATCAACTTATAGATTTAGAAAGTCCCCACTATAACATAGGTTTTTACATAGTATTAAAAGGGAAATTAAATAGAGATAATCTCTACGAGTCAATGGTTACATCTCCTCAGATGTTTGATGCTTTACAAATGAGGTTTGACTTAGAAACACCTGATTTCCTTTGTCATTACCAATCTACTAATTTAACATTATCAATACCAGAAGTCGATTTTAGCCAAAAAAACAACGCCAGGGATCATGCCCAGGAGTGGATGCAAGCTTCATTTAATACACCTTTCACACTAAATAAAAAGAGCGAGCCCTTCGCGCATTATTTAATTAAAATTGCCGGTGATGAGCACTGGCTTGTCTTCAAATATCATCATTTAGTTACTGATTTGAAAGGGTTAGTTGTGTTATTGAATCACATTGCTAAGAAATATAATTCATTATCTACCGGTGAACAGTGTCAATTTAGCTACCCTCATTATAAAGATGCCGCCATTGAGGCAAACGATTACTACAATTCTGCCGATTATCAAATTCATAGAAACTATTGGACGGATAAACTTTCTGAACGCCCTCATCAATTATTACAAAAGAAATTTTCATTAAAAAATCCGGATAAGAGAAGTTCAACTTATGCTTTTGATTTGAGCAATACCCAGAGGGCGCAAGTTGAGCATGTACAACATATCACCAAATCAAGTTTACAGCGGCTAACAATTGCTGCGCTGCTTATCTATTTTGGTAAAACATCCAGTCTATCTGATTTCCTAATCGGCGTACCAGTTCATAAGCGAAACACAAGGCAACAGGGCACTATCGTTGGTATGTTTAGCGGTGTGCTTCCTTACAGAGGCAGTTATAAACCGGACGTTATATTAATTGACTTACTGAACGATATTTCGTGTACACAACGGGCAAATTATCGTCATCAGAGTTATCTGTATGGAGACCTGAGCCGGGATCTCAAAATAAACCCTTTCAAGGAGTTTTTGTGTGAGGTAATGGTGAATTATGAGTTACTGGATTTTGACTTAAATTTTGGAAAAGAGATTAAAGCGACAGTCAGACGAATAAGGAATGAGGCTGAACGGGAACCTATACAATTTTCATGGCAAGATTACGGCAGCGACCAGGATTTACGATTACAGATTCAGTTCTCCCATGAGTATTTTACACGGCAGGAAGTTGACTTATTGGCTCAACGCTTGATATCAATTATTGAACAGTTTCCTCGAATGCTTTCTGAGCCAATCAGTAGCATTGATGTTTTGCCTGCACAGGAGCAGATGCTTCTGATGAATTTTACTACCAATACTACTTCAGTAAACTATCCGCAGGATAAGAGCCTTGTCGATCTGTTCGAAGCGCAGGCGTTAGCCAGCCCTGATGCAGTAGCAGTCGTTTATGAAAATCAGGAACTAAGTTTTAAACAGTTAAATGAGCAATCGAACCAACTCGCGCACTACCTCAGGATGCAGGGGGTAACCCCCGAGATGTTGGTGCCGATCTGTTTGAAGCGGTCAATGGAGATGATCGTTGGGATACTGGGGATACTAAAAGCCGGAGGGGCTTATGTGCCAATCGACCCGGCATATCCAGTGGACCGAATTAATTACATACTGGAAGATATAGGGGGTGTACTTGTGGTAAGCAGCCACCAGAGTACGGAAAAACTGCAAACGACAGTCAAATTCATAGTGCTGGATAGTGACTGGCCGTTGATCAGCCGCCAGTCTGTGGATAATTTACCGACGAGGGTTCTGCCTGAACAGTTGGCTTATGTGATCTATACCTCGGGTTCCACTGGCAAACCCAAAGGGGTAATGATTGAACATAAAGGCGCAGTGGCCTCTACTTTATCGAGAAACATATACTACGAGAACAACCGATCTGAGCTATTACTTTCCAGCTACTCATTTGACTCGTCGGTAGCAACTATTTTTGGAATATTATCAGCAGGGGGGAAATTAATACTATGTAGAGATGAATTGATAAAAGATGTTGATCATATTAGAAAACTACTTAAACGCTCTGATAGTATTTTGTGCGTTCCTTCCTATTACAATTTTTTATTGGAGGAGAACTTACTTGACTATTCACCGGTATCCAGAGTTATAGTCGCTGGCGAACGATTAAATCCAGCTTTGGTAGATTTACATTACCAAAAAACAATCAACGTTTCGTTATGCAACGAGTACGGACCTACTGAAAATACGGTATGGACTACAGTGGCTAAAATAGAATCTGTAGACGATCTGATATCAATTGGCAAACCAATAAGTAACGTTAAGGTTTACATTCTTGACGGACAAAATAGGTTTAGTCCAATAGGAATAAAGGGTGAAATATATATTGGGGGTATTCAGATAGCACGTGGTTATTTGAATCGTTCGGATTTAACCCAGAAGCAGTTTAGTAGCGATCCGTTTAGTACGGAGCCTGGTTCACGGATGTACAAAACGGGCGACCTGGGCCGATGGTTACCGGACGGGAACATCGAGTACTTAGGAAGGGTAGACGACCAGGTAAAGATTCGTGGTTACCGGATCGAATTAGGTGAAATTGAAAGTGTTTTGCAAAAAAGTGGACTTGTTCACCAGGCAGTAGTGCTGGCTCAGGAGGACCGCCAGGGTACTAATCGATTGGTAGGTTATGTAGTAGTAGAAGGCGAATTCGAAAAGCAAAGGGTTGTGTCGTATTTGACAAAGGAACTGCCCGAGCATATGATACCAGCGTTGTGGGTAACACTGGAGCGTCTGCCTTTAACCCCGAACGGTAAGATTGATAAGAAAGCTTTGTCCACCATAGAACGGAGTGATTTATCAACGAATAAATTTGTCGGCCCATGGAACGAACTGGAAGAAAGGCTGGCCCGAATGTGGCAGTCAATGCTACAGATAGAGCGGGTCGGCAGACATGAAAACTTTTTCGAATTGGGGGGACATTCGCTACTGGCTATGCGGATAGTTGCCCGTATCCGCCGGGAGTTGGCGGTTGATATTACCATTAAAGACCTATTTATTAACCCTACGATAGCAGAGTTGGCTGGCGATTTGGAGGTTAGTTATAAAAAGAAAATAAAGTCATTAATTCCCATTAAAATTTCAGGCAATAGAGTACCATTTTATATAGTTTGCGGTGCCGGCGGTACCGTATTTTCTTTTCGGGAGTTTGCCGCTATGCTGGACCCCGATCAACCGGTTTACGGATTACAACATCCTACAGATTATAAAAGCCTCCAGGAATTCCCGGATACAATTGAAGGAATCGCTGCGTTGTACATTGAAGAAATTCTGTTAGAAAATCCCAATGGCCCCTATGCCTTGTCCGGGCATTGCCTTGGGGGCTTTGTTGCCTTTGAGATGGCGAGGCAATTAAAGGCCATGGGTAAAAATGTATCTATGCTGGCCCTTTTCGATACGGTAGTAACAGATCTGCAAAAGAATGTCCCATCTTCGTTTGCCAATTCATATCATTTATCTGCAATCGTCAAAAAGTCACTTTCAAAAGCATTATTAAAAATAAAGTTTGAATTGTTTTTATTAATAAATTATCCCACAAAGGCATTACAGTATAAAGTAAATAAAGTAAGATCAATGGTGGGTATAAATCAGATTAAAATAGAGGATATGGACGTGCTTAATACTGTGTCAAGCACATTCATAGAAGCATTAAAGAATTATGACATTAAACTATATAAGGGAGATCTATTCGTGTTTTATGCAAAGGAACACTACTACTTTGTAGACCGGGCGAACCACATATTTTATAAGGCAGTTAGTTTCAGCGATGGCACAAAAAAATCCTGGAATAGGTATGCTGAATCGGTAAAAATATATGAAGTGGAAGGCGAACACTCTGTTATGTTTGACCCTGAACATGCTACAGAGCTGGCCCGCTTAATACAAAGCCATTTAAATGAATCATTGATGGCTTAATTGTACAGTCGAGCCAGCGTTGTCTGTATCAAATCACTCTCCTTATACCTTTTAGGACCGACGTTGCTTAAGATGGTTTCTGCCGGACTGCTCTCCTATTCTATGCCCAACAACTACCCGGGTTGTTGGGCTTCGTACTTACGTCATGATTCCCCCAGAAGAGGCTCTATCCTCCTCTTGTTCCTGTAATCCTGAAAGCGGAACTGACCATTCTGTTACTCCAGCATCAAGCGAAACTATCGAAAACGATCTCGATTCGCTTGTACTGGTAAGGCATTTCTACCCTGCGCGTTGATTGCTTCGTTGATAATTTCCTCAGCGTTTTTTTACGCAGGCAGTTACAGCAGAAAAAAAGGGAATAGAAAGACAGAGATACAGCAACTAATCAGGTTGGTTGTAAACGCTGTAAACTTACAATTCTGTTGGCAAGCTTATTCATTCTTTCCCTTTAAACTCCGTTTCAGCAACTGTGCATTTAGGGCTACAATCACCGTGCTGGCGCTCATAAGCACGGCGCCAATAGCGGGGCTGAGGACAAACTTAGGATACAGCACCCCGGCCGCTAATGGAATAGCAATAATGTTATAGCCCGTGGCCCAGAACAGATTCTGGATCATTTTACGGTACGTGGCTTTACCAAACTCGACCAGATTGGTAATGTCGGTGGGCTTACTATTGACTAAGATGATGTCGGCCGTTTCAGCGGCTACGTCGGTACCCGAACCAACGGCGATACCCACATTGGCCTGGGCTAAGGCTGGAGCGTCATTCACGCCATCACCAGTCATAGCGACAAACTGACCCTGTGCCTGCAAGTCCTTCACAATCGTTACTTTTTGGTCAGGCAGTACCTCGGCGTAGACCCCGTCCAACCCCAATTCATTAGCCACCGCATCGGCGACTTTCTGATTGTCACCGGTGGCCATATAGACCTTAATGCCCGATTCCTGCAAGCGACGAACAGCCTCTTTGGAGTCTTCACGAATTCGGTCCGCCAACGCGACATACCCCGTGAGTTGGTCATCGATCAGCACAAATACCACCGTCTCGGCTTCACTATTAAACGCGTCCTGGGGCGGCTTGATCCCCTTTTCTTTCAGGTAACCGGGGCTAGCAACAACGACCTGCTTTCCATCAACCGTTGCTGAAACGCCCTTGCCCGTAATAGATTGAAAATCACTAATGGGTGGAAATTCCAACTCCCGCTTTTTGGCTTCCCGAACAATACCCTGGGCAATTGGATGTTGGGATTGTTGTTCTAAAGCTGCGGTCAGAGCCAGCAGTTTAGTTTCGTCCATGTTTTTGGACAGCACCTGGATACGGTTAACACCAAACTCGCCTTCGGTCAGTGTGCCGGTTTTATCGAAGACCATCGCCGTAATCTTGCGGGCTTCTTCAAAAGCGGTACGATTACGGATTAGCAGGCCCTTCTGAGCCGAAATAGCGGTCGAGATGGCAACAACGAGCGGAATAGCTACGCCCAGCGCATGTGGGCAGGCCGTCACCATCACCGTCACCATCCGCTCGACAGCAAATGAAACGTCTTTACCGCTCCACAACCAGAATACAAGGGTAATCAGACCCACCGACAGGGACATTATCGTTAGCCAGCCCGCTGCCCGGTCTGCCAGCGTCTGGGTTTGCGACTTAGCGTTCTGGGCCTCCTCAACCATACGAACAACTTTATTGAGGTAACTATCCTCCCCCTTATGGGTCACCCGGATTTTGAGTGAGCCTTCGCCGTTCACGGCTCCGGCAATGACCGTATCGCGCTGCGCTTTCTGAACGGGGACACTCTCCCCCGTCAGCATACTCTGATTTACAGAACTAATACCTTCTATCACTTCACCGTCTGTCGGTATTCGTTCTCCGGGTCGGACTAAAACGACATCGCCAATCGTCAGTGTATTGACCTGTACGTCATTTAGTTTATTCCCGTCAACCTTGTGGGCCTCCGAGGGCAACATCTGGATGATCAATTCTAAAGAGCGGGAGGCTCCGGCCACCGATTTCATTTCCAGGTAATGGCCCAGTAACATAATATCAATCAGAGTGGCGAGTTCCCAAAAAAAGTCCATTCCCTGTAGCCACCCCACGGCCACGGCCACGCTGTAGGCATAGGCGGCTGTGATAGCTACCGCTACCAGCGTCATCATTCCGAGTTGACGATTGCGAAGTTCACCGATCAGGCCGGTCAGAAATGGCCAGCCACCATAGATGTAAATGACCGACGCCAAAACCAGCACAATTAAATTGCGAAAAGGAAAGTCGAGGTGGTAGCCAACCAACGCCTGGAACATCATGGAGAAGGCGACAACAGGCACCGACAGGAGGATACACACCCAGAACCGGCGTAGAAAGTCCGCAATCATGGCCCCATGGTCATGACCGCTGCCGTGCCCCATCTTACTGTGATCCATAGCGGAGTGGTTCATCTGGCTATGGTCCATCCGTCCGGGGTCCATGTCTTTTTTTTCTGGATGCCGCGTCGGGTTATCCGGCCCACTATGCCCGTCATGGCCGATGTGTTGCAGAGCCCGTGCGACGGTCCGATGTTGTTCGGCTGGTGATTCATGATCGGTGGTGGGTTTTTGTTCAGCACGATCACCATGGTGATGCGTTGCGGGCGAGTTTACATCCGCTGGTATACGGTGATCATGATGCCCAAGGGCGTTCGATGCCACGGATTGGGCATCCATGACATGAAACGGTCCCACCGTTGTCACGAATCGCTGAATGTCGGCTAAAGAAGGGGGCTGCTCAACGGTCAGTACCGCTTCGGGAGGGTTAACCGTTACCTGTGCGTCCAGAATGCCCGCCTGGTCAACCAGAATCTGTCGAATGGCATTGGCCTGTTCGGGGGTCGTCAGGCCGTGTACTGTAAACCGGTGCTCATGCGTCATGACTGTGTAGGGAGTTGAGGTAGAAAAGTGAGTGGAATCGTAGCGGATTGTCGATGTGTTTGTATGAACAACCAAGAACTCAGGTAATTAAGAGCAATAAGCAAAAATTATATTAGCCTTTACCTGAATTTTGCAAGTTCTGTGATTAACCACAGTCGCAGCTTTACTTGTTTGGATATCGGACCCTGACCCGTTGTGTGTTGCCATCATAACGGGTCAGATCAATCTGAAGTAGACCGTGATGGTATTCGCGAAAAAATCAATTGAAGAGACAAGATTACGCATACGAGGCATAGTCTGTGCGCGATGCATCGACGCTGTGCGTACCGAGTTAAACCAAGTAGGGTTTGATATCACCAATGTTCAATTGGGGCAAGTTCTCCTGAATGCCCCTGCAAACCGACGATCTGGATCGACTCGAAACGGCTATGGCCAGGCGGGGTTTTAGTTTACTTGAGGATCAGACCCGCTCCGGCGTACCGCCTGGCGGCCCGGGGACAATCGCATTAGCGAGGAGGTAAAGAAAGTTGTTGAAAAGGCAGGCTACTAAGCACAGTCCATAGCAAGGTCATGATTTCATGCGGCAGCGATTTTGATGGCCGGACAAACGTCATTCCGGGACCCGGAAATCAGGAAACTCAGTGAGAAAATTATCGCTGATCAGCGGGCAGAAATTGAGTAGATGAAGGCAAAACTCAAGAAGATAGACAAGTAAGCCAGTCGTCATTCATTATCGGCAATAGTCAGTAGCTACAGACGGCAAAACGGCAGGCTTTTCAGGCCTTTCGTCAAAATAAAAGACCGTCTACAATTAGAGAAAGGCTATATAACTGATTTTCCGGAAGTTCCGTAACGATTCTGGCTAATCTTACAAGCCGTTTCGCGGCCCGATGGGGCGGCCTGCGAGTTCTATGATAAGACAATATGCTTGTCATGGTTATGAAATCAAGTATTCTAACGTTACTGGGGTTATTCTTCAGGATCACCTACGGTTTGGGGCAACATATGCCCCCGTCAAATCCAGCAGCGAGTGCTGTAGGCCAACCCCACAACTCCGATCAATCGAGCTTTCCTGTAGTGAAGACCTCACTACCCGTTTCACGACCGCAGGCGTTGGCCCGCGTGAAATTCACCGGCAAGCGCGTCGAATATGACCTAACGATTGATGAGCAGTGGCTCAACATCACGGGGAAGTCGAGACTAGCTATAACCATAAACGGTGGTATTCCCGGCCCGACCATGCGGTTTACCGAAGGTGATGTGGCCGTGATTCACCTGCATAACAAGCTAAAAACGGAAGCGTCGCTGCACTGGCACGGGCTGTTGCTGCCAAACATCGAGGACGGGGTGCCTTACGTGACAACGCCACCCATTATGGCTGGTACAACGCGCACGTTCGAGTACCCGCTGGTGCAGTCGGGAACGTACTGGTTTCACGCCCACACCGGCTTTCAGGAGCAACTGGGTGTGTACGGCTCTATTGTCATCGAACCCCAGAAGCGTAACTACACGGTAGACCACGACCTGGTTATCCTGATGTCGGACTGGACGGATGAAAAACCGCAATACATCCTCAAAAACCTCAAACGCCGGGCTGAGTGGTATTCCATTAAAAAGGGCAACAGCCAATCGCTGAACCGGATCATCCGGCACAAAGCGGTGGGAGCCTACCTACGCCAGTCCATGCAGAAAATGGCCCCGATGGACATTTCGGATGTGTACTACGACCGATTCCTGATTAATGGCAAAGACACCATCCGCTACCCCGACATAAGGCCCGGGCAGACGGTGCGGCTCCGGGTAATTAATGGCGGAGGTTCCACTTACTTCCACGTCAATTACGCGGGCGGGCCGATGACGCTGATTGCCGCTGACGGGATTGCCGTACAGCCGGTGGAGGTAAACCGACGACTGATCGGCTTAGGTGAGACCTACGATTTTATTGTAACGGTGCCACCGGGCGGAGCCTTCGAAGTGCGGGCTTCGGCGCAGGATGGCACGGGTTACGCCACGGCCCTGCTTGGGAGCGGCCCGGTTCACTACGCCCCCACAATTCCCCGACCCGACCTCTACAAGCTGACTGCCAACATGAGCCGGATGGGTGGGGGAGGTATGGGAACGATGGCAATGGGACGGCCCGATAATACGGATGAGAATAACGTCGGTATGAACGGGCCGATGACGCACGATAGGGAAGCGCTGCCCGGTATGACTATGGTTGAAAAGTCAGCGAAATCGGCCAAAGTGACTCCTAAGACATCCGACTCAATGGCCGGTATGGATCACAGCAAAATGGATATGGGCCAGCCGAAACCAAAACCTGCACAGTCTGCCAAACCTGAAAAAGCGACCGCCATGCCGGGGATGGATATGGGAGCTGCCAAACCAGCGAAAAAGAGCAAGCCGATGGCGGGCATGACGATGTCAGGGATGAACATGAGCGGCATGGATATGTCGGGTATGGACATGATCAAAGACGGAAAAATGGCTATGTCGGGCATGGATCACGGCCAGATGAAAGCGACGTCTAAATCGGTATCTCCGGGAAAAGTGGATGACATGTCGGGCATGGACCACAGTCAGATGAATAGGGGGGGCGGGAAGCCGAAGCCGGACTCAG
Organism: Spirosoma sp.; assembly: GCA_031425355.1. Classification (GTDB taxonomy): domain Bacteria; phylum Bacteroidota; class Bacteroidia; order Cytophagales; family Spirosomataceae; genus Spirosoma. Next base: position 9,357 of record JANPJE010000430.1, on the reverse strand, counting down.
CCATGCCTGGCATGGACGGTATGAAGCCGGGTGAAAGCATGAGCATGATGGACGAGCAGAACACCATTGATTACAGCATCCTGAAAGCGACGGAGCTGATTGTGTTTCCGACCAACCACCCCATCCGCGAAATACCGCTTACGCTGTCGGGTAATATGTTCCGCTACATCTGGGGTTTTAACGGACAACCCCTCTCACGGGCCGATGTGATTCAGATTCGGCGGGGCGAGATTGTCCGGATTCGGATGACGAATAACACCATGATGATGCATCCGATCCACCTGCACGGGCATTTCTTCCGGGTGTTAAACGGGCAGGGAGACTATTCACCCCTGAAGCATTCAGTCAACGTTTCGCCCATGGAAAGCGTGACTATCGAGTTCTTAGCCGATGACGACAAAGACTGGGTTTTCCACTGCCACGTTCTCTATCACCTGCTCAGTGGCATGGTGCGCGTAGTTAGTTACGGCGACAAACCTGATGCGGCCACGGCTGAAATGCAGAAAATGCACGGGCGCGAAATGAGCGACAATGCGCCGTTTGTCTGGGGGTATGTGCAACCGGGCTACCCGCTCAATTACGGCAGACTGAACGTATCGAACAACAAGAACGCCATCGTCGCCCAGGGGGAACTCGACTGGCGAACCAGGAGCTACGAGTTCGATCTGGACTACGAACGCTACTTCGGCGCCTGGTTCCGGGTCTTTGCAGGCGTGGACGGTGGTAACGAGCCGTTTTTGCGCCGGACAACGACTGGCAGCACTGACCCGGCGACACCAACAGGCGACCGGAAGATTCTGCGGGCAGTGGCCGGCATCCGGTACATGTTGCCGTTCCTGATCGAGTCGGAGGCAAAGGTGGATGCGCGGGGTAACGTGCGGCTGCAACTGTCGGGCCAGCAACTGCTTTTCCCGCGACTGGAGTTTACCTACCAGACCCAGTGGCTGATCGGCGGCTATGTTCGGGCGCACCTCGAACTGCAATACACCCTTACCAAGAACCTGTTTATCCATACCGATTACGATACCCGGTATCGCACGGCCGGGGGCGGGCTAGGCTATAATTTCTGACAATGAAAAAACGTTGGCGGCCGGTCAACGTTTATAATAGATGGCCTGGAGAAGGAGGAATACAGCAATGGTTCACAGCTAAGTCTACCAATGAATCAATCAGTTAGGTTAGCCAACCCCTTTCAATTAGCCTGACGTAGAACAGGTGAGTATCTGACACAGGTCATTCTATAGCCAGAAAAAAGCAGTGACTTTTGTTGGGTGCTTATTTAATTGTTTACAACCGTGCGCAACAAACTAATTATCCTGCTTTGCCTGGGCCTGTCCGTTAGGGCAATCGGCCAGACAAGCACTGCGCTCCAGAGCGGTTTGTTTCGGTCGGCAGCGGGGTTTCGGCAGAATCAGGTGCTGCTGGCAGTCGATTGTCAGTCGGAGACGCACCGAATTCGGCTGCACGAATTCAGCGGCAAACCGATCGTGACCGTAATCCACGGTGGGAAGTCCTATCAATATGCGAAGAACACGCTGTTTGGGTATCGCGATTGTACCGGTCAGGCGTTCCGGTTTGTGTCCGATAACCTGCATTATCCAATCAGCAACCCAACGGAGCCGCTGTTGATCTACAAATTGGTTCAAGCCCCGGTGGCCAAGAATCCCGGCGCTACTAAACTTTTTTTCAGTAGGGATGCCGGGGCACCGGTTGAAGCACTGACACTGGCTAATCTCAAAAACGCTTTCCCCAAAAATCACCTGTTTCATGACCGGCTCGACGCTCAATTTGGTAACGGAGGTGATCTGACCGCTTACGATGTGATGCACCGGATGACTAAAATCAACTGGTTACTTCAGTAAAGTCAGTAGATGGTTTGCGTCTTACAATCGGTGCTGACTTTATTCATTCCCTGTTAATCGACCGCGCCTGTCAGTTGAACAGGCGCGGTCGATTACTTCCGTGCAGGCCTATTAACGTTGGGCCTCATCCGCCCGGCAACTAATGGCTATTTTCTCAACCTGAAGAACAATGATTAATGGGTTCATCACCTGGTCGCTTAAAAACCGCATCATCGTTTTGTTGATTGCCGGGGCCATCATCGCCTACGGAATTTACGCGGTGAAGAATACACCCGTCGATGCGATTCCCGATCTGTCGGAAAACCAGGTCATCATTTTTACGGAGTGGATGGGGAGAAGCCCGCAGATCATGGAAGATCAGATTACCTACCCGCTGGTCAGCAATTTGCAGGGCATTCCGAAGATAAAAAATATCCGCGCCAACAGCATGTTCGGGATGAGTTTTGTCTTCGTGGTTTTCGACGACGACGTGGATATTTACTGGGCGAGAACCCGCGTATTAGAACGCCTGAATTACGCCCAGCGACTGCTCCCCACCGGTATTACACCCACGCTTGGCCCCGATGGAACCGGTCTGGGGCATATTTACTGGTACACGCTCGACGCGCCCGGATACGATTTAGGCGAACTGCGGGCCTTGCAGGATTGGTACATCCGTTTCGCGCTGCAAACCGTGCCGGGCGTGAGCGAGGTAGCCTCCTACGGTGGGTTTCAGAAGCAATACCAGATCGTTGTTGATCCCTTAAAACTCAATTACTACGGCGTTACCCTGATGGAGGCCGCCGAAAAGATAAAGGCCAACAACAATGACGGGGGTGGTCGAAAGTTTGAGCAGGCCGATATCGGCTACATCATTCGGGGGTTGGGCTACATTAAGGACATTAAGGACATTGAAAACATCACCCTGAAAACCACGAACTCGATTCCGGTAAAAGTGCGCGATGTGGGTACCGTGCAGATGGGGGGCGAACTCCGCCTGGGCATCGTGGAAGAAAACGGAGAAGGCGAAAAGGTAGGCGGAATTGTGGTGATGCGCTACGGCGAAAATGCTAAGGCGGTGATCGACCGCCTGAAAGAAAAACTGAGCGACGTAGAGAAAGGTCTGCCCCCCGGCGTGAAATTCAAGATGGTTTATGACCGTTCGAACCTGATCAAAGCCACCATCGCTACCCTGACGGAAGCCGTCATCGAAGAGCTTATCGTGGTGTGCCTCGTGCTTTTCGTCTTTCTGCTGCACGTGCGAAGTACCCTGATTGTGGTGGTCACCATTCCGGTATCCATTCTCGTGTCGTTCATCATGATGAGTTGGTTTGGCATCACCTCCAACATCATGTCACTGGCGGGCATTGCCTTGGCCGTGGGCGATTTGGTGGATGCGGGCATCGTGATGGTGGAGAACGCCATGAAATCAATTAGTGACGAACCGGACTGATATGCTCACCAACGAAGAAAGAGAATTACGGATTGAAGAATCATCCAAACTGATTGGGGGTGCTATCGTGAGTTCCATCCTCATTACCCTCATTTCCTTCAGCCCGATTCTGTTCCTCACCGGGCAGGAATACAAGCTTTTTTCTCCGTTAGTCTGGACGAAAACCTTTGCCATGATCGGATCGGCCTTCGTGGTGGTTTTCCTCGTTCCCGTGCTGATGGTGCTGCTCCTGAAGGGCAAGGTGCGTCCTGAAAGCAAACACCCCCTATCCCGTTTCTTCAAATGGCTGTATTCGCCCGTGATTCTGGGGTGTATGCGGTGGAAAAAAACAACCATTGCCCTGAGTGTGGCCCTGGTGCTGGGCAGTGTTCCGCTGGTGCTGCGTCTGGGAACCGAGTTTATGCCCCCGCTGGACGAAGGGTCGCTTTTGTTTATGCCCGTTACCCTGCCCAGCGTTTCCAACGCCGAAATCAAACGCATCATGCAGGTGCAGGATAAAATTATCAAGGCCTTTCCTGAAGTGGCCAATGTGCTCGGCAAAGCAGGGCGGGCGAACACGGCCACCGACAACTCCCCGGTGAGCATGATTGAAACGATTGTGTTGCTCAAGCCACAGTCGGAGTGGCGCGAAGGAATGACCAAGAACGCTATTATCGACCAACTCAACGCCAAACTGCAAATCCCCGGCGTGGTCAACGGCTGGACGCAGCCCATCATCAACCGCATCAATATGCTCTCTACCGGTATCCGAACGGATGTGGGCGTAAAAATATACGGGCAGGACTTAGATACGATCAACCGATTGGCGCAGCAGTTCAGATTGGAATTGCAGGGGGTGGAGGGCGTGAAGGATCTGTACGTAGAACCCATTGTCGGCGGTATGTACATCGACCTGAAAATCAGAAAGGCCGAAATAGGCCGGTACGGACTGACGGTGGATGATGTCAATGTGTTTATTGAAACGGCACTGGGCGGCATGAATGTCACTACCACGATTGAAGGACGGCAACGTTTTTCGGTGAACGTCCGCTTCGCGCCCGATTTCCGGGACCGGATTGATAAGCTGAAACGGCTGCAACTGCAAACAATGGCCTACGGTGCTATTCCGCTTTCGGCGGTGGCCGACGTGACGATCTCCGACGGACCACCCATGATCAATACCGAAAACGCTCTGCTGCGCGGCACTCTTTTATTCAATGTGCGCGACCGCGATATGGGCAGTACGGTCTCCGACGCGAAAGTGAAATTGGAGGAAGCCGTGAAAAAACTACCGAAAGGGTATTTTCTGGAATGGAGCGGCCAGTACGAAAATCAGGTACGTGCCGAGAAGCGATTGACGATTATTCTGCCGATTGTGCTGGTCATCATCACGATGATTCTGTATTTCACGTTCCGCTCGTTCCGCGAGGCCGCCATTGTGCTCACCAGCATTCCCATTGCCTTGGTGGGGGGCGCGTATTCGCTCTATTTCTTTAATGTAAATTTTTCGGTCGCGGTGGCCGTCGGTTTCATTGCGCTGTTTGGGGTGGCCGTGGAAACGGGTATTCTGATGCTCGTGTACATGAATAACTCACTCTACGACAAATGGACCCAATTGAAAGGAGTGGGCAAATCCTTCACGAATGGGGACGTTGAAGCGGCTATTTATGACGGGGCTGTGCTTCGTTTGCGGCCTAAACTAATGACCGTCATGGTTGATATTTTAGGCTTGTTGCCCGTGCTGCTGGCCACCGGAACGGGCAGCGATGTGATGAAACCCATTATCATTCCCTTCGTATTCGGGCTGGTTACCTCCACGCTTTTTGTCCTGATTGTGCTGCCGGTGGTGTATGCCGTCGTGCGGGAAAACGAGTTGACCAAAACCGGGACGCTGCGATTTATGCAGGTACAAAATTGATATGAAAAACAACCTCAGCCTGATAGCCCTGTTGCTGCTTACCGCCCTCGAATCCGCCGGCCAAATTCCGCTAGCGCTCGATAGCATCCTGACCCGGATCGAGACCGTACACCCGCGTCTGAAAGGCACCGAAGCGCGCATTCGCGAACTGGACGCCTACGCCAAAGGGGCCCTTACCATGCCCGCCCCCAAGGTTAGCGGTGGCTTCTGGATGACCCCCTACAAACCGGAGCATTGGAAGGAGGGGATGGGTGCGTTCATGGTCTCCGGCGAGCAGATGTTTCCCAACCGAACCATGCAACGGGCCGAGCAACGCTACATGGCCGCGATGTCGGGGATGGAAGCCGCTGAGCGCAGGGTGATGCAGAACATGTTGGTTGCCGAGGCCAAAACGGCCTTCTTCAACTGGCTGGTGCTGGACAAAAAAAACGCGGTACTGGAAGCGAGTAGAGGTCCCCTGCGTTTGCTGATCGAAAGCGCCGAACAGCGGTTCAGGTTTAACCGCGAAAAACTCGGCAGCATTTATAAAGCTAAAACTGAACTGGCCAGCCTCGACCGGATGCAGGCCATGAACGCCGGGGGAATCCGCCAGCAACGAGCCATGCTCAATACCCTGATGCAGCGTGATCCGGCGACCCGTTTCGAGATCGACACCACCGGATGGGGCAGGCCACGGATACCCCTGCTGCCCGACACCACGCAGATTGCGGCCCGCTCCGATTTTCGCGCCATCGAACAAAACCTGCGCATCGCCCGGCTGGAGCAGGAATGGCAACTAACGAAACTAAAACCAGAATACGGGCTGCGCTACGACCACATGTTCACCTTTGGCGGAGTGCCCCGGCAATTTACGCTGATGGGCATGATCACCGTGCCGCTGGTGCCCTGGGCCAATAAGGATGTCAAGGCCCGCATCCGGGGCATCGACCACCGGTTTGCCCTTTTCGAGTGGCAAAAAGCTGCCCTGGCTAACCAAATCCGGGGTAATCTCGCCGACCGCCTGGTGATGATGCAGACGTTGCAGGAACAAATAGACCGCTACGAGCGCGACATCATTCCCAACCAGCGCAAACGATTCCAGAGCACCCTGCTCGCCTGGGAACAAAACACCGATGAGCTTTTTATGACCCTCGATGCCTGGCTTGAACTCAATATGAGCCGCCTGAGCCAGCTCGACCTGCTGCAACAACTCCTGCAAGCTCGCACCGACTATGAAAAAGAACTGGAGCAACGCTGACTACACCCCCTGCTGGCTCTTATTGCTGGCTTTGGTGATAGGGGCCTGCCGACAAAAAAACGCCGGGCACGAAGGTCATGCTACGACAGAAAAGCCTGGAGATAGCGGGGGGGCTCATACCGCACACACCGCCGGGTCAGACAGCGGTACGATCCTGCTGAGGCCCACGTATGAATACGTGTTGAGCGGCACCGCAACCATTCGCCCGGCGCGCAAATCCATAGTCGATAGTCTGGTCATTCCCGGCTACCTGAGCTACGATGCCCGGCAACTCCGGGCGGTGTCGGCCCGGTACGGCGGGCGCATCGAGCGGCTCTACGTCCGTTATCCTTTCCAGCCCGTGAAAAAAGGGCAGCGTCTACTCGATATCTACAGTCCCGCCATCGCCACAGCGCAGCAGGACCTGATTTTTTTAGCAGAAAATGACGCCGACAACGCCACACTGCTTAAAAATGCCCGGCTCCGTCTTTCCCTGCTTGGCCTGACCACCCGGCAGATTGGGGACGTAGAAATAGGCCGCAAACCAATTCTGTCGCTCTCGGTGTTCAGTCCCTATTCCGGTTTGCTGATCGAAAATCCCGGTCCCGGCCTGACTGGGACTATGCCCGGCGGTGGCATGTCCGGTAACGGGGGCGGAGGCCCTCCCGGTTCACTGCCGCCTTCCACCACAACCGCCGAACTCTCCCTGAAAGAGGGAATGTACGTTCAGCCCGGTCAGCGGCTATTCGGTCTGCAAAGCTTAGCGACCGTGTGGGCAACCCTTGAATTTTACCCAGCCGATGCGACGTCGTTAAAAATCGGTCAAGCGGTGGAATTGCACATTGAATCGTTCGCCGAACCACTTCGGGGGAAAATAGACTACATCGAGCCGGTGTACAGCGAAGGGAGCAAAAACGGTCGGGCGCGGGTGTATCTGCCCAATCCCGGCGGGCGGCTCCTTCCCGGTGCTCTGCTCACGGCCACCGTGCGGGCTGGTAGCCGCTCCGCCCTCTGGATACCGGCAACGGCGGCACTCGACCTGGGAAAAACCAACGTGGTCTTTGTGACCACGCCCGGCGGGTTCCGGTCGCGGAAAATCAGCGTTGGTCACCGTTCCGGTCTGATGCTGGAAGTGACAAAGGGGCTTTCCCCGGACGATAAAATCGCCAAAAACGCGCAGTTACTCATCGATAGCGAGAGTTTCGTCAAAGCAAATTAATGGATGATGAAAACCCTGAACCTACACTACGTGCCCCTGTTCCTGATACTCGTATGGCTAGTCGCCTGCGGCAAACCCGCGCCCCCGCTGGTTGTCGAAAGTGGGTATTACACCTGCTCGATGCACCCGCAGGTCAGGGAAAAAGAACCCGGCCCCTGCCCGATCTGCAATATGCCGATGGTTCGGGTAGAAAAGGCCCCCGACAAGAAGGCCAATGAGTTGCGACTCAGCAGGGAGCAGATCCGGCTGGCCAACATCCAGACCGACACGGTACGCCTGCGCCCGCTGGGCGAAGAAATCACGCTCCCCGCCACGCTACGCGAAAACCAAACCGGCATCAATACAGTCACCGCACGGCTTACCGGTCGGCTCGAACGCCTATACGTGCGCAACGCGGGCGAACAGGTGCGGGTTGGACAGGCCATCTTTGACCTCTACAGTGAAGACCTCGCGTCCGCGCAGGGCGACTTCCTGCTAGCTCTGCAAAGCAAAAAACGCTACAGCGGCACCGACCTCGATTTTACCCGCCTTGCCCAGGCCGCCCGCCACAAGCTGTTGCTGTGGGGCATGACCGAAGGCCAGTTGAGAGAACTCGAACGGTCGGGCACGCCCAAAAACACGGTCACGTTTTACAGCCGCTACGCGGGTTATGTTACGGAAGCCCCGCCCGCCGAAGGCAGTTACGTGGCGGAAGGGGTAACCGTGCTGAAACTAGCTGACCTACGCACGCTCTGGGCCGAAGCGCAACTCTACGTCAGCGACTTGCCCTTTCTTGGCCAAACCCGCGCGGCATCGGTTACGCTACCGTATTATCCGGGCCGCATCCTCGACGGCCGGGTTAGTTTTGTCAACCCTACCCTCGAAGCCTCTTCCAAAATAGTGCTGGCCCGCGTGGTGATCGCCAATCCTAAAGGCGACTACCAACCAGGCATGCAGGCCTGGATCACGCTGAAAGGCAAAACGCGCCGGGCTATCGCCGTACCGACCAACGCGCTTATCCAGGACAGTCGCGGCACCACAATCTGGGTAAAAAATGCCACGGGTGGTTTCGAAGGTCGAATGGTACGCATCGGCATCGCCAATCAGGACTACACCGAAATTACGGGGGGCTTGCAAACGGGTGAGTCGGTGGTGGTCTCCGGGGGGTATCTATTACACAGCGAATTCGTATTTAAACAAGGAGCCAACCCCATGGCCGGGCACACGATGTGATTGAAGCAGAACCACATTTGGTACCTGCCACTGATTTTTTTGCCAGATACTACCAATTATTGTACTCCCCAAAACCAGGACAGGTAGGACCGTATGCTACTGATTGAGTTGGACAGTTATTAAAATCACCGAAATAAACCCTCATATTGCACATTTCCGTACCTGACCTTCTTGTACGGATACCAGCGCACCGGCGCCCGGCGAAGTTTGGGTTTTCGCTTACGTTGATGCATTTGATGCGGGCCGGGCCGCCGGGCGGTCATATAATTCAATGATGCATGCGGTCGAACCGTGTTGTAAGCATTAATTGCCCTTTCCACCGCTTCTTCTGCTGATGAAAAAGAAATAAAGCTACGGGCCAACTTACAATCGTCCGCTCCGATTTCTATGGTTTATGCAAGAGTTGAGACATAATTTTTGTCATATTTTACGCCCCGCTTGACAACAGCATAAATACGATGGATCAACCGCACGGGCGGCCCCGTTGTTACGCACCGCGTTTAAGACCAGCATTTTGTT
>JANPJE010000429.1:0-21150 GCA_031425355.1 Spirosoma sp. | reverse complement strand
GGCATCCGTAAAGAACTTTATTTCTGACGCTTCGTTTGCGCCAACCCGCCACACTTTGCCGTAAGGAAGCATCTTTCCAAACACCTCGCGCTCTTTTTTGGCCGGACGGCTATACGTTACCCGTGCAAAAACCTTGTCGCCCACTTTGGTTGGAGCAAACTTGCGGTCATGGGCAAAATCGTCGGGATAATACGCCATATCCATCGGGCTTTTGTCGAGACCCCGCAGTTTCTGGGCGTCGGCAACTAAGGCAAAACACAATAGCAAGCCTGTAATCAATCCGGGAAATTTCATGTTTTTATGATGTTAAGAAGCTCAAAATGGCGTTTCCTGAGTCGGGTCAGCGTTGCCAAAGTTCGACATCGTATTGGCTTTGCTCTTGAAAACACTGCCCGCCGATGGGGGTGCTTCGAAACTACTCAGCCCGTTCACATCAGGAGCGAAGCCCTGCGCCTGAACTGGCTCGAAATACGAATCGAGGTCACAGAATTTGGTGAATTTGCTGATGAACCGGAGTTGAATCGTATCGAGCGAGCCACTTCGGTTTTTGGCAATGATTACCTCACCGATACCGGCGGTTGAGTTGCCGTTCTCATCGGCCGTAATGTTGTAATATTCAGGGCGATACAGGAAACACACCATGTCGGCATCCTGCTCGATGGACCCCGATTCGCGAAGGTCGGAGAGTTGCGGTTTCTTATCGCCACCGCGCGTTTCAACGGCCCGGCTCAACTGCGAAAGCGCGATAACCGGTACGTTCAATTCCTTTGCTAAGTTCTTGAGTGCCCGCGAGATCGACGCAATTTCCTGTTCGCGGTTACCGCCACCCATCTTACCCGACGTATCGCCCGACATTAGCTGGAGGTAATCAATCACGACCATCTGAATATCGTGCTGGGCTTTCAGCCGTCGGCATTTGGCCCGCAGTTCCAGAATGGATAGGGCTGGGGTATCGTCAATAAAAATTGGGGCCTCGGTCAGCCGCTGAATTTTGTGGTGCAACTGCGTCCACTCGTGCGGAGCCAGCGTTCCTTTTCTGATTTTTTCTGAATCAATTTCAGCTTCAGCGGAGATTAGTCGATTTACCAACTGCACCGCCGACATCTCCAGCGAAAAAATGGCTACTGGTTTTCCGTGGTCAACTGCCGCATTACGAAGAGCGCTAACGACAAAAGCAGTTTTTCCCATGGCTGGCCTCGCTGCCAGAATAATCAATTCGGTGGGTTGCCAGCCCGACGTAACGCGGTCGAGGTTGGTGAAGCCGGATGGAACGCCGGTTAACCCTTCCTGATTTTTCTTGGTTTCGAGTTCGTTGAGGGCCATCCGAACGATGGTACTCATGTCGGCGTAGTTCTTCTTGATGTTCGATTCCGAAATTTTGAAGAGCTGTTGCTCCGTGCGGTCGAGGAGTTCAAAAACGTCCGTCGTGTCCTCGTACGCATCGCGCAGAATCACCGACGACATGGCAATGAGTGCCCGTTTGAGGGCCTGCTCTGATACAATCCGGGCGTGGTACTCGATGTTAGCCGCCGAGTTGACCCGAAAGGTTAGTTCGGCAACAAATCCGCCCCCGCCAATGATTTCTATTTCGCCCGTTTTGCGAAGCTGGTTCGTAACGGTCAGCAAATCAATGGGATCGGAGTTGCCAAAGAGCGTCAGAATGGCCTGGTAAATCCGCTGGTGAGCTTCTTTATAAAATGTTTCGGGTTTGAGAATGTCGACAACCGAGGAGAGCGCGTCTTTTTCAATCATCAACGCACCCAATACCGCTTCTTCGAGGTCGAGTGCCTGCGGGGGCAGTTTACCGAGGCCCGTATCGAGCCACTGGTTTCCGGCCTGCTGACGGCCACCGGCGAAAGCCGACGGTTTACGAAGGTGTTGATTGGGGCGTGCGTTATTCTCCATCTGATATGCAAGTTTACGCAATCCTGCCCGCAAATGGGAACCTGAGTTGCCCGACGTATAGCCCTAACAAGGTCCGAAATGTTCGTAACATTCTGGTAATGTTGACGCTATATCGCCGAAAAAAAATTTGATTATTTAAGCAACGGCAGACGAGTGGATGTGCGTACATCATGCTGAGACGAAGTAGAAGTCTGTACGTCAGCAAGATAGAGATTATCTATTAGTAAATCCTTGTTTTATGCAAAAAATTAGCACAGGATAAGAAACCAGCCTGCACGAATAAATTTTCGCGGAAATGCGTTGTAGAAGCAAAGAAATCGCTTACTTTTCGGAATCACATTTTAACGCAATTCATCGTTTGGTCGAAAAAGTCATTACCCTCGACAATGTATCGCTCATTGACTTCCTGGGCGTAGAGAACCACAACATTAAAGAAGTGGCGGCTGCGTTTCCAATGAGCAAAATCATCTCGCGTGGCAACGAGATTCGTATTAAAGGCACAACGCCCGAAATCAGCCGCATCAGTGATATTCTCGAATCACTGATGGAACATTATCAGAAATACGGGAAAATCACCCACGAAAACGTTCAGAATTACATCAGCCACAGCGGTCAGCCGCTGGGTGGTAACGGCACGACTCCGCCCGTTCCGCCCAATGATGACGAAGTGCTCGTATATGGAACGCGGGGTGTGGTGGTCCGGGCCAGAACCGACAATCAGAAACGCTTGGTCGAAGCCGCCGAACAGTTTGACCTGGTGTTTGCAATAGGCCCGGCGGGGACCGGGAAAACCTACACGGCGGTTGCTATTGCGGTGCGGGCCTTGAAAAATAAAGAAGTAAAGAAGATTATTATTACGCGCCCGGCGGTTGAGGCAGGGGAGAACTTAGGCTTTTTGCCGGGCGATCTGAAGGAGAAAATCGATCCGTATCTGCGCCCGATTTATGACGCGCTCGATGATATGATTCCGGCGGAAAAACTCAAGTTTTACACTGAAAACCGAATCATCGAAATTGCACCGTTGGCTTATATGCGGGGCCGAACGCTGAACAATGCGTTTATTTTGCTCGATGAGGCCCAAAATACGACTTCCATGCAGATGAAAATGTTTCTGACGCGGATGGGGCCAACGTCAAAGGCCATCATCACCGGTGACCGTTCGCAGATTGACCTGCCCAACAAGCAGAAGTCGGGGCTGGTCGAATCGGTTGATATTTTGAAAGACATCAAGGGAATCGCGTTCGTTGAACTTGATGGCAGCGATGTGGTTCGCCACCGGCTCGTTCGCGAAATCATTACGGCGTATGATAAAGCAGGTAAATAAGATCCTGATACCGGGTAAACGAACCGGCTGGCGTTGGCTGGCCGGTTCGTTTTTATGGTTGCTCCCGTCCCTGACCGGCTTGGCGCAAACCCCCGACGAGTCCCTGCTCAAACGGTGCGGAGTGGTTGAACATGAGCACATCCTGCAACGGCGAAATCCGAATCGGCTGCGCCAGTTGAACGAACTGAACCGGCGGCTTCAACAGGTCGAAGCGGATGGTAAATCTGGACGGCAGGCAGCCGACGAGACGGTTTACCGAATTCCGGTGGTGGTTCACGTAGTGCATAATACAGCGTCGAATGCTGTTGGCGGGGCCGGGAACGTAAACATTTCCGACGAGCAGATTATCTCCCAGATTCAGGTTCTGAATGAAGACTATCGACGAAAACCCGGAACGAACGGCTTCAATACGAGTCCCATCGGAGCCGACACCCGCATCGAGTTTTTTCTGGCCCCCGCCGACCCGAACGGCCAGCCGTCATCCGGAATTACCCGTCATTATTACCCGCAGAAAACATCGTTTAATGTCTTTAATGACGATGTGCTGCTTTCTCAAATCGCTTATTGGCCCAGCAATCGGTATTTGAATATTTGGGTAACCCGATTGGAAACATACATTGGTTATACGCAATTTCCGACAATAGCCGATACGTTACAGGGACTACCCGGCGTGTCGAATGAATTTACGGATGGCTCAATTATCGATTATCAATATTTCGGTAAACAGACCGGCACCGTCAATAGCTCATCGCTGTATGCGCTGGGCCGAACCGCAACGCACGAAATAGGCCACTGGCTTGGTCTGATTCATACCTGGGGCGATGGCAGTGGATGCGCTGACGACTATGTAGCTGATACACCCTTAACCGAAGACCGGTCAGACCCGCAGCCGTTGACAACCTGCCGCCAAACCTTTTCCACATGTGTGAACGGGCAGCAAACGCGCGACCTGATCGAGAATTACATGAATTACTGGCCCGATGCCTGCATGAATCTGTTTACGGCCGGGCAGGTGGCTCGTATGCGGGCAGTACTGACACTCAGCCCACGCCGGGCGCAGCTAATCAAATCAGTCCTGTCGCCGTTAGTCGAAACGGAAACGCTCACGGTTACCGTGTACCCGAATCCAACCACAAGCGATCCTTCTGTCGATGTGCAACTGAAAGGGTTTCAATCGTTTAGTGTCGATGTTTTTGATATGACCGGGCGTCAGGTACGTACTTCGACCTATACCGATTCGCCCAGCACCCGCGCAACGCTGCCGGTTAGTGGACTGGCAACGGGCGTGTATATTGTGCGCGTTAAAACCGGTAGCGAAATGGTCAGCAAGCGACTGCTGGTTCAATAGATAGTTTGTTGTTTATAGTTTGTCGTTTCCTACGCGCACTTTGTGCCGGAACCACAAACCTCAAACAACAAACTGGTAACTACACACACCCTATGATTGACGTTTTACCTATTTCAAGTCCTGCCGATCTTGAGTCGGCTTTTGCTATCCGCCGACAGGTATTTGTGGAGGAACAGCAGGTTTCAGCCCGTGAAGAATACGACGAATTTGAGGATAGCAGCACCCATTTTCTGGCCCGTGCCGATGGCGTTCCCTGCGGTACGGCCCGCTGGCGACGAACCTCAAACGGCGTTAAGTTAGAGCGGTTTGCGGTTCTGGCTCAGTTCCGTGGGCAGGGCGTTGGCAAGGCACTGGTGCGGGCCGTACTCAACGATGTGTTCAGCCAGCAACCCGAACCCATCGAACGAATTTACCTGCACGCGCAGCTAACTGCCATGCCACTTTATGCGGGATTTGGGTTTGTATCCGTCGGGCCGATGTTTGAAGAGGCTGGCATTCAACATTATAAGATGGTGCTACCCGGTTCGGCCTACGCGAAAGAATGAAAGGCAATCCGTTCGTTCGCTACGTTGCCGCCTTAATTGCGGGAATTATTCTGTACGTTCAACTCCCCGACTGGCCCGAATTACCTCTATTTGCATTGGTTGTAGGTGTAGGTTTGCTGGGTTTGGGTTTTGTTCGGAACGCCGAAACAGGCATCAAGCCCATCCAAACGGGTATGGGTTTCGGCGGTTTATTGGTCTTGATGGCTCTCGGCTGGGCCATAACGTACCAGCATACGACCACGACCCGACCCGATAACATTGTCAATACGATTCCGTTGACCGATACGCTCCGGGCCTATGAGGGCGTGGTGGCGGCTCAGCCCGAAGAACGCGCAAAAACCTTCCGGGTTGAATTGGAAATCCGGCGGGGAAACTGGAATGGCCGGGGTGCCGATGGGTGGCAACCGCTAAGTGGCCGGGTCATTGTTTATCTGGATAAGGCAAACGGGCGGATGCCTAAATACGGCGAAGTCTGGTTGGTGTCCGGCCCGCCCCGGCTCATTGACCCGCCCCTGAACCCCGGCGAATTCAATTACAAGCAGTATCTGAGCTACCGGAATATCCGGCATCAGCAATACCTGCGACCTTTCCAACGAAAAATCCTGTCCGTTGACCCACCTAACCGCGTTACGCAGTTGGCTACGGTAGTCAACCGCTGGGCCGACAGTGTACTGACACATCAGGTGGGGACCCGGGCGGAATACGGCATCGTGAACGCCATGATTCTGGGCATCCGCGACGACCTCGATCCGGAATTATACCGGGCGTATTCGGCGGCAGGAGCCGTGCATATTCTGTCCGTGTCGGGACTGCACGTGGGTATTTTGTTCGCCGTATTAACGTATCTACTGAGTTTCCTCGTCAAACGGCCGCGTGGTAAGATACTGATGGCGGCTCTGCAATTAATCATTTTGTGGTTCTACGCACTCGTAACGGGATTCTCGCCCCCGGTTTTGCGGTCGGCGGGAATGTTCACGATCCTGATTGTAGCGAATGCATCGGGCCGACAGCAGCACCTGGCAAATACGCTGGGCGCGTCGGCTTTTTTTATTCTTTGCTTCGATCCGTACGCCCTGTTTTCGGCAGGTTTTCAATTGTCGTATCTGGCAGTGGCGGGTATTGGCGCGTGGCAGTCACCGTTGTACCAGTCCGTTACGTTCCGCTACAAATGGGCAAATCGACTGTGGGAGTTAACTGCCGTTGCCCTTGTCGCTCAGTTAATTACATTTCCGTTGGGGGTATTCTACTTTCATCAGTTCCCGACGTATTTTCTATTGGCGAACCCGATTGTTATCATTATGTCGGAGTTATTATTGCCGCTCGCCATGGCGACGCTGGCCTTTAGCTGGGTGCCTTATCTGAACGACGTACTGGGTTGGCTGTTGCAGAAAACGGCCTGGCTTCTCAACTATGCCGTAACCCAAATTGGCCAACTGCCGGGTGCGGCCTGGGATGGACTCTGGCTCTCGCAACTGGCCATGCTGTTGGTATACGCCGTTATTTTCTGTGGCGTCGCGCTGTTGCTGAGCCGCAACCGGGCGTATCTGTGGGCAACCTGTCTGGCGGCTGTGTTGCTAGCCGGTGTGACGCTGTGGAGCGACTACGAACAAGCGCATCAACGCCGGTTGGCGGTCCACTTTCTGCCCCACCGAACTGCCGTTAGTCTCACCGACGGACACCGCAGTACGTTGCTCACCGACCTCGATACAACCGATACGCGTTCGTACGATTTCTACCTGAAAAATACGTTTGGGCAATGGGGCGTTTCTGATTTGACAATCGGGAACGTGAAAGCCGATTCGCTCAACCTCGTGCCCGCTTTTCATCGCAGCCGCGACTATGCGGTGTGGGTATGGCAGGGCAAAACGCTGTTGTTGGTCAATAAACTGACCGGAAAATCGCGCTGGAAACTGCCCGCTGTAGTGGATTATCTTATCATTCGCCGGAACGCCCTCAACGAATGGGATCAGCTCAAAGGACGCGTGGTAGCCCGGCACATTATTTTCGACGATTCCAACAAAACGCCACTGACAGACAAGCTATTAGCTGACGCAAAACAGCGGGGAATTACCTGTTATTCGGTCCGGCAAATGGGCGCGTACGTGACCGACCTGGAGTAATTTTGGATCTATTTACACATTCAAGATACGACCGCAATGACAATCAGTATTGCAAACCTACCGGAAGAGCAACGGAATACAACCGTCGAATTCGCCAATTACCAGATGGACGATGATGCGTTTTACGACCGCGCCGGCGGCCCGGTTTTGCCGTCAAAACGAACATCTGAGATTTGAAAGAGACCCCGACGGAATGATTATAGCCATGCCAAACACAGGAGGAAAGACTGGAAATAGAAACACGAAACTCATTTCCCGACTTGACTTTTGGTCGGAGTCATTTGGAGGACTTATATTCGATTCTTCGACCGCCTTTAAATTTCCAAATGGAGCGACTCGCTCGCCCGATGCTGCCTGGATAAGTGACGTATGCTGGAACGCACTAACCGATACACAACAGGAGAAATTTCCGCCCGTTGCACCAGAGTTTATTGTCGAACTGATCCGGGCCGACGTTCGGCCAGTGACGGATTCTATAAACACTGCAAAAGAAAAAATGCAGGAATATATTGCCAATGGAGTGCTGTTGGCTTGGCTTATCAATCCTAAAACGAACGAAGTGCTGATTTACCGTGCCGACGGCATAATCAGCAAGCACACCGATTTCGACCAACCCATCACGGGTGAGGACGTACTACCCGGATTTAGTTTTGATTTGCGATTACTCTTGCGCTGAACAGGACAAATCAATACGTCGCATAAACGAAGAAGGTGGTTGAGCGAATCAACCACCTTCTTCATTTACAACTCCTTTATCGTCAATCGTTCTATCCGTTAACGCGTATACAGCGACCCCTTCGCTATGGTCGATTCGTATTCGAAGTTGATCGTTTCCAGGAACTTACCCGTCACCCAGCCAACATCGGCATTGCGCACGAAAACAAACCGTTTGGGATCGCCGGCAGTCGAATATGCCTTCATGATTGATTCAAGCCACAACGCACCCGCAATCAATTGTTTTTCATTGAGTTGACTCTGGATGACAGTAATATCGCTCCCCGCCTGATCCCGGATAACCGGATTTAAAATGCCGTTCAGATTGGGTTTGATGAGTTCGCGATAATCCGTTAGGGCCAGTTTTTTGAACCGCTCCACATCGTCCATCGTAATCGCTACGGCCGTCAGACCGGCCTTTTCAGGATGCAGATACGTAACGAGTGCCCAGGCAATATCACCCCCCAAACCAACCGTTCGGCGTTGGGATAGCCCTTTGCTGTTCGTGTTCACCTGAGCCGTTAATGCCTTCTCCGCAACAGATTTAACAACCCGTTGGGCTTCGTCTTTATAGGCATCCATTTTCAATGTGCGCTTATTCTCAATCTGGTCGACCAGTGAATTGATGCCAGCGGGAACATAAATGGAATGAAATTTTCTGGACATGCCCGTACCCTGATCGAAGTATCCGCCTAACGTACTGTTGCTGCCAATGTCTAATGCCGATGTTGTTGCCCAGACTTTTCGGGGAATCGCCCCGACAGTAAATAACTCAGCTTCCCGGCTGGCCGTCACAGTTGTATCTATTTTCAGGTTACTGTTGGGCAGTACCCGCGACAGTTGATCGTACAGTTTCCGTCGCTTGTCGGGGTTGCGGGCGAGTTCTTCCCGAACGTCATTGCTGAGTACGATAAAGACCCGCTCGTTTGGAATGTTGTAGCGTTGAATCGAATCCAAACAGGTTTTCAGCGCATCCTGTCCGGCCTTAAATGATCCGGATGCATCGGCAAAAAATGTTTCCGACGGATTGGCGATGTCGACGGTTGATTTGATTTCTTTTTCGTAAAAATCCGTCTCGTACTTCGTCTTAAGAATGGCCAGTTTTATAGTCGACAGGCCGATCTGAACACCGGCATACAGGTTTTTATTGGACAAATTCCGAACCACTTCATTAACGCCCCAGGCACTGGCAACGTACTTGAGTTTCAGATACTGGCCGCGTGCCTTCTCCAAGTAAGTCAGAGCCGTTGTGCTGTCGCGCAGATCGCTATACGAAAGGCCGATGAGTTCATTGGCAACGGCTTCCCAATATAGATTGGTCGATTTAACGGCGGGCAAGGCTCGTTTCAGCAAACTAATGGCCTCGTCGGATTTATCGACAGCCCGGAGCGTATTGGCTAACTTAATATAGCGGATAGCCTGTGTAGTGCTGCTGGCTTGCTGAGCGAAACCGGCAATTGACCAGAAAACACATAGAAGAAGTAGGATACAGGAGCGTTTCATACGTAAAGCGGGTAGAATTAAGAGATTGTGCTCACTACGTCGTCATAGCAAGCGTATTTCGTGTCGCCACACATACGTAAAAAATCACCCATCAGACTTATCCGATGGGTGATTTTTATTTAACGTCGAGGATAGTCAGAAAATGGTCAGGTAATCGTCAAGGATTGTCAAATAGTAGTCAGGCATAGTCAGGACTTGAGAGGAACTGCCTGACTACCCTTGACCAAACCTGACGGTTATTGCTTAATGGCTGCTGCCGAATCAGGTTTCGCCTGTTGCATTCCTTTGGGCGCGGGTGGCCGCCAGCCGCCAACCGCTTTCTGCATGTCCTCTTTTTTGGACTGATATAGCGTCCATTGCTCTGGGGTAAAAATCAGGCGAAGTTTCTCTTCCTTTTCTTCGTTAAACATCAGCATTACGTCCCGAACCTGATTGACGGTTTCGGGAGACGGACGTCCACCGCCCGTGCCAACGATGTCTTTAATGGCATCCTGCTGCTGGTCGGCATACTCATTATTAAGCTGCTTCACTGATTTCTGCTGGTCTTTTGTCAGCGACAGGTTTTCTTTCAGCCACTTGGTTTCTTTCTGGGCTAAATCGCCGGCAATGTTCGGGATCGAAGCACGGGGCGGGCTGCTGGGTATATTCTGACCCATGCCTCCGCCCCTCCGGCCGCCCATGCCACCACCACCGTACCCGCCGTACTGACCGAAACTTTGATGACAAATAAACAGACCTGCACTGATGAACAGGTAGTTAGTCCACATTTTTATCGTATTCATAGGAGTAATCGTTCACGATGTAGAAAACGTTCAGGTTGTCAGTCAGATTGTTAGCCAAGCCAAACAAACGCCGTACGCCTGAACGTAGTAAGTCGGTATAATAAATAACAGGACAAAAATACGGTAACTTATCGGCCTTTCAGATACCGGAAAGGCTTAAACTTTTTCGACAAACACGCCGTTGTCTTTGTGTATGGAAATGCTCGAAAAAATCCGCAAAGCGTACACTGAGTACGTGCTCGAAAACGGCAAACAACCCAATTCTGTCTTCCAGTTTGCCAAAAAACTGAAACTTACCGAAGCCGACTTTTACACGCATTACACATCATTCGATGCCATCGAAGCTGACGTTTGGCTGGCGTTTTTCAATGATGCACGAGCAACTGTCGACGCCGACGAGACGTATCAGAGTTACTCCGTTCGGGAGAAACTGCTGGCGTTTTATTACACGTGGATTGAGTTGCTGAAGGCGCAGCGCAGTTTTGCCGTTTACAGCTACGGACGGGTGCGAATGGAAGCCTCTGCTTCGGCCAGCCCGATTGCCAAAGCTGGAAGGCGGTCGCGGGGTGACGCCGGTAAAAGCCGCATTTTTCAACCATTCAAAGAGTCTTTTTTCGACTACGCCCGCGATTTGCTGGCCGAAGGTCGCGAAAGTAAAGAAGTGGAACCGCGCCCGTTTGTGACCGACCGCTACCCGAATGCATTATGGGCACAGACGCTTTATCTGCTCGATTTCTGGGTGCGCGACGTCAGTAAAAACTTTGAGAAAACCGATACGGCCATCGAAAAATCGGTCAACACTACGTTCGATCTCATTGGCCGTTCACCATTGGATACCCTCTTCGACTTCGCCAAATTTATGTACCAAAATAAATGAGCGAATTTTGAATGAGTGAATTAGCGAATAAAAGTCGCGTCATCTATTCACTCATTCGCTCAATTATTCATTCACTCATTGACAAATGAAAAGCCAAACCTCCGTTCCGACGACCAAAGTTGCCCGTGCCAGCCAGTTTGTAAAGGCCGGAGTTAAAGTTGGTGGGAACTATATCAAGCATTATAGCAAAAAACTGCTCGACCCCAGTTTGTCGAAGGACGAGTTGCATAAGGACAATGCCGCCGATATCTACAATGCCCTGAGCGAACTGAAAGGCTCGGCCCTGAAAATGGCGCAAATGCTCAGCATGGACCGTGGGCTGTTGCCGGTAGCCTATTCCGACAAATTTACGATGGCGCAATATTCTGCACCGCCGTTGTCAGGGCCGCTGGTCGTTAAGACATTCAAGACGTATTTCGGGAAATCGCCCGCGCAATTGTTCGATAAGTTCGATAGCGAAGCGGTCAATGCGGCCAGCATCGGGCAGGTGCACGTAGCGTGGAAGGACGGGAAGAAACTGGCGGTGAAAGTGCAATATCCGGGCGTAGCCGATGCCGTCACGTCAGATTTGCGCATTGCCAAGCCACTGGCGGTGAGACTGTTGAAGCTAAATGAGCGCGACATCGACCGCTACATGGGCGAAGTCGAATCGAAGCTGCTGGAAGAGACGGATTATGACCTCGAACTGAAACGGTCCATCGAAATTTCGGAAGCCTGCGCGCATATTCCCGACCTTGTCTTCCCAAAATATTACCCCGAATTCTCCTCGAAGCGCATCCTGACAATGGACTGGCTCGACGGAATGCATTTGAAGGAATTTCTGAAAACGAACCCGTCGCAGGAGGTACGTAACCGCATTGGGCAGGCCTTGTGGGATTTCTATGATTTCCAGATTCACACGCTCCGGCAGGTTCACGCCGACCCGCACCCCGGCAATTTCCTGATGCGGCCCAACGGCACAATGGGCGTCATTGATTTCGGCTGTGTGAAAGTCATTCCCGATTTTTATTACGATAATTATTTCCTGCTCGTCAACCCCGATACGCTCGACGATGCAGCGTTGACCAACGAAATATTCGAGAATCTGGAGTTCCTGACTGACGCCGATTCGCCGAAGGAACGGAAGTTTTTCTCCAATCTGTTCATCGACATGACCCGGATGCTGGCCGAACCCTTCGCGGTCGATTCGTTCGACTTTGGCGACGATTCGTACTTCAATAAAGTGTATGCGTTTGCCGAAGGATTAACCAACGTGCAGGAACTGAAAGACTCGAAAATTGCGCGGGGTTCGCAGGATGGTCTGTACGTGAACCGGACGTATTATGGTCTCTATGCCATGCTGAACGAACTGAAAGCTAACGTAGTAACGACCAAACCCGAATGGCTTCGCTCGAAGAACGTACTGGTTTAGAGTTAGTTGAGATGTCATCTGTTTCATTAATCTGAAACAGATGACATCTCTTATCACATTTGAGTAGCGCGCTTAACATTCGGTCGCGCTCAGCGCCAGGCCCGCTTCTGAGGTTTCTTTGTATTTCGTAGACATATCCCGCCCCGTTGCTTTCATCACTTTTATGACCGCGTCGAGGGAGATTTTCTGAAACGAAGCGGCCCCCGACGTAGCCAACAGATAGGCGTTATAAGCCTTGACGGCTCCCATTGCGTTCCGTTCGATGCACGGAATCTGTACGTACCCGCCAATGGGATCGCAGGTCATGCCGAGGTGATGTTCAATGGCAATTTCGGCGGCTACTTCAATCGGGCCGATGCCACCACCGGGTTGAGCACAGCGGGTCAGGAAAGCCGCGCCCATGGCCGAAGCCGTGCCAATTTCGCCCATACAGCCCATTTCAGCTCCCGAAATACTGGCGTTGTGTTTCACCAGAAACCCAATAACGGCAGCCGCCAGCATACCCGCACGGAGCGTCTCGCGGTCGTAATGAAAATGATGTTTGGCTAAATACGTCAGTCCGGGAATCACGCCCGACGCACCCGATGTAGGTGCCGTTACGACAATACCGCCGGCTGCGTTCTCTTCCGAAGCTGCTAAGCAATAAGCATTCAGGAAAATCAGAAAACTGTCGGACGACTGGCTCATTCCCTTTGCCTGCTCAAACAGAATCGGGGCTTTTCGGGTAAGCCGGATAGTGCCCGGCAGAATGCCTTTGTGCCGAAGTCCACGCCGTACGGCCTTATGCATGAACGCCAGAATCTGGTCGAGCCGCTGGTTGACCTCGGCCCGGCTCCGGTTGGTCAGAGCCATCTCATTCGCCATCAGCAACTCATCCAGCGGCAGGTTATTCGCGCTGAGCTGCTCTTTCAGACCCGCCATTGTGTTGTACGGGTACGGCACCGTTTTCAAATCATCACTCGTGTCGGATTCACCTTTTCGGATGATAAAACCGCCCCCAATCGAGTAATATTCTTCGTTCGCCAGTGTGTGTTCACCACTTGTCAGGGTCAAAACCATCGTATTGGCAAAGGGCGCCCGGGACGACGGACTGTCATGCCACTTTCGCTCAAAATGAATGTGTTGCGGACCAACCTCAATCACGCCGTCACCAACCGGAACCGGATACCGCATGGCCGGGTCACGTAGTAGTTTCAGCAGTGCATCGGGGTCGGTTGTTTCGGGTTGCCAGCCCAGCAGTCCAGCCACAATCGCGCGGTCGGTGCCGTGCCCTTTGCCCGTCGCGCTGAGTGAACCGTAGAGATAAATATGGATAGCATCGGCTCGTTGCTGCACGTCGGCGGGCAATTGCAACAGCCGCTGCCGAAAATCGAACGCGGCTTTCATCGGCCCGATCGTGTGCGAACTCGACGGCCCCGGCCCGACTTTAAACAAGTCAAAAACCGACGTTTTTATAGGAGCGGTTGTCATGGTCGATGGAGTGAGTTTGTGGTTTGTGGTCTGTAGTTGGCTGGCGCGGAAGTAACACTCGCGACAAACCACATACGACAAACCGTGAACTTACCTGTCTAAGTCCTGAATCTGAGCAAGATAGTCGGTTGGTAGCAGTATACGTTGCACCGCCGACCGGAGGCCCATCGTGTTCAGGAATTTATACAAGCCAATCGAATGAGCCAGCAAGGGTTTTTGGGGCATATTGAGCAACGTACTGACTTGCTTTGGCACCAGCACCGCCTGCGATTGGCGCAGTAAATTATACCGCCAGTTGCCCAATTGCTCGCGGTATCGCTGAAACAATTTGTCGGTAAACGCGCTGTGCGCCAGATCCCGGTCGAGGTGAACTTCCCGGTCAATGCGCCAGTCGGCATAGGTAATGGGCAAGTCGGGAACGTGCATGCCCGCGCCTACTTCCCGAAACGTACTGAACAATTCCTGGCGTTCAGAATCGGTGAGTGGCCGGTGCAGCGTTTCATAGGCCCGCTCCGAATAGTCGATCAGCATGTACAATACGTCGCGGTAGGCCCAGTCGGGAATCTGATACCCGCGTTTCTGTTCAACGCCCCCATGAATGGAACTCATTCGGGCAATGGTCTGCCGGGCTTTTTCATCGGTGGCGAAAACGATTTCCTGCGCGTAGCGAACCGTCGAGAACAATCGGGCAATGGGATCAGCCGGTAATTTGCCCGTGAAGAAAAGCCAGTCTACCGCCCGGTTGAGCGCGAACTCAGCCGCCGACCCGGCAAAAACGAGCAGAATTACGTCGGCGTCGCCCCAAATTTCCCGGACAACAGAGCCGGGCTTAACAAAAAAAGTGGTCATTCAATGACAATGCGTGTGTTGCTACTACAACGAACTCAACGTATCAGTTCTTTCGTTTGTTCGCTTCCGAATTTTTGCATGTCATCGTAAGCTAAACGCCGATTTCTACATATTGACGCTTTTCATTGATGTAGGCAGGCGCACAGCATCAAACTCCATTATTCACCACAGCATTTTTATTGATGAAACAATGGAAAGATAAATCAAAATCCAGAAGATGATCTGGCCTGATGCGCCTTCAAACTTCAATTCAAAAATTGAAAATTTGATGGCCCCGTATGTTTGGTCAAGAATGACAACTAAGATGAGGGCGGCAAAACCCGCGCACGGTATGGTCAGAAAAACAGCATAATGGTCGACAATTTGGTCGAACAAACGAGGATTTAGCCCCAAGTACCATTGCTGAACAAAAAGAAAAACGAAAAATAAAATCCCAATGATCACCATTGAAAATTTCAATAGTTTACTGAGCCGATCCTGGTTTTTAGTTCTCATGTGAAAGATGGTTTCAGTTACTACTCATAAGCGTTGGTATCGTACGTGTGTGTATGCGTTACGTTTACCACTTTTTAAAGTTTTTAATGGGCGGCCCGACGCGTTTAAAGCCATGCTCTTCTCTGAATTTATCCTGTTCGGCTTCCGACATATTTTTTGCCGCACCTTCGCTAAGTTTTCTGAAGAATTCTTCCATTTTACCCGCAGGCTGAAAGAACATCAGCAGCTTGCCTTCACCTTCGCCCACCTTCGCAAAACTATGCGGCACTTGTCTCGGACCGAAAACACTGTCACCGGCTTTGGCCTCGTATGTTACGTCACCTACTTTAATCAGGAATTGGCCCTGAAGAACGTACCACCACTCGTCCTGCTCAAAGTGAAGATGATGCGATGGACCACCTTCTTTCACCCGAGTCGATTCAAATACATAAATGTCGCCGTTGGTGTCTTTTGATGCTATTTTGGAAAAGAACGTATCGCCTTCAAGCAGAGAAATGCTTTTATCGAGCCGATCCTTGCCCGAATCCACTTTAAATCCTTTCTCAACCCGATAATTTCTGACCGCTTTCGCCAGTGTCGTGAATGGTAAGACCAGCACCGTACCCGTGGCCAGGCAGGCCTTCATGAAGTTATTTCTTTTCATAAGAGGAGTGTTGACTGCGTAATTAAAAATCCGATGGTAAACGGCCGTATTTTATCAGACTGACAAATGTAAAAGTACCCTGAGTCGACCGGGATTCGACCACGGATTTTATCGAACGGCTACTAAATCAGGCGTATTTGTATTGTCGACTGCCCCCCGACAAGCACTTCATGAGTCATCACCCAACGCCTATACAAAGGCTGAAGGACAACGAGTTGGTTGACTGAACGCACGGATTTTCCAATCTTCACACCCTCACCTTTGTTTGGCTGACCGCTTTCCTTTGGAGTGAGCAACTTGTTGCACGAAAATCGCCCAGGCGGAGTGCAATAGCACTACTTCATCATTTCGGCGGTATCAAGGTAAAACGGTTTAGTCGTAAGTAATTTCCCATTTTTAACCTCGTAAACCTGAACCATTGGTACTTCAATCTGCTTCCCGGTTTGAGTTGTTCCAATGCCGACTGAAGTAGTGAATACCATACTGTCATCAGAATAGTATTCCACATTGTCCGATCTAAAAGTTTTCCAAAAACTGAAAAACAACTTGAAGAAATGGTTAATGCCTTCTTTACCCCGAAACACCCCACCGTAAGGCAGTGACTTTGCCTGAGTCAAAACAAAATCATCATCCAAAAGCATCATCGCCTTTTCTATGTCTGACGAAGCGAGGTGGGAATAAAATTGTTTTACGACTTCAATAGATGTCATGACTGCAAGTTATAGGTTGTACTCTGTATAATCAGGGCGGTTATTTTTTCGCCCGCAGACCAGAACGTTGGCTATCAGGGCGATTAAGAACCCAATTTCTGCACAGTAGCAATAAACCGATTCAATTATAAATTGATTTGGCGTAAATGATTCAAGTGAGGTAGTGCATATTGGTCATCTCTTCGCTTACTTTCCATAAACGGTCAGCGATTTCCTGGTCCCTGGAATTTTCATCAGAATCCACCACAGTAGGATAGCCTCTCATTTCCTGAAAACCATCCGGGCCAATAAACTCACCGCCTTTTATGTCGTTATCCAGCGCAGCGTACAGAACGGGAAGTGCCCCTTTTTTAGCGGGTTGTAAAAAGAGACTCCCCAACGGCCTGATAAGAGCGGGGAAATACTGATCCAGATTCGTTTTGGAAAGTCCCGGATGTGCCGCTACCGAACGGGTATCGTAGCCAGCAGCGGATAATCGGCGCTGTAATTCATAAGCAAACATCAGGCAGGCCCGCTTGCTTTGCCCGTAGGCTTTGCGTCGGCTGTAGCCTTTCGTGGCGTGGAAATCATCAAACTGAATCTCGGCCCACTTGTAGGATAAACTGCTTACCGTAACAATCCGGGAACCGGGGGTGCCGGTTAATATAGGCAGCAACAAGCCAGTTAGGGCAAAATGGCCGATATAGTTGGTAGCCAACTGATTTTCAAAGCCATCCTCCGTCACCTTATAAGGAGACATCATGATGCCTGCATTGTTGATCAGCAGATGAAGCTTCCTGTACTGCCTTTGAAATTGGAGAGCAAATTCCCTGACTCCACCAAGGCTGCTCACATCAAGCTTCAGGCAGTTGATTTGGGCTTTCGGATATTCCTTGACTATGCTGGATTTGGCTTTCTCTGCCTTTTGCAAATTTCGGCAGGCCAGAATTACCTCAATGTCTTTTTTGGCCAATTCGAGGGCGGTTTCATACCCTATTCCGTTGTTTGCGCCCGTAATCACGGCAATCCTTCCAGGCTGGGGCAGAATCTGTTCGATGCTCCATTTCTCTTTCATTGTGTTGCCAGTTTAGAGGACCTCAAACAGTTTGATCACCTGTGGTTTCGAAGCAGGGGTATAGTCAATTAACGCAGACTCGAATTTTGGCTTCCCGAATGGCCGGTAATTGTTTCCGAATCCTACCGGTTCTTTTGGGATTCCCAGAAAGTTTTGGTCCAATTTGCCATTTTCATTGACATCCTGATAAATAGAGACGGCATATTTCCCCGGAGGTACGGTAAATAAAGCCGTTTTGGCCAGTTCATCGGTGGGCAGCGTTAGTTTCCGGAAAGGGGTTTTCAGCCAATCGGATTTGTCTTTGTACAGCTCAACAACGATTTTCCCCCGTTTCTTCTGAACGTTTACAATCTCAATCGGTAACGCAGACTGCTGGTTCATGGATTTGGATGCAGTCAGCACCATTGCCAGAAGGATAACAAGGATAGTCGGAATTTTATGCGGTAGCATTGCTTCTGTTTTTAGGAGGCCTAACCTGATGGATTTCACTACGTAGTACCTACACTACGTTGAACCCCGCAAAATTCAGGCGTATGATTGACTTTCCGCTATCAGAAATCGTGCACTTACTCGGACAAACCGTGCATGAAGGAGTTTTTGTATTGGGAGGGCGTTTGCCGGGTCATCTGCTTAAACAACCGGCCAAAGTGCGACGGGTCCGAAAAGTTTAGCTCGTAGGCAACCTGTGAAATATCCTTGGAACGATCCTGCAGGAGCACCTTGCTATGCACAATGACCAGTTCATTGATGTGCTGCTTCGGTGATTTATTGGTACTATAGTTCACACATCGATTCAGGTAGTTTTCTGAGACAGCCAGTGAATCGGCGTAAAACCTGACATCCCGGCTTTTGCGAAAATTCTCGTATAGTAACCCTTTGAACAACATGGTTATTTCCGACTGCCGATCTGGTTTGGCCAGTAGGGTTGCCGATGCTTCTGCCAGTTTCAGAACCATTACTTTAAGCAAAGCAACCTGAATTTCCGTTACGTACAGCTCGTCCGTTTTTTGCCTGAACATCAGCTCACAGCATTGGCAAAGCCATTCCATTTCGGACCTGGAAACAGACTGTTTTGGATAGAAGGTGAACCGATGGAGTAACGCATTCGTAGCAAAAATCTGTGGCAGGAGCGTACTATCTATGTAAATAAAATAACCGTCTGTAGCTGAATCGATGGATTTGATCGCATTGAGATGGCCTTCCCGGATAAACAGGATATCATTTGGTTCTAACTCGAAAATTTCGTTATCAATCTGTTGCGTGCCACCGCCAGCCAAAAAGACAAGTAAAAAATTGTACGATGCCCTGAAAAGGGGAGTAGGGGGCTTTATGCGTGATGAAGCAATAGATAAAGGATAGATCTGTATAGCGCTTGCCTGAAACGCAAAGGGGTCAGTATTGGTGTCCATATACTGGGCAACAAACCGGTCAAAGTCTACAATGTCGAAGTTTTTAGGGTTCATGTGCTTAGCCAGTACCGGCTCACTGCCTATACTCGCCGAAGGTCTTCCGAGCTTCGCACTAAGCGAATGCAGAAACAAGTATTAACTATACAATCGTAAAAAGGTTGTTCATGAAGTCTGTTTTTGAGCAAGACAACGAAACGTGTCTTGTTTCACCTGTCACGGGACGTGCTTCCTGTCGCCGGAGACCCGCCCACGCGGAGCGGATAACAGCCATAGTCATTATTCTACTTTTATAATTGTCGCTTGCCTCGCAATAATACTCCAACTATTATTTGAAAATTTCCAAATATTAGTAAACCTACGAGTCACGATTTTTCCTGCATTTTTTTGTGTACCCTGTGGTTTCAAAATTTCGCTACCCATCACAATTGCAATATTATCGTTGAGAGATATTTTTTCAATGTTTCGCACAAATGAGAGGTATGCCAGATTGCCTGTTCGCAGTTGAGATTTTGAAAGTTCAACTGTACACACAACATTTGCAGGGTTATTAATTACCATTTCATTTGACCATATTTTTCCAAACAGCATGGCCGAATCACCTTGCAAAACGGCTTCTCTTTCAACATTTTCAAGTCGCCTGATTTCTGGTTCTCGTGGGTCTTGAGCAAATAAAATGTTTGCGGTAAGTGTCAAACTTATTGTTACGATAAATGAATTGACTATTTTTTTCATATTGTTTTTCTTTAAAATTGCTGTTTTGCCTACCGAGAATGGTCTTCTTGAGATAGCCATCAACTCGCCGATTACCGCACTTTCACTACAAAATACGCGCTTCACATTTTGTGATGCATTACTATTTCGATCTTTACACAACGCACTTCCACATTTAGTCAGCCTTCAGCATTCCACCCACAACTTTACTATTATTAACCATCATAGCGGCTTGTACATTTTCGGGAGTTCGCTCTTTGATTTGTCCTACTTTTCTGAACATTTCCTCTATATTATTTGCTGGCTGATACATACTTAGTTTTCGGCCTGTGCCTTCGCCCAAATATAAAAATGCGTGGGGTGTACCTCGTGGGATAAAAATAGTATCCCCTGTTTTGAACCGCCTTTTTTCGTCACCAATTTGATACAAATATTCTCCTTCAAGAATATTCACGGTTTCGTCTTGGTCGAAATGAATATGCAAAGCGGGGCCAGTTTTGGCTCGACTATGAAGCTCAAACATTGCCCAATGGCCATTGGTGTCTTTACCCGATACTTTTAGGTCGTTGCGACTCCCTCCACCCAAATTTTCACCAAAACGAGATTTATCCGCATCCACCCAAAAAGGTTTAGCAGGCTCATTTTGAGCCATGAGTGGCGTTGATATTGTAACGGCAAACCCCACTTCTAAAAAATTTCGTCTTTTCATGGTTCTTTTTTTGAGTTATATTGCCTTTTGTACACCGAGCGCGAAGCCCAAAGTTCACCTTTCAGGGCGGTTGGCCTGTCGCTGGAGCGCGGCCGAGCAAACCTGCCCCTGCCCAATCGGGACGCTCGCCGTGTCAGCCGAAAGCTGGAAATGGAAGCCCGAACTTGCCTACGCGGGGCGGTCAAAATGTCGCCCGAAAGGCCGAAATGGAAGCTAATTTATGGACTGCACCCAACGCCCCAAAGGGATGATGGTGTGCAAGTTAGTTGAAAAAACGCGGGTCGTTTGCACCTTTACACCCTTTGTTGGTTGGGCTGTGCCTTTCCTTCGGGGACGAGCAACCTGTCGCCGGGAGCGACCCCACGCGGAGCGAATCAATTTTGCCAGCGTCTATTTTTCAGGGCTTACCATTAACAATGAAACCTTCCAATTTCCTGCCCTGTCCTTTTTCCAAATATGCAAAACTTTGTTGCGTACCATTTTGGCCACTCCGGTTGAGTCCTTTACCGGTGCTTGCATTTTATCTAAAGAATACGCCATATCACCATCTTCCGAAAATTGTATCAGGTGC